>NZ_JAFHKI010000024.1 GCF_016937615.1 Pseudomonas lactucae | reverse complement strand
GTGGTGATCTGCCCGCCAATGTCGGCGATGCCGCCGGGCGCCAACACGTTCTGTTGCTGCAATTGCTGGAACAGTTGTTGGGGAGACAAGCCCAGCCCAGCCAGGCGCTGCGGGCTGAAGTCGATCGACAACTGCTGGTCTTGCACACCGTGCAGCGTCACCTGGCCGATGCCGGGCAACCCGCCCAACTGGTCGCGCAGGCGCTTCAGCGGCCCGCGCATCTCGCTCATGCTGTAGCCGGGCGCGGTGACAGCGATGGACGCGACGGCGACGCGTCCGAAATTATCGTCGACAAACGGCCCTTGGGTACCCGCTGGAAAGCTGGCGCCGGCCTCGGCGACTTTATTGCGTACCTGCTGCCACAGCACGCCCAGGTCCTTGATCTCATCGCGGGCCGTCACCTGGATAATCACGCTGCCGGGGTGGACGGTGGTCACGATGTTTTTGATCTGCGACAGCTCACGCAGTTTTTCTTCGGTGGGCCGGGCCAGCAACTCTTCGGCGCGTTCGCTGGGCAGGCCGGGGAATTGGATGCTTACCAGCGCATCGCGGATCGTCACCGAGGGTTCTTCCTGGGTCGGGAAGCTCAGGAACGTCGCCACGCCTGCGAGCAGGATCAGCAGGGCGGTGAATAAGGTCAGGCGGCTCGCGCCCAGAGCATGACGGGTCAGATTGATCATTCGGGCGTGCTCAAACGGCTGGAGGGCGAGAGCAGGTTGACGGGCTGGCCGTCGGTGAGGAACGCCACGCCAGTGACGACCACTTGCTCGCCGTCCTTAAGGCCGTTGTCGATGGCGACACGGCCCTGGTCGATCAGGCCGATCCTGATCCCACGCAGGGCGACCTTGCCCTGGGCCGGGTCATAGACGAACACCTGCACCTGGCTGGCGTCGCCACCCATGCGCAGCGCCTGGGTCGGAATCGACAGCGTGAGCGCGGCAGGCGCCGCCAATCGCACGTTGAGGTTCACGCCGCTGGGGAGCGCGAGGTCACGGGCGTCCAGGCGGAAACGCGCGCTTTGCAACAGGCCGTTCTGTGCACGTGTCGACACGCCTTCGAGTATCAGCGGCAGGGTGGAGCCGGGCGCCGCCGGGTCGTTGGCGATGGCGTGGTCGCCAGGCTTGAGGCCGCCAGCCTGTTCCACCGGGATTTGCACGATGACCTGCAACGCGCCGCCGGCCTCCAGTTCCATTACCACTTGGCCGGGCGACAACTCGCTGTATAACTGCGCGGGTCTGGCCACGACGCGGCCGTCAAACGGCGCGATCAGTTGGCCCAGGCGTTGATCGCGGCGTACCAGGTCCAGCGCCGCTTCATCGGCGGCCTGCTGTGCAACCGCGGCTTGCCACGCGGCTTCGGCTTGCTCCACGGCGCTGGCCGCGACACTGCCCTGGGCATACAGCTGTTGCTGGCGCAGCTTGTTGCGCTTGCGCTCGCCGGTTTGCGCCACGCTGGCGAACAGGGCCGCCTGCGCCTGTTTCAGGCGCAACCGCACGGCTGCCGTGTCCAGGCTTGCCAGCACCTGGCCTTGTTTCACGCTATCGCCGACGTCGACGTTCAACGCGATCAATCGGCCCGCGCCTTCAAAGGCCAAGGCGGCGCGTTGGCGTTGGCGCACCACACCGGTCAACGGCGCAACGTCGGCCTCTGCGGCGTGCACGGTGGTGACTTTCACCGACCTTACGGCCGGCTCCGGCACCGGTTCCTCGCGCGAACAGGCCGCCACCATCAGGCAGGCAACGCCGAGCAGCAGGGGACGGCCCCAAGGACGGAACAACTGAGCAATACCCTGCATGCCTGGCGCCTCGTTATCAGAAGGTGTAGTTGATGGCGAACATGCCCAGGCCAGCGCTTTCACGTCGGATCAGCGGGCTGTTACGCGCCTGGTCGGCGTACTGGGTCAGGGTCAGGCTGGCCAGTGTCGACCAGTGCGCGTCCAGGCTGTGCTGCCAGTTCAAGGCGGCGGAGTAGGCGTAGATACCGGCATCGGCGTTGTATCTTCCGTAGAGCGATCGCTGGCTCTGCGCCTGGGTGACGCCGAAGAACGTCTGGTTGTAGCGACCATCGCCGGCGTGCGCATCGAGGTCCAGGGCCAGGGTGTCGCTGTCGGTATGAAACAGGATGCCTTCCAGGCCGAAGCGGTAGCGGTTGCCACGGTGTTCGCCGGCCATGCGCAGTTCGGCTTCGCCGCTGACCGACAGCCAGTCAAGCAGTTGTTGGCTGAGGGTGAAGTCGGCGACGGTGGCGCCGTTGACATCGCCCATGCCGTTCAACTCGCGGTCGCCCGGGCGGCTGGTGCTGTCCTTCTCCTTGCGGCCCAGGTCATAGTTGATCGCCGCGCTGGCGCCAAAGCCGCTGTCGGATTGAAATTGCAGGCCCACGCCACGGGTGGTGTCGGCGAACAGCACGCCGTGCTGGATGCTGAACATCGGCAGCACGAGCGCGCGGTAACGGTCGGCACCCATGTAGCGCGGCGTGACACCCATGCCAAGGCCCAGGGTGGCGGTGGTCTTGTCGGCTGCCGCGCCGGCGTCGGCCGCCTGTGCCGAGGTCGCGAGGGTGCAGGCCATCAAGGCGGCGCCCCACAGCACGGTACGGGTCGGGGGAGTGGTCAAGTTCATGGTGAAACCCTTTCAGCGGAGGAAAATAGCGGTGCGCCGGACAGCGCGCGATACAGCGCCAGGCGGTTGAACAACAATTGGTAGGTGGCCTTGCGTAATTCGATAGCCGATTCAGTCAGGCGAATGGCAGCCGCTGGGTGTTCCGTACGTGCCGCCGCACCGGCGGCAATCTGTTGCTCGACACGCTTGGCTTTCAGTGCGGTCAACGCCGCCAGATCGATTTGCGTGGTGGCGTTGGCCAGCGCCTGTTGGCGTTGGCTCAACAGGTCGGCGATTTCGCGGAAGGCGTCCTGCACGGTCTTTTCGTATTGGGCGACGGCGGACTGTTGGCGCGCGGTGGCCAGGTCCAGGTTGGCCTGGTTGCGGCCACCGTCGAACAGCGGCAGGTTCAGTTGCGGGGTGAACAGCCAGGCGCCGCTGCCGGAGGAAAACAGGTTGCTCAAGCGCGGGCTGGCGATGCCAGCGCCGGTGCTCAAGGTAATCGAGGGGAAGAACGCTGCACGCGCGGCGCCGATGTTCGCATTCGCCGCGCGCAGGGCTTCTTCACATTGTCGTACATCGAAGCGCTGCAACAGTCGTTGGGACGGCAGTTCGACCAGCCATGGCGGAGGGTCGAGGTCGATGGCAGGGCTTTGAGTGGTCGCGCTCGCAGGGGCGGCCTGATAGCCGGTGACCCACGCCAGCGCTTGCAAGGCGCGCTCATGCTCAGCGCTCGCATCCTGCAATTGCATGGCGGCACGACGAGCCGCCATGCGCTGGGTGTCGACCGCGTCCTGGGCGATCAGGCCCTGACTTTGCTGGCCTGCGAACACGCTCAGAAGCTGGTTTTGGTTGTCGAAAATGGACTGGGTGTCGACCTGCACGCCCGCCTGCAGGCGCTCCTGCAAATACAGCCGAGCCACTTCGACGATCAGCGCCTTGCGCGCGGCCAGCGCACCGTAGCGCGTCGCCAGGTAGTCATGTTGCGCCGCTTCGGACAGGCTGCGGACTCTACCGAAGAAGTCCAGCTCGAAGTCTGATACGCCCACCGACGCCACCGCGATGTCCTGTCCATAACGTTCGTCGGCGGCCTTGTCGTGCAAGTGCTGGCGGTCGCGTTGAAGCCTCAGGGCCACCGTAGGCAAGCGATCGGCGCGGGAAATACCGTATTGGGCGCGGGCCTGCTCGACACGCAACACCGCCAGGCGCAGGTCGCGATTGAAACTCAGGGCTTGATCGACCAGTTGCGGCAATTGTTCTGATGAATCCAGACCCGCCAGCAGCTGTTTTTCTTCCTCGGACAGCGCCTCTATGGCATTCGTTTTTGACGAGGGTAATGCACTCACAGCTGCGCTTCGCTGGTTGTCCGGCACCGACAATGCAGGGGCCTGATAAGCCGGCGCCAGCGAGCAGCCGCCAAGCATGCCGATCAGCAGCAAAATCGCGCAGGGGCGTTCAGGCGGCTTGATAGGCTTGGACAGCGGTGCGGTGGTCGGCATAGGATCGGTTCGCGAAAGTCGGGCGTAGGGCAATACTGGCAGCAGACTTTCAATAAACCGTTCGTGAATTATCAAGGTTTCATCAAGAGGCTTCTTTGTGTCAGGAAAACGTATCCTCATCGTCGAAGACGACGCCGACAGTGCCAATATTCTTGAAGCCTATCTGCGCCGGGATGGCTTTGAGGTGGCCCTGGCCGAAGACGGTCAGCGCGGTCTTGACCTGCACAAAAGTTGGCAGCCCGACCTGATTCTGCTGGACGTGATGCTGCCCCGATTGAGTGGTACCGAGGTGTTGTCCGCGGTGCGCCGTAGCAGTGACACATCGGTGATCATGGTCACGGCCATGGGCGACGAGCCGGAGAAACTCGGCGCCTTGCGCTATGGCGCGGACGACTATGTGGTCAAGCCCTACAGCCCGCGTGAAGTGGTGGCGCGGGTGCACGCGGTGTTGCGACGCACTGCGGGCAGCCAGCCGGTGGAGCAGCTGCTGCGCCATGAAAATCTGCGGGTGGACCTCACAGCCTTCACCGCAGCCATCGAGCGTCTTGATGGGCCGCCGCAGCTGTTGGACCTCACACCCACTGAATTCAAATTGCTGGTCACGTTGCTCAAGACACCGTCCAAGGCGTTCACTCGTGATGAGTTGTTGGAGATCTGCCTGCCGGAAAGCGAAGCCCTGGCGCGGGTCGTCGATGCCCATGTGCACAACCTGCGACGCAAGCTGGAAACTCATGGCATTGCCGGGGTCCTGGTGACGGTGCGCTCCATTGGCTATCGATTCAGGTAAGCACCATGTTCGAGAAGGCACGAGTTGACGATAAACCTTTGTGGCGCTGGGTCGGCCTGCGCATGAGCCTGCTGGCAATCGGTGCTGTAGTGGTGATCGCCATGTGCATGTGGATCAACTTCAGGCTCTCGGACTGGTATTTCTTGCAGCACTTGCCTGAAGGGCCGCGCGCAGAGCTGCTGCACCTGCGTGCCCAGCCACAACTCGACGAGGTACGTTTGCGTCAGTTGGTCGCCCAATACTATCCGGTGGAGTTCTTTCAGCCGGATATCGCCAATCGAGACTGGCTGATTCTGGCCTGTCTGGTGTTGGCTTTCATCCCGATTATCATCATCTGCGGCCTATGGTTCTCGCGCCCCTTGTCCAGCCAGTTCTCAGCGATAGCCCAAGGGGCGCGGCGCGTGGCCGGCGGTGATTTCTTTACGCGGCTGCCTCTACACCGGCATGCGCCTGATGAGCTGCAGCGGCTGGTCAGCGATTTCAACAGCATGACCACGCAGTTGGAGCGTTACGAGCGAGATGTGCGTGAGTCCAGCACGGTCATCGCCCACGAACTGCGCACGCCGTTGAATGCTGCCATGGGACGGGTCCAGGGCATGCTTGATGAGGTATTTCCAAGCGACGTAGTGCAGTTGGGCATGGTCAAACGTCAACTCGATCAACTCAGAAAGCTAGTGGATGACTTGCATCTCTTGTCGATGGCCGGAGCGGGTCAGTTAGTTTTGGCGCGTGCCGACTTTTCGCTGGCAGCACTTGTAAACGAACGGCTTGCTTGGTTTCAGCCTCAATTAGAGGAGGCCGCTATTCGGTTAGAAGTCATTATTGAGGAGGGGCTTTGTATATATGCTGATCGTGATCGGTTGGGACAGGTATTGAGCATCCTCGTCGATAACCTGCTGCGCTACGCAGCAGGGGGCGGCGAATTGAACATCATGGCGCGTCGTATTGAAGACCGGGTGGTGATTGAAATTGGTGACCGGGGGCCGGGTATCGCCGCGCAGCATCTGGACAGTGTTTTCGACCGTTTCTGGCGGGCGGAGCGCTCCAGGGCGCGCTACTCGGGGGGCAGCGGATTGGGCCTGTCCATCGCGCGAGCAATTTGCCAGGCCCATGGCGGGGCCATTACTGCCAGCAACCGTGCCCAGGGCGGGACGTTGATCAGGGCAGAGTTTCCGGTGTAGTCCGTCAGCTATATGGTGGTGACTATATTTGGATGACACCGCAATTGAAGCGGTTCGAGTGAAGCTGAATATAAATGTGCGCTGAAGGCTGAAAAGTGCCATTTTCGCTCCGGCACGGAGCTTAATTTTGTCAATCTTGACTTGCAGAATTGACGTGGTGATTTCGCTTTTTCGGCCGGCAAGCAATTTCGCCAACTCTTTGAACATGACCACGGAGTAAGCGTGGATAGGGCTTGCATCGCCTGCTTACGTTGTTACCTCCCAGAGCGCATGCAAGCGCTTAACGCGTAACGCGTAACACACCGCACGTAACGGTATTACCCATCTCCAAATCTCGGCTTGCCGGAGAGCAGGCTTTCATCGGCTCTTTTCAGCGCTATTCTCAGTGATTGTGCCTCAAGTTTTTCTCGTCAGCATTTTTGCTGGTCAATAGAGCAAGACTACTGAATAACGCACCAGTTTGGTGAGTTGTGCCGTGCTTCTCCTTTCGGAGCAGGTACAGCGAGGCGGTATTTCTTAAAAAAACTGTCATTAGTCAGCACCTCGGAGGCTTGGTTTTGTGCTGATGGCGAATGTTTGCTTATACAGCCGATGAATTTAGGCATGAAAGCTGCTTGCTGGCATTGTGACAACCTAGAAAATTGACTAACGTCGGGTTTCGGAGGTTGTATCACTATCTCTACCTTGCCTTCGCGCCGATTGATTCGTTGCTGAGGGTCTCAAGCCAGTCCGTATAGAGGATCCTGTCGTGATAACAAAAACGTATAAGCACGCTTCTAAAAGCGCCCACGTTAAACGAGCCATCACCCCCTCATTGATCACCGTTAATCTTCTGATGGCGGTCTTCTGCTCGTCGCTACAAGCCGCTGGGATGACGCCGTCGGGTGCGGAGCAGGCAGGTACAGCAAGCGGTATTCCGGAATGGCGCGCGCCACAGCCTATGTTGCCTGGCTGGACCTATGGGCAGCCTAGAAAAGACTTTTTTCAATATAAAACTGACGTCCCACTATTTTCCATTGACGCCAGTAATATGGAGAAATATGCGACGCAATTGAACCCCGGGCAGGTGGCGCTTTTAAAGGGGGTCAAGGGTTATAGCATGCCTGTCTATCCTTCACGGCGTACCTGCGGAGTGCCGGATTTCGTTGCGCAAAACACCCAAAAAAATGTTGGTTTTTCACGCGTTGATGATAAAAATAATTCACTCGTTGATGCCCACTTGCCTGGATTTCCTTTTCCGAAACCTAGCAGTGGCGTAGAAGCTATGTGGAACTCAAAACTGCGTTATCGCGGCGTTGGTCTAGAGCAATATAGCTTGATCGTGTCTGTATCTCCTCGCAAAGGAAGTTCGGATTGGATTAGGGCAACGGCCGATCAATATAACTATTATCCGTGGGGCGTTAAAGACGGAACGACGTTTGCCGATGTAAGTCGCGTGGAAGGCATGGCGTATTTTAGCTTTTTGCAACCCGCAGCTTTGGCGGGGCAGGCGGCAACGTTCACCGGCGCTGCCGATAAACCTGCGGAAGCCTACTATTACTTTCCGGGGCAACGGCGTACACGTCGTATGCCGTCCTATTCTTATGACGCGCCGCAACTTGGCTATGAAAATCAATATAATATTGATGAGTCCTACGTTTTCGCAGGATTGATGGATCGATTTGATTGGAAGTTGCTAGGGAAACAAGAATTAATTGTTCCTTACAATGCCCTGGGCATGTATGACTTCAAAGCGAAATACGAAGATGTGATGCAGCCTGATTTTATTGCCGCATCGCAACGGCGTTATGAGCTGCATCGTGTCTGGGTGGTAGAGGCCACCGTAAAGGAAGGCATGCGCCATTCCGCTCCTAAACGGCTATTTTATATAGATGAGGATAGCTGGGCGTTGGTCGGCGCTGTTGACTATGACGCACAGGGCAATATTTCAAAAGTTCGGGAAGGCGAAGTGATCCCGGTATACGAAACTGGCACGTGCGACTCTTATGCGTTCGTTCAATATAACTTGTCCAGTGGTCGCTATGTCATGGATGGCTCGCCACTTGCCAGCGGTAAAGACCTCAAGTGGATTGTCGATGGCGCCGGTAATCCACATATGAAAATGAGTTTTTACAATCCTGAAAATCTTCGCGCAATGAGCGAACGTTAATAAGAGTAAGACGGTGGGGAAATTAAAATGAAATATTTTTCGATACGCCGCGATAGCGATCTCGGTATGCCACTGGGAGTCGCACTGGCAGCGATGTTTACCGTTACCAGCAACAGCGCGAACGCGTTTACATTCTCAAATGACAGCGACACCGTTAGGGGAAGTTTCGATTCGACGATATCGGCGGGCACGGGTATCCGTACCCAGTCCGCCAGCAATGCCCTGGTTTCACCGACTTATAACTCGTCGACCGGTGCGCAATCGGGCGGCGGAAAGCTTGGTCAAGTCAGTGGCCTGAGTGATCAGGGTGATATTAATTACGATAAGGGTGATCCATTCACTACCTATCTCAAAGGCAGCCATGAGTTGCTGCTTAAAATGCCGGAGCAGGGTTTGGCATTTATGGCTCGCGGTACTTGGTTGCGTGATTTTTCCGCCACTGAAACGACGGGTAACCTCAGTGGACAGGATGCGTTTAATGCCACTGCGCCGGTCATCAATAATGGTTTAGCTTCAAGTGCCCGTGATGATATGCGGTTCAGGACCCAATTGCTTGATTTGTGGGTGAGTAAAACATTTGAAATTGGCGACCAGCAGGCCAGGGTCAGGGTGGGTAATCAAGTTGTGAGTTGGGGTGAAAACATCTACGAAGTTGGCGGTATAAACGCCATCAACGCTATCGACGTTAACCGCGCGTCGCAACCCGGGGCTCAGGTTAAAGAGTACGTGCTGCCAGCACCTATCGTGAGCTTCGCCACGGGTATTGGTGGTGGGTTCAACGTTGAAGCCTATGTCCAAACCAAATGGAACGAGAGTTATCTGCCGCCAACTGGCAGTTATTGGTCGACGTCGGTTGTGGGTAAGGGGAGTCGTGCCTATGGTGTGGAAACCAAGGATGCACGAGACGGAGGTCAGTACGGAGTCGCGTTGCGCTATAAGCCTGCAGGCACCGATCTGAATCTTGGATTATATGCAATCACCTACCATGACAAGCTTCCGCAAACCACGCTTGATGCGAATGGATTAACAGTCTACCGGTTCCCGGAAGATCGCCATATGTACGGTGTCAGTGCCAACTTTCCCGTGGGTGATTGGGCCATCGGCACAGAGCTTTCATATCGTCCCAAGGATGCTGTTCCGCTGAATCCCGCCAGTGGTTGTGTGGCCCAAGGAGGACAATGCTGGGTCGATGAGAAGAAGTTTCAATGGCACCTCACGTCAATTTTCGCATTGCAACCTTCCAACGCGGGCGGCGTACTGAGTTTTCTCGGCGCGGACTCTGCAACATTAACCACGGAAACAGTGGTCATTAACTATCCGGGGTTGCATGACAACTATGGCGGCTCGCCCATCGCGTCAGGTGGTCTGGTATGGGGCAATCAGAAAAATGATCTAATACAGACGGGAGCTCTCAATAGTCCTGGTGATGCCAAAGGTACGAAGTACTCAGGGGGGATCGACGTCGATTTCAACTGGGTCTATGACGGCTCGCTAATCAGCGGATGGCAGGTCATTCCCGGCATGTACGTGCGCCGAGGAATGTTCGGTTACACGCCCAATATCAATGAGCAGTTCATGGCTGGTGTGACCTCGGTCAATATGTATGTGAACTTCGTACAAAACCCGGCGAATTGGCAAGTCGGGGTGAATTACACCTCGTTCTTCGGACCTTCCGATGCTTTGACGAATCCGTTGCGTGACCGCGACTTTGTCGGTCTGAACGTATCTCGTAACTTCTGAGGCCGCCCATGAAAGTCCCGTCTGAAATCGAATCGACACGCTCGGGCGTGTTGGTTCGGATGTTGAAGCTGCTAGAGAATGGTTTGTTCGGTTATCGGCGCGTAGTGCTTGGGCTGTTGATTCTGTTCACGGTGGTGATGGCCTACTTCGCCGTCCAGCTGAGGATGGATGCAGGTTTTGAAAAGCAACTTCCATTAGGGCACGAGTATGTTGAGACGTTCAAAAAATACCGCAGTGATCTTTTAGGGGCCAATCGCCTGACCGTCGTCGTCAAGGCCAGACATGGGACGATTTGGACACCGCAGGGCTTGAGAAAGTTGTACGACGTAACCCAAGCCCTAACGTTCTTGCCCAATGTCGCAAGTGGTTCTGTGCAATCGTTGTGGACGCCAAATACCTTTGTGACAGAGATTACAGAGGACGGTTTCAGGGCTGAGCCGATCATCCCCGGCACCATAACCCCGGAGAATTTGACTACTGACAGCATAGGCGCAATCTCACAGTCGGTCATGCAGGGTGGTTTTGTTGGCAGTCTGGTTGCGAGGGATCAATCCAGTGCGATGATCACTGCCGACTTGGATGAAATCAATGCCCAGGGTCAGCACATTGACTATGTGGCGTTCGATCGTGGGATTGAGACGAACATCCGCTCTAAGTTCGAAGACGATGACTATGAAATTCAGATAATCGGATTCGCCAAGCAAATTGGAGATATTTCCGAGGGCGCTGCTTCCGTTCTGCATTTCTGTGTGATTGCGTTGATCCTGACTGGCCTGGCGGTGTACTGGTACTGCAGGTCACTCAAGCTCACGCTGTTGCCATTGGTCTGCTCGCTGGTATCGCTGGTCTGGCAATTCGGCGCGTTGCATTTGTTGGGTTTCGGTCTGGATCCGTTGGGTGTGCTGGTGCCTTTTCTCGTGTTTGCCATCGGGGTTTCGCACGGTGTGCAGCAGTTGAATTTTATCGTGCGTGAATTGGCTCGCGGCAAAAGTATGGAGGCCGCCGCGCGATCCAGTTTCAGCGGTTTGTTCATTCCGGGATCGTTGGCATTAGTGACCGCATTTGTTTCGTTTGTAACGCTCATCCTTATGCCAATTCCCATGGTCAGGGAGCTAGCCATCACAGCTGCTCTGGGGGTGGCGTTTAAAATAGTCACTAACTTGATCATGCTCCCTCTGGCGGCATCCTTGCTACGAGTGGGGCAAGGCTATGCTGAGAGCGTGGAGCTGAAGGCCGCACATCGAGCGCGTTGGCTAAGTTCTTTAGCGCGGGTCGCTGAGCCGCGTAACGCTGCGGTAGTACTCGCTGTGGCTATGATCATCTCGATCACTGCCATTTGGCAGAGTCGGGATCGCGTGGTGGGAACGCTTCAGGCAGGGGCTCCCGAGCTGCGCCCGGACGCCAGGTTCAATAAAGACGCGGTGTCGATTGCTTCCAAATATGATCTTGGGCTCGACTGGTTGACTGTGGTGTTTGAAGCTCCGCCCGGATCCTGTGAAAAGCCGCAGATAGGGGTTTATCAGGATCGCTTCGACTCCGCCATTCAGCCGGTTGAAGGGGTTATGTCGATTCTCTCGTTCGCATCTCTTCTACGTCAGTACAACGAAGGCTACAACGAGGGAAACCCGAAGATGTCCGTAGTCCCGATTGACCCGGCCAACTACGCCGCTTTGGGTGTTGAGATCGGCAGACTACCAGGCATCATGCGCAAAGATTGCAGCATGACGGCCGTGCATATCTATCTGGCTGATCACAAGGCAACCACGATCAATCGCGTGATTGAAGCGGTAAAAGCTTTTCGTACGAACGAGAAGTTACCGGGCGTGACTATTCGCTTAGCTTCGGGAAATGCCGGTGTGTTGGCTGCGGTGAATGAGGAGATTGAGCATAGCGAATTTCCGATGATGCTCTATGTCTACACGACGATAATTCTGCTGGTGTTTTTGACCTATCGAGACTTGCGCGCAGTGCTGGCGTGTTGCTTGCCCTTAACCATCGGAACCTTTGTTGGTTATTGGTTTATGAAAGAGCTGCAGATCGGACTCACGGTGGCGACGCTTCCGGTCATGGTGCTCGCAGTAGGCATAGGTGTGGACTACGCCTTCTACATTTACAACCGACTGCAGCTTCATATGGCTAACGGTATTCCTATTGTCAAAGCCTTGGAGTATTCAATTCTGGAAGTAGGAACGGCCACGATCTTTACTGCGATCACCCTGGCGATCGGCGTGGCGACTTGGTCGTTTTCAGAACTCAAGTTTCAAGCCGATATGGGGAAACTGCTCGCCTTCATGTTTCTCGTGAATATGATTATGGCCATGACTGTACTTCCTGCGTTTGCGGTGTGGCTGGAACGATGGTTTCCACGGAAACGTCCCGTCCGTGCACCTGGTCTTCTCTCGCATTGAATCCGGAGTAGCAGCATTCATGAAAGCATTATTGAGGTATTCGCTATGCGGGCTCACGGCTGTGGGGATTGGGCTACAGGTTGCATGCGCGGTCGCGGATGAATCTGTGGGGCCGCTTCAACCGTCGCCCGCCGCGCATTCAGTCCAGGCACTGCGCTCACCCATCCTGGCCGCTGCATGGGCGGGGTCGCGTGTCGTCGCCGTGGGCGCGGATGGCGTCGTATTACTCTCTGATGATCAGGCTCGCTCTTTTCGTCAGGCTGATGATGTTCCGGTGAGTTCCACTTTGACCGGAGTGAGTTTTGTCGACGCCGAGCATGGTTGGGCGGTCGGCCACTGGGGAGCTGTTCTGGCCACCACTGATGGTGGGCGGCGCTGGCAAGTCCAGCGGCTAATCACGGAGGAGGACCGGCCTCTTTTTTCTGTGCATTTCTTCGATGCGCAGCACGGTGTCGCAGTTGGGTTGTGGTCGCTTGTACTGGTGACTCAAGACGCTGGAAAGACTTGGGTTGAACAAGAGGCCAATTCTGAATTGAAAGACCTTGCAGACCTTAACCTGACTAGTCTGTTCGCGGATAACAGCGGCAGTGTTTATGCCACTGCTGAACAGGGGCGGGTGTTGTATTCAGCTGACAAGGGGAATTCATGGCGTTACTTGAACACGGGATACGCGGGTTCGCTGTGGTGTGGACTTTCACTCGACAGCCAGACGCTGCTAGTAGGGGGGCAGCGTGGGACGCTGCTCCGCAGCGAGGACGCCGGACAGACTTGGACGCGAATAAATCTCGATACCACTCGCTCAATAACTTCGATTGCCAGTGATGGCGCTGATGTGCTTCTGGTGGGCCTGGACGGCCTGCAAAGACGCAGCCGCGACGGTGGGAAAACCTTCTTCGCGGTTCCAAATGATGTTGGAGATTCACTGACTGTCGCTCTGCCGACGCCTGGAGATAAATGGGCCTTGTTTTCAAGACATGGGCTTGTACCAGGGTCTGAGTAACGCATGCCCTAAATGCGTCGCGATTTGTGAAACCCTACAACTTTCTTGCAATTAAGCAACTTTTTATAAACTGACAATACCGGAGTTACACCATGTCTGAGCGTTATGAGGAAGGTCGTTTCTTGTCGTCTACCGGAGCACAATTGTTTTATCGTGACTTCGGGCCCGTTGAAGGGGGAGCCACGGTACCGCTTCTGTGCTTACACGGTTTCTTGCGCTCCTCTAGGGACTTCTCGGAGTTGGGCCGTACTTTTTCAGGCTTGGGAATTCGGTTGATCGCGCCAGATTTGCGTGGTCGTGGGCTGTCTGCGACGTTCACCTCGGCGGCCGACTATCACTACGACCTAATAAAGCAAGATGTCTGGGATCTTCTTGATCACCTGGGAATAGACAAGGTCGTGGTGCTCGGCATCGCATTGGGTGCGCTACTGGCTATGGACATGGCAACTGAAAACCCGGAGCGTATCAGGGGCATCGTATTGAACGACCAGGGTACGGAAATCAACCAAAGCGCCAGCAACAAGATGTCCGGCAATTTCGACACCCACGCCTATCCGTTCGACGAAGCGGTCAGCCGTATGAAGATGCACTTTGGCGACAGCTACCCAGGACTTACACACGCACGATGGGAGGATTTGACTCTGCGTGCTTACCGTGAAATCGAACCCGGCAAATTCGCACGCGACGTGGATCCGCTTTCTCTCGCCGATGTCCCGCGTCTCAAGGCCGAACGCCCGGACAACTGGCCGCAATACCGGGCTACGCGCGACGTGCCGACAGCAATACTGAGAGGAGAACTGTCCGAGTACTTTACCGCCGACTGTGCTGAGCGGATGCTGGTTGAGCATCCCAACGCCACATTGACGACCGTCAAAGGACGTGGTCATCCACCTCTAATGGATGAACCGGAGGCCCTGGCAGCTATTAAGACGTTATTGGAGCTCGCTTCATCGCGTTAACTGGTTACCGATGCTGACCGGCCAAACGGCAGCGACTTGTCAGGAACGCTACATTCGTCAGGACGACGCGGTGTTCATCGATTGCGGGGCACGTAATCGATAAATTCGATGGCGCAGCGTCTAGATTTGTATTTGGGCGATACTTCCGTCGAGCCGCGTCGTTCAGTGGTTATTTCTGCGGAGCGTTAATAAGATGAAACAAAAAGCTAAGCCGTCACGTCCCGTCAATTATGCTTTGTACACCCTCGGTGATTTATCCAGCGGCATCTATGCCGTCGCGCCAGGCATTCTTCTAATGTTTTACATGACCAATATCCTGGGCATTTCCGTGGGCATTGCTACCGCCGCTACGGTCCTGCCCAAATTGGTTGACCTCCTCGCTAGCCCGTTGGTCGGAGGCCTGTCAGATCGCACTTTTACGCGTCTGGGACGCCGACGCCCATATATCTTGTTTGCTGGCTTGGCCCTATTGCCCACGTTCTTTCTGATCTGGGCTGCCCCCGCGAGCTCGTCTCTGGTATCGGCTATTTTCGTGGCTCTAATGTTCAGTCTGTGTTCGTTTTGCTTTGCTTCCTTTCTAGTGCCTTATTGCGCTCTAAATTCCGAGATCGCCGCGACCTACCAAGAGGGCACTGCGCTGACCTCTTATAGAAGCATGTATTCGATGCTGGGTTGCCTATTGGCTGGCGCTGGGGCCCCTTTGGTTGTAGAGCAGTGCGGTGGCGGGAAAGCAGGTTATTTGGCTATGGGAGCCGTCATGGGAGCTATCATGTCCCTGAGTATTTTGACCACCTTCTTTGCGTCGAAAGAGCCTGTTCGCAAGGTCGCGACGGAGAAAATTAGCACCTCTCAACTATGGTTGGCGCTGACTCATAACCGTCCGTTTCTGATATTGTGCGCTGTCTGGCTGCTTCACATGCTTGGTGCGGGCGTAGTGACGGCTGCCCTAGCTTACTATGTGACGTATGTGTTGAATCAGGGCGTAGAGTTTCTTTCGCTGGTGTTCTTTCTTTCGTTTGGTTCGTCGGTTCTTGCCATACCGTTGTTTCTTTATTTGGGCAAGCGGATGAGCAAATATGGCGCGTTCTCTATTGCACTCTTCATGTCCACCATTGCCGGATGCGGGTATCTCTTCCTCGATGCTTCGACACCGGTGGCTATCGTATTAACTGTGGTGGTACTTGCGGGGATGAGCGAGGGCGGCAATCAGGTCTTTTCCTACTCGATGCTGACCGACTGTATTAGGCAGGGCGATATTAGGGCTGACAAGCAACCCCCGGAAGCACTTTTGAGTGGTGTATTCATCGCTATGGAGCGTCTGGGTTTAACCCTGGGCGCGCTGGTCACTGGGGGGTTACTAGCGTCCGGAGGGTTGATCGAGACCCAGGAAGGTATCACTCAACAACCGGGCTCGGCAGTGATGGCCATTACATTGGCCGCTTCGGTGATTCCTGCGGGCTTGAATGCGCTGTCGCTGATTATGTTGTCGTTTTACCGGAGATTTGACCAGCGAGTTGCAGCGAGCGCTGTGGAGAGTGAGCCTGGGGTAGAAAAATTTATCTCCGATATCGCAGGTTGTTCAGCTTCCCGGCCTTGAGTTTGATGCATGTGCGCCCACCTTATCCGGGTGGGCCACAATACTATTAAGTGCGTAGCATTTATGATCGCTAGAGTTATTCGGGATCGAACCGCATACCCAGCTTGGAAGCTTTTTTTCGTACGCCGTACCGCATAACCGAAGATACGCTTTGCACTATTAATGGTGTTATCGCGCGTGGAGGCCAATCGGATTTGTCGCGTTGGACGAACCAGGTCCGCGTATCCGTGCTTTGTAGATCCAATGCCAAGTCTGATAGTGTCTGTCCATTGCGGGCGCCTAAAGGCATTCCGTGCCCCCAGCAGCCGTTGGCGTAAGATATCCGCGGGTCAGAAAGTACGCCTACGTGAGGGATGTAATCCCTAGTAACCGAGATAGGTCCTCCCCAGCTTTGTGCATTGGGTACGCCAGCAAGTTTAGGGAAAAATGTAGCCAGCTGTTTCGGTCCGCAGTTCATAAAGCCGTTACTGAGCTCCGGTGACATTTCATTGCCGGAGGGCGCATGAGTGTAGTAACCACCTACGTATAGAAGACGCCCATCCGCAGTGGGAGCGAACGAATAAAACAGATCCGACAATACATTAACGCCACATCGCCTAGCCCATCCCAATTGCTGCCACTGACTTGCAGATAGCGGTGCCGTCACGTTTGCATATACCATGATGGGCGTTTGGTTACGTTCAAATGCAACATCTTTAAGTCCATGCAAAAGGTGCGAGTAGGCGTTGGTCGCAATCACCAGTTTATTGCAGCGTACGACGCCGCGGCCCGTACGCAAGGTGATGTGCGAGGCGTTGCGCTCAATACTTGCTACCGGGCTCTGTTCGAAAATATTCGTGCCCTGTGTCATGACGACCTGTTTTAAACCTCGAATAAATTTTAGCGGATTAAATTGCCCTCCACGCCGGTCAAATATCGCTGATCCAAAGTGTGCACTGGCAAACTCATTAGCAATATCACACTCAGGAATCGATTCAAGGAATTGGTCTTGGAAAATACTCTGGCTGAACTTCATGTAACTGTTCAGTTTTCCATTGCCCTCGGACTTGAGCCCCATTAATAAATAGCCGGTTAGACTTAGGTCGCAATCAATATTATGCTCGTGGGCCATTGTTTGGATGACATCGATACCCTCATGCACATAGGTGTGGAGCTCGCGGAGCTTATCCGCGCCATAGCGTTTCAATTGTGCCCGGAAATTATTATCTCCAGCGGCTACAATCAATTGGCCGGCGTTCCGGCCGCTGGCACCGTAGCCGATGATTTGTCCTTCCAATAATGCTACCGAGACGTGTGGATCAGTTTTACGCAGGTGATAAGCAGTGGACAGCCCCGTTACTCCGCCGCCTATTATACAAATATCGACCGTTACACTCGTGCTCAAGGCCTCATTAGGTACGTAGGGTTCGGTTGAGCTAAACCAATAAGATAGATTGTCATACATGATTCTAGCATCCTGAGTTATTCTTCAATAGTTGTTATGCTGATGCTTCCATTGTTGGTTGGAGGCGGTTGACGGAGTGGGGCATTTTTCCGTGTGGTCGTTGAGATCACATGGAAGTGCGCTCCCATTATATTTTGTAATTGTCGCGACTACTGAGCCCGTTCAATTCGTTTAGCTTCCAGAATGCATTAGGCCTGAATGGGCGGTGATGTTTCAGTAGCGATATATTATTGATTAAAAACATTGTAGTGGTGTACCTGCAATATCCCTGAGAGGGAGCATGACGTTTGCCACCAGGTTCTAGCACCTAAAGGTCCCTTTAGTCCGTCAGCTTCTATACAGTTATCCGGGCTGCGCAGGTCTATACGTGTGCACAGGCAGTTTTTGTGTGAGCGACTTCTAGTAGGTGATCCAGGTGCACCTTTAGTCATGGGCGACTAACAGCCAAAGCTTCAGATCGACATACACAAGTGTGTGTCTGGTTTTGCCAGAAGTCGAAGGTGTGTAGCTATAAGCATGGCGAATAATACTCAGCTTTATCCAGAGTGGCCGGTGCTTGATGGGCTTGCCCCCATCAAGCGTCGCTGGCCGATTGCCTCTCTCGTTGTGTCAGGTATCGTAACCAGGGTTGGCCGCGTTGAGCTTTCGTAGAAGGGCAGGCCAAACAAGTTTTCCGCCCAACCCCGATGTTTGAGTTTTGGCGGCGGCCATGGCGGTGAGTTTAATCGCTTCCGGGATCATGATTAGCGGACCGCCAGACTGTGCCGACAATTGAATCTGGCAAGCGGTTTCCAGTACATACATGTGCATGAACGCATCCGCTATGCTGGCGCCCACAGCGAGCAAACCATGATTGCGAAGTATCAGGAATTTATTGTTGCCCAGGTCGGCTTGTAGTCTTGGTTTCTCTTCATCGTGTAGCGCGACCCCTTCATATACGTGATAACCCAGTGAACCAAGGACGAAAGTTGACTGTTGTGAGATTGGGAGTAAACCGCATTCCTGTGCGCTGACGGCGATCCCCGCGCGGGTGTGGGTGTGTAAGACGCATTGAGCGTCCTCCCTCGCAGCGTGAACGGCACTATGGATCACAAAACCTGCTCGATTCACTTCAAACGGCGAGTGCCCTATCTTGTTGCCCTCCTGGTCTATGCGTATCAGTGAGGATGCGGTGATTTCCTCGAACATTAGTCCGTAGGGGTTTATCAGAAACTCGTGAGCGGTCCCTGGGAGGCGGGCGCTTATGTGGGTGAACACCAAATCTGTCCAACCATAGAGCGCCACGAGTCGGTAACAAGCCGCAAGATCGCAGCGCAGCTCCCACTCTTCGGGGCTTACGCTGTCTTTGATTGATTGAGTCTGCATTTTTAGTGTCCCCGGGATAATAGAAGCGAAGAAAACCCTGCGGAATCGTCATTACCCCGGTTAGAAAGTCGTGCCAATTCGGGGTTATCTACGTTGTTCGCTAGCAATGTAGCGCCGTAGGTTGTGCGCACGTTGCCGTAACGGCAAAGCGCCGTTCTTGCCAGTGGGGCTGAGAGGGCGTGGCCAGGTTTTCGCCGGTTTAGTGAGTTACCGTAACCTTGGAAGAAATCGCCTGCGCCCAGGTTGTTCCAGTGCGCCACCGTCCTGTTGGCGCAATCTACTTCGTATGGGATGACCCCCACCGATACGATTCTTTGCACCGTTGCTATCTCCTAGATATCTGCGCACAAAATGGATTTTAGTCAGGTTTTATCAGAATATGGTTGATTGGGCAAGCGTGACGGTATTGCACGAGCTGAGGACTTATAGGGCCAAATTCGACATTTTTCCTGTTTTTTTGCCGAATTGCGTTATCGATTCGTTTCCATAGGGATTGTTTAACGCCTTATATCTGACTAAAATCTACTTATGGGCGATGTCTATGATCGTGAAAATCGCCTAACGCTCAAATTCTCAAGTAGATGAGCGTCATTCATCACCCATAAAAATAGCCAACACAATGATCCGAGGGTGTGCCGGTGAGTCAGGACAAGCAGGGGCTGGAAAAATTTGATTACGTCATCGTCGGCGCTGGATCGGCGGGTTGTGTGTTGGCCAATCGGCTCACCCGTGACCCTGCTACGCGCGTTCTTCTTTTGGAGGCTGGCGGATGGGATAAGGATCCTATGATTGCCTTACCTGTGGGAATTCAACCGATGACGGCCAAGCAAGCATATCGTTGGAACGATATGTCGGAGCCGGACGCTGGCCTCAATGGGCGTCGAAATTACGTTCCCCATGGCAAGGTTATTGGTGGTGGATCCTCCATCAATTATATGGCGCACACCCGTTGTCACCCTTCCGATTATGATAATTGGGCTGCGGATGGGGCGACAGGTTGGAGCTACAAGGAGGTGCTACCCTTTTTCAAAGAGTGCGAAACTTGGGCAGGCGGAGGCGATGAATGGCGGGGTGAGGCCGGTGAGCTGGGTGCCATCGCCGGCAAATTGGATGACCCTGTTTATGACGCGTGGTTTGGCTCCTGCCGAGCACTTGGTTATCCGATCACGAATGATCACAACGGTGAGAAACCCGAAGGCATAGGCGTTTTGCAATACACCATCAAGAATGGTCAACGGTCCTCGGCAGCCAAAGCTTTTCTACATCCTGTACTCTCGCGTCCCAATTTAACTGTGCGAACAGACGCGATGGCGAGCCGATTATTATTCGACGGTAAGCGTGCCATCGGCGTGGAATACCTCACGCAAGGACAGCGTTGTACCGTGCACGCCGCACATACAGTGTTAAGCTTGGGTGCAATTAACACACCTCAACTGCTGATGCTTTCGGGCATTGGGCCAGCAGAACATCTCAGCTCGATGGGCATCCAACCCCTCATAGATCTCCCGGTCGGGAAAAATCTGCAAGACCATCTGGCATTCTCAGTCATGTGGGCGCGGAAAAAAACCGGTACGTTGCACCGTTCGTTGAGGCTTGATCGAGCGCTGGTCAATATTTTCCGTGCGTTGGTGTTCCGCAGTGGTCCGTCGTCCTCGTTGCCCGGGGTGATCCTTGGCTTTATCAAGTCCCGAGCCTCTTTAAAAAAGCCTGATTTGCAACTTTACATCCAAATTCCTCCGCCGGAAGCGGATGCTTGGTTTCCAGGGTGGAAGAAGCCTTATCAAGACTGCCTGCAAGTCAAGGTGCAACTAATGGCTTCCGAGAGCAGGGGGGAGATTACGCTGAGGTCGCTGGACCCGAATGATCGTCCGCGCATATTTTACAATTCGCTGTCAGCGCCAGCGGATATCCAAGTGATGCGTGAAGGTTTCAAGCGGGCCTGTGCGCTATTGAGTACGGACGAAATGAAACTGTATCGCGGACAACGGCTTTTGCCGGATCGTGCGCTCAATGATGATGCCGAGATTGATGCATTCATTCGCGAACAAGCATTTCAGCAATACCATCCCGCAGGGACCTGCCGGATGGGCAATGATGAGCGAGCAGTAGTCAATCCGGACCTAAGCGTGCGAGGGCTGGAAGGACTAAGTGTGGTGGATGCTTCGGTTATGCCGACACTGATCTCTGGTAATCCTAACGTACCGATCATGATGATTGCGGCTAAAGTGGCGGCAATGTGGACGCGCGGAAAAGAATAAAACAGGCTTTTCACTTGATGCTCTTGTTTCTTCTATAAGGGCTCCATTAGTTGACTTTCGACTGCTTGATACTACTCGTTGGATTCTTATCAGTCGGTAGTATCAAGCTCTGAAAGCGTCCCGATGTCTCGCCTCGTGTGATTAATCCGGTTTGTCGCCTGTGTGGCACCAACGACCGTTCTCACTCGTTCGCTATGTCGGCATGTGCGTGGTCAGACGCTTAAGATAAGTATGTTAATCATGCTCATTCCGTTGCGCAATTGGCTCAACCTCATAATTATGGCAGCCCGCTGTCCGCGAAGAAGTAATACGGCGATGATCGATATACAAGAGTACCCAGTGAGTTGCTATTTCGGCCAGTCGCGAGCAAAAGCAGCTTTGATCGGATATCGATCTCGCCTTAATTGCTGGGCATTGACGGTGCCTACAGGCATCCGTGGTGTCGCATTAGCTTAATGCGATTTCAATGGCGCCGTCGCAGAAGTAGGCGCCAACTAAGACTTTAGTTTTGGCTATGATCAGCACTCGATCAGATTTACCGCCAGGCCGCCACGTGACGTTTCTTTGTACTTGTCGTGCATATCAGCGCCCGTATCGCGCATGGTTCGAATTACATGATCCAAGGATATAAAGTGATCCCCATCTCCACGAATCGCCATTTGCGCGGCGTTGATCGCTTTTACCGCAGCAATCGCATTTCGCTCGATGCATGGTACTTGTACGAGCCCCCCAACAGGATCACAGGTCAGCCCGAGGTTATGCTCAAGTCCGATCTCTGCTGCATTTTCGACCTGTTCAGGCGTAGCCCCCAGTATCTCTGCAAGACCAGCCGCAGCCATCGCGCAAGCCGAACCGACCTCTCCCTGACATCCGACTGTGGACGCCGGCGCTGAATTGACCCACGAGCTGAAGCTAGACTGACCCACCTCTAAATCTGCACAAATTCCGCATAGGCAATGGTTCGAGAGGAACAGACTGGGTCAGTGATATCTCGGCAACTGGGTCAATTCGGCATCGGTGCCCACACTGTGTCCAGCACGAGGACATCCTGATGGGCGCTCGTCGATTCCTTGATACGAGCTGGGCTAGTACGCATCACAAGGCTCATCATTGAGCTCTAACTTGATTTGTCGTCACTCTCGGGTATCGGCTCTTGGCCGAATGATGTCTATTCGGCTGAGAGATTTAGGTGGGTTCTGATGCCACGAGCCATTCGTATTTCTTTTAGCTGTCCACGCAACAAGTTGTTCATAAAAATTCCCTCGAGCTATCTGGGGAGATTAGCGAAAGCTTAGCGGGGGAAAAATCAGGCACGGTGCTCCGGGTCATTCACTGAGCGTATCACTCCCTCAGCAGTCGCAATCAGTCCCCAGAAGCCCAGCAAGACAGTCGTGGTGACCGCCGAGCTACCGAATGGAACAAGCGCCAGTGCAATCACCGCCATCAAGATTGGGAAAACGACGACGGTTCGATGCAGGCTATTTTTCAAGAGCGCTTCAATCAGGAAGGTTCCCGCAAGGCCCGCCAGAGCCAGGACGAGCAACATCAGCGACAGTATGGAAACACTGACGTGCGTGACTGTTTCGTTAAGTCAAACTGCTGCTTTCTGAAAAGCTTCTGAATGACAACGGTCTGATGCATAGGGCGCAATCAGGCAGCGTTTCGGACGTGACACTTCGGGCCAGGTCGAAACATATAGCCGCCGCAGGCAATTATAGTCTTGCCACCTTACAGCGCTGCCCGTCATCTCAGGAGAGACCATGACCTTGTCCATCGATCCCGGATTAATCCATATCTATGAAACGTGGCACGCAACGGTCCGAGTTCGCGACCTCACTGCGACGGCGGCCCTGTACGGCGAGGACGCGGTATTCGAAACACCACTGGTGCTGGCGGTCTATCCCGACCATGGCAGCGGCATATTAATAGGGCGCGCCACTATACAAAGGTTCATGGAGGACAGTGTGCGTCGATTCCCCAGTGATCTCGCCGAGTGGTATCGCAGTGATAAAGCGTTCATCAACGGCAGGCAACTGACCTGGGAATACCCGCGCAAGACCCCTAAGGGCGAACAGATCGACCTCATGGAAATGATGGAAATCGATAATGGATTGATCACCTGCCACCGTGTGTACTGGGGTTGGTATGGCATACGGTTGCTATTGCCGGCTCTGGCTAAGGCGCAGGCACTCTAGGATGCAGGGGGCAGCTATGCGTCAAAATTCGAGCGGCAAGAAGGTAGCCATTATTGGTGGGGCAGTGACCGGAGTAGCCGCTTTTATCAAGCTTGTACGGTCAGGGACGGTCAGCAGCATCGAGATCATCGACCCCGACGGCATTGCCAACTCGATGGCCTTCAACACGTCCCATGACCTTTTCTTGTGCAACACCTCGGTGCAGACGATGTCGGTTCTTGACGAGGACATGAATGATTTCCTGCATTATCTCCAGGAGAAGGGGATCACTGTCGACGAAGATGCTTTTGTTCCGCGCTCCTGGGTCTCGGATTACCTCAGGGAACGGTATGCCCAGTATCGCGATCTCGCCCAGGTCAGGGGCATCGAGCACAGGGTCATTTGTTCTGCGGTGCGTCGTATCACGGTGATTGCCCAGGGTAACTATCAATTGCAGTTGGACGAAGGAGACGCTATCGAGGCGTCGGACGTGCTGATTTGCACGGGAAATGGCACTGCCTTCGTGCCGCCCCTGGTCAGTGCACACGCCGGTGCGCCAGGTGTTTTTTCCACGCCTTACCCCGCAAAACGCTTGCTTGATTACTTCCAGCGTCCCTCCCGGGTATTGGTCCTGGGCAGCCGGCTTTCGGCGATCGACAGCGCGTTGCTACTGTGCGGAGCCGGCCACCAAGTATTGATGGCCTCGCCATCCGGACGCTTGCCCGGGGTGCGAACGGGCACACCGCGGGTCTGTAAAGTGGCCTTGGATGAAGTGCGTTTTGCGCAGCTAAACCTTGAGAGTCCTCGGTTGTATTGGCATTTACTGCGCATTGTGGCGCGCTCTGCCAAAGCTATCAGTGGCCGCTCGCTACGCGAGCAGGTTGATCGTGCCACTGATCCGACGCAGCGATTGCGTGGCGAAGTGGCCTTGGCCAGCGGTGGCGCGACAGACTGGCAAAACCTTTTGGTGCATTGCATGGATATTGCCGATATGAAGTTGCGCAATGCCCCGCCGACGGTACGGGTTGCCGCCCTGCAAAATTGCTGGGAGGCGGTTGGCCGCTATCTATTTGCCGTACCGTTGCAAACGGCAACCACTTTGCTGCGATTCATTGATGAAGGTCTCCTGCAACTTGCCACGCAAGTGCCGCAGAAACTTGAGTGGCAGGGCAATTGGCAGGTTTACGACAGCCATGATGGTATTGAAGAGGTGGATGCCGTGGTATGCGCCACCGGTTTTCACAAACAGCACTTCCATGCCACCCACGATGGCCTTGAATTGCAGGTGGACCCGTTGCTGCCGTGCACGCCGCCTTATGTATCGGCGCAGCTGCAAGTCAGCCTGCCAGGATCCAGCCATCCCGAAAGAGTCTGGATGCTGGGTGTGGCCTCCTATCTCGCGGCACCCATGGTCAACTCGGTTTACCAATCAGTGCGCCAAGCCAGCGAGACAGCGCAGATGATTAGTGACTTGCAAGACAGTACAAGGCCAATGGATCAGTGCGCACTGGGGGCAACAGTATGAAGGTGTATGGCGACAGAGGTTCGAGCAATACCCGTCGCGTGCTGGCGACGGCCGCTTACCTGGGCCTGGAAGTGGAGTTCGTCTTCCTCGATCTGTTCAGCGGACAGAACCGCACGCCGCAGTATCTGGCGCTCAATCCGAACGGCACGATCCCGACATTCGTCGACGGCGATGTGGTGTTGTTCGAGGCCTCTGCGATCATGATTTACTTGGCAGAGAAGGTGGGGGCGCCCTTGTTGCCTGCGGGCAACGCGAAGTACGAAACCCTAAAGTGGATGTTCTGGGCTGCCGAGCATTTCCGCCGTGGGCCAACGGTATTGATTGAGCAACGTTTCATGGAACGTCTCAAAGGGCATGTCGAGGATGAGTCGCTGGTTGGGGAAGCATTGCGTGCAATCAATCGCTATACCTCTGTTTTGAATGAGCATCTGCGCACTCGGCAATTCGTGGTGGGTGATTCACTTACGCTGGCGGATTTCGATCTGGCCGCACCGTTGAGCCATATCCCCCGCACCCAGGCTCCCTTTCTTGAGTACCCCAACGTTGCTGCGTGGTATGAGCGAGTGAACAACATTGCGGCGTGGCAGGCGACGGGGCTGGATCAAGAGCGCCGCATCCACGAAATCGAAAGGTTTTTTTCGCCTGCGCAGTAGTTTGCATAGCCGGTTTTCAGGCGGAAACAAGCGGACGCGCCAGCGTTTCAAGATCATGCAAGTGTTGAAATCCCAAATGGTGCTTGAGCGCTCTCCAGCCATCACCGGTAATGGTCACGGCGCGAGTGCCTGTGGATCGGCGCATCCAGCCCAGGTTGCAGAAGGTATCCAGCAGGTGTGCACCCAGCGGTCCGGCTATGTGGTGCTGCCTTTCGGTCCAGTCCAGGCATCGGCGAGCCTGGCTATGAGCTTCGAAACACAGCTCGCCGTGGTCCAGATTGAGGGATTGCATCCATTCAATGCCGCGAGGGGTAGGCGCATATTCACGCTCATTGCATTCGACGATGAACTCGCGCTCCAGCATGCCTTGAGCCACCGCGACGCCAACTTGACCGGCCAGATGATCGTAGCAGCAACGGGCAAAACGCAATTCATGGGCGGCGCGATTGGGCAGGCTGCTCCAGGAACTGGTTTGTGGGGAGACGGCTGCAAGGCTTTCCAATACGTGGGAAACGTCGGGGCCTGCCAATTGATAAAAACGGTTGCGCCCCTTTATCTCAACAGTCAGCAGTCCGCCATCGAGCAGTTTTGCCAAGTGCGAACTGGCGGTTTGTGGTGTGACACCGGCGGCGTCCGCCAGTGCGCTGGCTGACAACGAGCCACCATCGGACAGGGTGATCAGGATGACCGCCCGCACGGGTTCGGCGATTAAGTAGGCGATGGAAGAAATCTTGGGCTGGGTCATTCCTTTGAACTCCCTG
This sequence comes from Pseudomonas lactucae, assembly GCF_016937615.1. Lineage (GTDB taxonomy): Bacteria > Pseudomonadota > Gammaproteobacteria > Pseudomonadales > Pseudomonadaceae > Aquipseudomonas > Aquipseudomonas lactucae. The sequence continues at coordinate 71,180 of NZ_JAFHKI010000024.1, read as the reverse complement.
GGTGTGTCGGATCACCTCGGTTTTCAGCATGACATAATTAGACACACTTCGACACGCCCCGAAACATTTTTTGCAAAAAGCTGCTTATAGTCAATCCGCCGTCAGTGAAAGGAAATGCGTAGTCATGGAAATCAAGAGTCGCTACCAACGACAGGTTCTGATCGCTACAAGCCTCAGTTACGTCGTTGTCATTCTCGATACGTCAATCGTCAACGTGGCACTGGAATCCATTTCTAAGACATTTGATTCAGATATCACCGGGCTGCAGTGGGTGATCAACGCTTATACCTTGACGTTCGCCAGTTTACTGCTGACGGGCGGTTTATTGGGCGACCGTTGCGGGGCAAGAAAGATCTACGGCCTTGGTCTGGTCTTGTTTGCAGTTGCTTCTGCATTATGTGGTCTGGCAACTGACCTGCTTCAATTGGTCGCTGCCCGAGTGCTGCAGGGGGTGGGTGCGTCCATGTTGGTGCCGTGCTCACTGATGCTGATCAACAATGCCTACCCGAAGACCCATCAACGGGCGAGTGCCATCGGTGTCTGGGCAGGTTGTGGTGGGATTGCCATGGCGGCCGGGCCTCTTGTAGGCGGCGTGCTGATCGAGCTGTTTGGCTGGCGCAGTATTTTTTTGATCAATGTGCCCATCGCTTTGGTCGGCGTATGGCTGACGTCACGTATTCCTCCTTCGCCTCCATTGGCACCCAATCGCCATCTGGACTTCACCGGCCAGGTCGCCGCCATCGTCGCCCTGGCCACTTCGGTGGCAGTGCTGATCGAAGGGGCAAAGCTTGGGTGGAATTCTGAATGGGTGTATGCGGGCATAATCCTGGCCTGTGCAGCCTGGTGCGTATTCCTGGTGACCGAAAGCCGGCATAAGGATCCGATGCTGCCGTTGCACTATTTCCGCAACCCGGTGTTCACAGGTGCAACCTTTCTGTCGTTGATTTCCGCGCTGGTGTTCTACGGCCTGTTCTTTCTGTTGAGCCTGTATTTCCAGACGAATCGCGGATGGTCGCCCCTGGATACCGGATTGGCGTTCCTGCCCTTGACGGCGATGGTCACTCTCGGCAGTTTCACCTGCGGCCGGTTGACCCGTGCCTATGGGCCCCGAGCTGTGCTATGCACCGGGTTTGGGTTATACGCCTTGGGATTCATCGGACTGTTCGCCCTTGCCAATGACGCGCTGTACTGGCGGATCGCACTGTGTTACCCAGCCGTGGGGTTTGGCGCCGGGATCATCACCCCGGCCGCCACTTCGGCACTTATGAGCGTGGTTGACCGTGCCAAGGCAGGGGTGGCGGCCGGCACGCTCAATGCCAGCCGACAGAGTGGTTCCGCGTTCGGCGTCGCGATATTCGGCGCGTTGCTGACCTCGATCCAACCGCTCAACGAGGCCATTTATATCGCAGTCAGCGTTGCGATTGGCCTGTCGTTGCTGGCCATGGCGGTGTCCGCATTGGTACTGAAAACACCGGCGCCCCAAACCGTGGGAAGTTGATTTACCTTCACCTGTAAACAGAAGTCGCTCAGCACGCGTCTGCGAAGGTCGTGAGGCGTTGCTGCACCTGAAAAACATCATCACTAGGGATAATGATCATGATCTTGCACTCTGCGGCTGAAGTAATAGATCTGGCGGGTATCGGTATTGGGCCAGCCAATTTGAGCCTGGCTGCGCTGGCTCAACCGTATCCGAAAAAAATAACGGCTAAGTTCTTTGAGCGCAGCGGCGAATTTCAGTGGCACTCCGGGATGATGGTGCCTGAGGCGATGTTGCAAGTTCACTACCTCAAAGACCTGGTCAGTCTTGTGGACCCGTCCAATCCATTTTCATTTCTTGCCTATCTCGCCAAGAAAAAGCAGCTGCTGAGTTTTATCAACGCCAATTTTGATCAAGTGCTCAGGCGCGAATTCAACCAGTATTACCGTTGGGCCAGCAGCCAATTGCCAAGTCTGCAATTCAATAGCGACGTGCGCTCAGTTGAATTTGAAAATGGTCTGTTTATGCTCAAGGGCGACCATTGGGTCCAGCCGGCACGCAACCTGGTGCTGGGCACCGGACAGCAGCCGTTGGTACCGGAATGCGCGAAACCTTTTGTCGGGGACACGCTTTTTCATTCGTCGCAATATATGACCCGTAGTCCCTCCCTCCAGGACAAGCGCGTGGTGATAATCGGTGGCGGCCAGACCGGGGCGGAGATCATCCAGCACCTGCTGTCCGATACCAGCGCGCTGCCAGCCAGTGTGACCTGGGTCTCGCGGCGCTGGAATTTTTCCCCGTTGGATGAGTCGCCTTTCACCAACGAGCTGTACACCCCGCAGTACAGCGATCACTTCTTCGAGTTGCCCCAGCACGTACGCCAGCCACTGCTGGCCGAACAGAAGCTGGCCAGTGACGGCATTTCGCAATCGCTATTGCAGTCTATTTATCGGCGTATGTACGAACTTCAAAACGTGTTGCAGCACCCCTGCAAGATCCGTCTATTGCCGGGCCGCGAGCTGACGGCTATTCACCAGCGCCACAATCATTGGAGCCTGGCGATGATCCATGGGCACAGTCAGGTGCGCGAAGAACTGAGCGCTGACACTGCAGTGCTGTGTACGGGCTACGCCTATCAGGTGCCTGAATGCCTGGCCGCGCTTGAGTCACGAATTACCAGGCGTGAGGGCGAATACGTGGTCAAGGATGACTATTCCATCGCGTGGGATGGCCCCGAGGGTTCGGCCATTTATGTGCAAAACGCCGCCCGCAGTCAAAGGGGCATTGCCGACCCGAACCTGGGGTTAATCCCTTGGCGTTGCGCGAAAATCATCAACAGCATTTGCGGGCAAGCCCTCTATGACCTTGTCGAACCTGAGGCTTTTGTTCAATGGGGAGCAAGTGAGGTCTTTGATGAGGTCACGGATGCCCGCCTTGACCGCCTGAGTGCGGTGGCCAACTAGATCCAGGAGCTTATCAATGGACCCGATAACGCTAACCTCCAAGGGCAATGCCCCGGTGATTCGCGAAACCGAAGAACAGGTCACACAGCAAGGCGTACGTCTGTTCATGCACAACTACGCTGGCAAACTGGCCAACGCGCCCGTGCTGTCGTCACGTTTCACCCTTGATGCTGGTTGCGGGACCGAGGAAGACCAGCACGCCGTCAGTGAGATCTGGTTCATTTCTCAAGGTGATCTGGATGTCTTCTATGACGGCATCTGGCACAGGGTGAAAAACGGCGAGAGCCTTTATTTTTCCCCCTTTAAGCCGCACTTTGCACGCAATAACGGCGCGGGCCAAGTTCAGGTATTTTCAGTGTGGTGGGCATGAGCATGACGCAAGATTTCGATCTAGTGATCATCGGTGGCGGCATTATTGGTGCTTGGACCCTGCATCATGCAGTGCAGCGCTACCCCGACTGGAAAATCCTGTTGATTGACCGCTACCGGATCGGCGACGGTGCGACGTCTCACTCGGCGGGCGTGCTGCTTGCGACCGGAAGATCGGAGCGCGAACGTCGGCTAGCCGGGCAGAGTGCAAGGCTTTACCGGGCGTTTCGTGACCGGTTTTCAATCCGTACCACGCAAGCGCCGGTGTTTTGGCTCGCCGATGGCGAGTTTGCGGCCGATATCCAGCGTGCGGTAGTCGATTTCGACGTCAAGTTTGCCGATGTATCGGCGCTTGCGTTGGGCGAACGCCTGGGGTCAAGGCTCAATGTCGACGCCGCGCAAAGCCTTTTGAGTGGCGGTTCAGCCGAAAGCTACGAGCCGCCTTTGATCGCGCGGATGTTGATTAGTCACAGCCTTGCATCGGCTAATGTCAGCTGTATCGAAGGGCTGGGCGTCAGCCATATCGATAACGTCGACAGCGGGACGACGCGGCTCACCTTGTCAGACGATTCCATCATCTATGCCCAGCGAACCCTTGTAGCAATGGGCCCTTGGATCAACGAGTCCCCCTTTGGGTCGATTGCCGCCCAACACGGGCTTCGGGTCAAGAAGGTGGTGGCCTTGCATATAGACGGTGCTCCACCTCGTGATGCAGCGGCATTGTTTCTCCCACAGTCCGATTCCTACCTGATGCCGCTTGCGGCGCGTAATCAATGGTTGTTCAGCTTTCGCTGCGATGAGTGGGACGTTGCGCCGCGCAAACATCAACTGGAGATCAACGACCACGATGTTCAGGTGGCTAAAACCGTCCTGGCGAGGTATCTGCCCGACCTCGTTGGTCGGTGTCGGGGAGGGCGGGTGTTCTGCGACAGCTACAGCCCTGGCGGCGAATCCCTGGTGACTCTGGACTGCGCGACCAATGTGGTCGTTGCCGGTGCCGGCAGCGGAGCGGGATTTCGCTTGGCCCCCGGGATTGCCAGCGAGGCCCTTGAGTTGATCGTCGCCCATCGTCCCGACCGTGTCACTGCGCGTGGCCAAACACATCTGCCTGTTTCTATGGACTGAAAAGATGATGCCTATCACTGCAAAAAAATTCTTCCTGATGCCGATTCCGCCGACCCCAAATGGTCGGCTTCACTTGGGACACATTGCCGGGCCTTATCTGCGCTTGGATATGCTGGGTCGCTACCTGCGGACCCAGGGCCACAATGTCGACGTAGTATCGGCGGTCGACGGCTTTGACTCCTATGTGCTCTGGAAGGGCTTGCAAGAGCAGCGCGCGCCAGAAGAGGTTGTTCGCGACTATCACCGGCAGATTGCAAACGATCTGCGGGCAATGGATGTGCAGGTCGACGACTTTCTGGATCTGGTACAAGGCCCTTATGCCCAACGTCACGCCCGCAATGCTCAGCGCACTGTGGAGCGTCTGGTGGCGTCGGGTGTCACTGAAACGGTGACTGAACGGGTACTGTATTGCCCTGAAACCAGCCGCTATTTGGCCGGCGCTTGGTTGCTGGGGCGGTGCCCATACTGCCAGACAGATGCCGGTGGTTACTTCTGCGAAGCCTGTGGTGCGCTGTTCCGTCCGGAAGCCATGCTCAATCCTCAGCCGCGTATGGGCGACAGCCCCCTGAAATGGGTCGAGGTAGAGAGTCTATTTCTGAAGGTAGCGAATCCGGACAGCCTGCTGCGGCGTATGCATGCATCGGGCGCGCCGCCGTCGATTATCGAGGTGATTTCACGGTTTCTGGAACGGGAAAACAATTTGATCCGCCTGACCGCACCGGGTGACTGGGGCGTCGCCTGGAGCCCGGATCGCTTTGCCAACCCCAGGGTTTTGTTTGAGTCTGGCTGGGAATATGCGTTGACCTGCGCCGATCGTTCCCTGGAGAAAGATCCTGATCACGGCCAGGCTATGCTGTGCAACAGCGATGTCACGACATTGGTCAGTTTCGGTATCGACAATGCGGTGTTATTGCTGGCCGGTAGTGTCGCAGTCATGGACGCTCTGCAGGATCACCAGTCGTTTGATTACGTTCTTACTAACTATTTCTACAAGTTGCAGGGCACTAAGTTTTCCACCAGCCGCCTGCATGTGATCTGGGCCGCTGACATTGTGGAAAAGACCCCAGCCAGCAGTGACGGCGTGCGGTATTTCCTGTGTCGCGAAAGCCCTGAAAAGGGCGAAACAAACTTCGCTGTAGAAGAGTTTGTCGAGGTGGTCAACGTGGACTTGGCAGGGGCGCTCGACGGCCGAATCGACATGGCGTTAGCCAGCATCGGTGCCGGGCAAATGCTGACGGTCCCATCGGCGTTGCGGCCGGCTCTTGAGACGGCTGTCGCCCAGTTGGATCAAGCATTCCAACTGGATGCGGTTTCGGTGCGCAATGCCTGGGAAGTGCTGCACCAGTGGATGCAGCGACCGGACCTGGATGTCATGCAGCAGGAGCAAGCCTATACCTGGCTCAAAGGTTTGGCTTACCTGGGGGCGCCGATCATGCCGCGACTGTCCGAGTATCTGTGGCAATGTTTGGGCCATGATGGATTACCGGCCCTGCAGTCGTTGTTCGCCACATCGCAGCCTCGAGAGTCCACCCTGTCACGTAGCCATTTCCTGCCGCTGTCCCCTGCATTGTTGCAGCCTTGCTTGCCACATAGCTTGGTTCTTGAGCGCACGACCAACGATGCATGAATATGCCGATGTAATCGTGATAGGCGCCGGGACGACCGGCTGCAGCATTGCCTGGCATCTGGTACAGGCTGGACTTTCAGTTCGCCTTCTGGACAAAGGTGCAATTGCCTCGGGGTCTTCAGGCGCTTCGCCGGGGATCGTGCGCCAGTACTATGCCGACCCGGCACTGAGCCAGTTGGCAGGCCAGGGCGTACGGGATTACCGTGATTGGTCGCAACACTATCCGGGGGAGTGCGGCTATCGACCAACAGGGTTCTTGACCGCGATTTCCAGGCAAGAGCAACAGACGACCGAGGCTAATGTTGCGCTATTGCAAGCGCATGGGGCTGCGGTGCGATGGCTATCACCGGCCGAGGCGCAAGTGCTGGTTCCTGACCTGCGGACGGATGGCCTGGTAGGAGTGGTGCATGAGCCTGATGCTGGATATTGTGACCCGATTCGGACCGCCCAAAGTTTCGCGACAGGCGCGCGCAGCGGCGGCGCGGTAATCGAAGAGGGCCGGGCAGTAAGACGGATTATCTGCCGGGCGGGGCGAGTGGCCGGGGTACAAACGGACAGCGGGTTTATCGCCAGCAGTTATGTTGTCAATGCCGCCGGACCTTGGGCGGCCGTGCTGGCGACGGATTGCAGGGTGCCGCTGCCAATCAGCGCCACGCGACAATGTGTGGGCATTGTCACCGTGGCGTCCCCAGATCAAGATCAGCTTATGCCGGGATACGGTGATCGCAGCGCGGGGTTCTACCTACGTCCGGACAGTCCGGGAACCTACTTCATCGGCTCGTTGCTGGCATCCGATAGTTATGCAATCGACCCGGACGCTTTTGATCGCAGCATGAGTAACGCCACTGTGTGTAGTTATCGAGATAGGGCCGTAACACGATTGGGGAGACTGGAAGGCGCGCAACCCTTAGGGCGTCGAGTGTCGTTTTTTGACAGCACACCCGATGGTAACCCGATTGTCGGTGCCGACCCGCGAATGCCTGGATTGATCGTGGCGGCCGGGCTCAGCGGGCATGGTTTCAAATTTGCCCCGCTGTTTGGGCAGGGCATTGCGCATTGGGTGATGAAAGGACAGGTGCCCCAGTCATTGGCGCTTTTCGCGATGGAGCGATTCCTGCGGTAGCGCTGACTGACACTAGAGTGGAGAGCGACCTTTTGATGAGCTTGCGGATACGCAATCTTTCAAGTTGTTGGGGTCCCCAAAAAACATTACCTCGAATCAGGTGGTCCCTTGAATGCATGCAGAAAGAATTGGGCCATGACTTTATCTACTGATCTGGATTGGCTGGGGCATCCGCATTTCCGTCGGACGTTGACCGTTCTGAATAGACAAAAGCTAAACTCTCTGGCTGATTTGACGAATATCCGGTTTTGGCTATGGATTAAACCGGTCAATACAACAAATCTGATAAATCGTTTAGCGGGCGTTTTCTAGTTTAGTATTTTTCGAGGGCGGCTATTTGTAAGCGTTCGGTGAAGTCACCTTGATTCGGGCTGTGCGCTCGAAAATCTCGACAGCTCGTTGTTTCAGAGTGCCTGATAATTCGTATGGGCGAGTATTTGAGGCAATTATCAATCAGCCGAACGCCCTAGGTGAACTTTATGACATCCGTCACCTAAAACTACGCAACTTGGTGAACCGGTTCTGACGGGGACGAAAGCAGCTACTTGCTCGGCTTCGATACTTTCTCGCTCAGATTGTAAATGCCCATCTTGGGAAGAAAGACAATGCCGACGCTATCCGCACTAGTTCCCGCTCCTATGCCTCGATATCCATCGCCGACCTGCATCATGCGTCTCACTGCGACCGCGGACACCTATCTGTGCTGGCCATTTGCCGTTAAAGTGACGAAAGCCAAGTGGTTTTTTGCAAGGATGCTGTTCGAATGGTTTCAATGACTCTACCTACAAGCCTGATTTTTGACCTAGAAGTCGTCCCCGGCAGAGCCAATCAACCTGATCGCATTTTTATGATTGGCGCGATGCGTCCTGACACGGGAGAGGAGCTCGAGCATAAAGTCGACAAGGATCTGCCCGCTGCCCTTGAGGTCTTAGAACGCTTAGGGCAGGGCGCTAGTTTTGTGCTCGGCCATAACGTCATTGACCATGACTTGCCGATACTCCAAGAGCAAGCTGCGCATCTCGCCTTACATCAGTTGCCGGTGATCGACACCCTGCGCCTATCGCCGTTAGCTTTTCCGCAGAACCCGTATCACCGTTTGGTCAAAGACTACAAACTCATTCGTGACAGCCTTAACTCTCCGCTGTCCGATTGCCGCTCGACCCTGACACTATTCAATGACCAGCGCCGGGCATTTGAAGAACTGAGCATTAAGCACCAGGCAGAACTGCTCTGCTACCAAGCGCTGCTCGCCCCAACGCCGAAGAGCGACCTGGGCGCGCTCTTCTCCTCGATCACTGGCCAGGAGCCTAGCCTCACAGAGTTGCGCAGTTTGATTCCCGAGCTGCTTAGGGAAACCGACCCGGACCTGAAGCGCACTTCCAAAGTCTGCAGCACCAGACTGAATCAATTGCTGGAAGCCGACCTTATGGACGAGAGTCTCCATTGGCCATTAGCTTATGCGCTGGCCTGGCTGCGCGTCTCGGGCGGCAACTCGGTTCTAGCACCCTGGGTGCGCCACCAATTTCCAGCAACCGGTAAATTGATTGCCGAGCTGCGTGACGTCCCCTGCGGAGGAAGCCACTGCGGCTACTGCAGCACTACTCATGACCCCCGCCACGAGCTCAGGCGCTACTTCGCTCCAATTCAGGAGTTTCGGACTGAACCGGACGGCGCCCTTTACAGCATGACGTGGTACTGGCGGGTATGCAGGGAAAGCACGTGCTCGCAATTCTCGCGACAGGGGGTGGAAAATCCCTGTGCTACCAGTTGCCCGCTCTGAACCGCTTTCACCGCAACGGCAGCCTGACAGTAATCATTTCGCCATTGCAGTCGCTGATGAAGGATCAGGTCGACGGCCTTCTTGGTCGCAACGTCCAATGTGCAGCGACCTTGAACGGCCTGTTAACCATGCCTGAACGAGCCGAGGTGTTGGAGAAGATCCAGTTAGGGGATGTAGGCATTCTGCTGGTCTCGCCCGAGCAGTTTCGCAACATGGCCTTTCGCCGCGCGATCTCCCAGCGTCAGGTCGGTGCCTGGATCTTCGACGAAGCGCATTGCTTGTCCAAATGGGGCGCAGATTTTCGCCCGGATTACCTCTATGTCTCGCGTTTCATCAAGCAGTTCACGGGGGACGGTCCGCTCGCCGCGATCGGCTGCTTTACAGCTACTGCCAAGCCTGACGTGATTGAGGACATTGAGCAGCACTTTGAAGAGCAACTGGGCATCTCCCTTAAGCATTTCATCGGTACTCACGAGCGTACCAATCTGCACTTCGAAGTCTTGCCTTGTACCCGGTCAGAGAAGTGTCACCACACTCAGGCATTACTTGAGGAAGAGCTAGGCGGTAGCGAGGGCGGCGCCGTGGTATTCGTGTCTAGCCGCAAAGGTGCTGAAGAACTCGCGGAGTTTTTAATCGGCCATGGCTGGGCCTGCAAGCATTTTCACGCTGGGCTGGAGCCACACGACAAGAAGGACATTCAGGACGCTTTCAAGGCCGGGGAGCTGAAGATTATTGTGGCCACCAATGCTTTTGGCATGGGCGTAGACAAATCTGATATTCGCCTAGTGGTACATGCTGATATCCCGGGATCGCTGGAGAACTACTTGCAGGAAGCTGGCCGCGCTGGGCGCGATCAAGGGCAGGCTCGATGCGTGCTCCTGTATGACGCTCAGGACATCGAGAACCAGTTCGGAATGTGCGAGGGATCGAAGCTGACTCTGCGTGATATCCAACAGATCCTGCGCAAACTGCGCAAGGAGAGCGACCGACGCAAGGGCGGCCGGCTCGTCATCACTGCCGGTGAAGTATTGATGGACGAACAGGTCGATACTAGCTTTGAGGCCGGGGAACGCGATGCTGAAACCAAGGTCGTCACGGCTGTGTCCTGGCTTGAGCGCGGGCAGTTTTTAAAGAGGGAGGAAAATCAGACCCAAATCTTTCCGGCAAGCCTGAAGCTGACTAAGGTAGAGGCCGACAAGCGTCTGGCCACCGCCAAATTGCCGGCCAGACGGCTGGGAGAATTTAAGGCTATTCTGAGTTATCTGTACGAGGCGAGTGTTGATGAGCGCATCAACACTGATGCCTTGATGGCACTTACCAGTCTCACGTCAGAAGAAGTCACTGCGACACTGCGTCAGATGGAGAACTTGGGGATTTTAGTCAACGACTCTAAGCTCACTTTGTATGTTCGGCATGGCGTCGTGTTTCCTTCCACCCAACGTCTGCAAGCCACCTTAAAGCTAGAATCTGCCTTGTTTGACCTGTTACAGGAATTGGCACCGGAGGCCGAGAACGGCGAGTGGCAGGATCTTAATGTGCCGCTGTTGACCTCGACGCTCAAAATAGCTTCCGACAACAAAGATTTGATACCGCTGCACGTCTTGCGACTGCTGCGCAGTCTGGCCCAGGATCACGACAGCGAGAGTCAACTGCGTAGCAGTTTCGAACTGCGTCAGATCACTCAGGATTTCCTCAAGTTACGTGTCCGCGTGGGGTATAGCTGGAGAGGTATTCAAGGATTAGGCGAGCGCCGACGTGCGTTAGCTGCCGTAGTACTCGCGTTTTTAATTGGCAAACTGCCACCGGGTTCACGAAACAAAGATCTGTTGGTCGACACCACATTCGGCGAACTTATAGGTCTGATTGATCAGGATCTTGAACTGCGCTCCAGAATCCCCGAGTCGCAGCGCCTTAAAGCTATTGAACACGTGCTGCTGTACCTGCACAAGCAGGACGTGCTAACGCTGAACCACGGCATGACCGTTATGCGTCGCGCTATGACGATTGAAGTTGAGCCGGAAAAGCGTACCGGCTACCTTAAGGATGACCACCAGCGCCTTGATGAGCATTACCGAGAAAAACGTATTCAGGTTCACGTCATGCGCGAGTATGCCGAGGTTGGGCTCGACTCGATGCGAGAGGCCAGCGACCTCGTTCAGCATTATTTCACACTAGCCAAACAGGAGTTCATTCGTCGCTACTTTGTAGGTCGCGAGGAGGTGCTTAAGCTAGCCACGAGTGAAGAGTCCTGGCGTAGCATTGTCGAGAGGCTCAGCGCTGCCCAGCGGGTTATTGTGTCCGACGACGATGACGTGAATCGTCTGATTCTGGCGGGTCCAGGGTCAGGTAAGACTCGCGTGATCGTGCATCGTATCGCTTATCTATTGCGAGTTCGGCGTGTGCCGGCGCGCTGCATCGTGGCTCTGACCTTCAACCGTCATGCGGCAAACGAGATCAAGCAGCGCCTGCTTAAGCTGGTTGGTCCCGATGCTTTTGGGGTCAACGTGATGACTTATCACCGCATGGCGATGCGCCTTACAGGTACTCGCTTCGAACAAGGCGAAACGGTCGAGGAAGGGCGTCTGGCTCAGGTGATGGGAGAGGCTGTTGAGCTGCTCGAAGGCAAGCGGCGGGTAGAAGGCGAGGACGATCTACGCGAGCAACTGATGCGAGGTTACCGCTACATCCTCGTCGACGAATACCAAGACATTGACGACCTGCAGTATCGACTCGTGAGTGCTTTGGCCGGGCGTAAGGCCGAAGAAGAAGGGCGCCTGTGCATTTTGGCGGTAGGTGACGACGATCAGAACATCTATGCCTGGCGTGATACCAATAATCGCTACATAGAGCGCTTTCGCGAGGAATACTCGGCCACAAAGAACTATCTGGTCGACAACTATCGCTCCAGCGGCCGCATCATCAATGCGGCTAACAGGGTCATTGGTCGCAATCCTGATCGCCTCAAAAAAGAGCACCCGATTCAGATCGATACTATTCGCCGCGCACTGCCGAAGGGCGGCGATTGGGAGACTCTGGACCTTGAGCGGGCTGGGCGTGTGCTTCGCCTGAGGATAGAGGCTGAGGGGCACGCCCGGGCGAACGTGCAGGCCCAGGCTGCTGTGGCTGAGCTGCAGCGTCTGCTCAGTTTGGACAGCGAGGATTGGCATGGGTGTGCGGTGTTGGCCCGTACCCACCAGTACCTGTTGCCCCTTCAGGCCTGGTGTGAAGCTCACGGCGTTCCGTATTGCCTTGCCGCCGACAAGGAAGGTGTCTTACCTCTGACCGCTCAGCGAGGCTTCGTGCAGGCTGTTGAAATACTACGAGGAATTACCGAGCCGCTGAGTGCTTCCGAGACATGGACATACATGAGTGAAAAGCAGCTCGGGCCAGAATGGTATGACATCTTGCTCACCGCCTTTGGTCATATGCGGTACGCCTGGGTAAACATGAAGTTCCATTGGCACGCCTGAACGCGAAAGCTTTAACGCGAAGTCCACGTCTTCCTCCAAAAACAGATCCAAGGCTCCGACGCCTATAAAACTTCGCGGCAGACCGCGCAGATCGGGCGCCAGCGCAGCGGAAAAAAGGTATGCATGGTCGTCGCCAAGGTCATACTTACCTCGCATGCATTGCCAGCAGAACTGGTTCTCTTTGCGCTGCCAATTCAACGTTCCGGTAGTGGGATTAGCAACGGGGGCGACACTCGAGCCGGTTCTATGATCTAGCATCGGATAAACCAATAGCAGGCCGGCAAGTGAGTGCTGTCCCCGCTCTCGAACCAGCAGTGCCAATGCGGCGGCCAGTCCGCCGCCTGCGCTGTGGCCCATGACTACAACTTTTTGTGGATCAACGCCAAGTGAAACGCTTTGGCTGAAAAGCCAGGTCAGCGCGGTATAGCAATCTTGCAGTGGGATCGGAAAGGGATACTCCGGCGCCAGCTTGTAATCGACCGCAACGATCACCGCTTCAAGCGCTTCAGCGAGGTCGGCCAGATAATCGTCGACCATCTCCGGGCTTCCCAGCACGAAACCTCCTCCGTGCAGGTACAAAATGACCGGCAGTGCCTGATTTTCAATGACTGGATAGGGGCGGTAGATGCACACACGTACTCTGCAACCGCTCGGCGTGCCGGTTGTCCATCGTTGTTCGCAGCGTTCCAGGTGAGGGGGAGGGTTGTCGGCGCTGATTCGCGCTCGAATGCCGGGAAGCGTTGCGAACGTCCATTCACTTGGTGGTTTTTCCAGAAAAAATGCGTAAGAAGGGTCGAGCAGGCTTTCAATGTTCAAGCGTATTTCCTCCTTGGCAGGGGCTGACCCAGCCCCTACCGGCATAGGATTTACAACCAACTTTTGATCTGTGCGCAGATGGCCTGAGTCGAGATGCCGTAGCGATCATGTAGCGTCGGCAGCGCTCCCGCATCGAGGAACGCGTCAGGGAGGGCGATTTGTCGGAACGTCGGCGTAACCCCACTGCGCAGCAACACCGTTGCCACTGCTTCTCCCAGTCCACCGATGATCGAGTGGTTCTCAGCAGTGACCACCAGCCTGCCCGATTTTTTTGCCTCGGCCAGGATGGTCTGCTCATCCAGAGGCTTGATGGTGGGTACATGCAGCACCGAGACATCCACGCCGTCGGCCTGGAGTTCTTTAGCGGCTTCCAGGGCTCGCATCGTCATCAAACCGGTGGAAATGACCAGGACGTCATTGCCCGTTCGCAGGGTTTTGGCTTTGCCGATCTCGAACTGATATCCATATTCGTCGAGCACCCGAGGCACGTTGCCGCGCAGTAAACGCATGTAGACCGGGCCTTGATGCGCTGCGATGGCGGGGACTGCCTGTTCGATTTCGAGGGCATCGCAGGGGTCGATGATCATCAGGTTGGGCATGGCGCGGAATATCGCCAAGTCGTCCGTGGCCTGGTGGCTTGGACCATAACCGGTGGTAAGTCCCGGCAAGCCGCAGACGATCTTGACGTTGAGGTTCTCCTCGGCGATCGCCATACAGATGAAGTCATAGGCACGACGCGAAGCGAAAACCGCGTAGGTGGTGGCGAAGGGAACAAAGCCTTCACGGGCCATGCCCGCTGCCGCGCTCATTAATAACTGTTCGGCCATGCCCATCTGGTAGAACCGGTCGGGGTGTTCCTTCGCGAAGATGTGCAGGTCGGTGTATTTGGACAAGTCAGCGGATAAACCTACGATATCCGAGCGCAGATTGGCGAGTGCTGCGAGCGCGTGGCCAAAGGGCGCGGATGTGGTTGCCTGACCTTCCGCGGCAATCGAGGCGATCATCGCCGAGGTTGTCAGCTTTTTCTTGGCAGCCACGGGTGCCTGAGCCGTAGGGTTGTTTATGTTGCTCATACGGTTTTCCCTTCTTCGAGGTTGTTCAGGGCTAGATCCCATTCGTGCTCATCCACGCGGATGAAATGCGTTTTTTCGCGGGTTTCCAGGAACGAAACGCCTTTACCCATCCTGGTGTCGCAGATGATGACGCGGGGCTGCGCGTCTGGGTGGCTGCGGGCAGCATCGAATGCCTGAACCAACGCGTCCAGATCGTTACCGTCTATGCGTTGGGTGAACCAGCCAAAGGCTTGCCACCGGTCCACGATGGGCTCGAATGCCAACACTTCACTGGAGTGCCCATCGGCTTGCTGATTGTTAACGTCTACGATGGCTATAAGGTTGTCGAGTTTCCAGTGCGAAGCAGACATGACGGCTTCCCATGTGGAACCTTCATTGAGCTCGCCATCAGACAGCAGGTTGTAAACAAAGGAGGCGGATTTTTTACGCTTAAGACCCAGGCAGGCCCCCACCGCGATTCCCAGGCCCTGGCCAAGAGAGCCGCCTGTGATCTCCATGCCAGGGGTATAGGCGGCCATGCCGGACATGGGCAAGCGGCTGTCGTCCGAGCCGTAGGTTTCGAGCTCATCCAAAGGAATGATCTGCGCCTCGATCAGTGCGGCATACAACGCAATCGCGTAATGACCGATGGAAAGGTAAAAGCGATCGCGATGTTCCCATTCCGGATCTTCAGGTTTGTAGTTCAAGGCATGGAAGTACGACACGGCCAGCAAGTCTGCCGCGCCCAGTGCCTGGCCGACATAGCCTTGGCCCTGGACCTGACCCATGCGCAGCGCGTGGCGGCGGATGTTATGGGCGCGCTGCAGCAACGTGGTGGACGATGCAAGTGAGGGATTGGCAGTCATGGGTAAATTCTCCGTTAACTCAACGATTGACCGAAGCGGCCGGAATGCGCAGCACCAGACAGGCGCCGAGGCATAGCACGCCAGTTATCAGGTACATGCCAATCGCGCTCGATCCGGTGGCGGTGGTGATCCAGCCAATCAGGTAAGGCGAGCAGAACCCAGCTAGATTGGCAAAGCTGTTGATGCCGGCGATTCCCGCTGCGGCGGAGACGCCACCGAGCAGTGTTGTGGGCAGCATCCAGAACAATGACGAGGCCGAAAGAACACCCGCCGCCGCAAGACAAAGGCTCAAGACCGACAGCACCAGGTTGCCGCCGAACATCGCCGCCAACGTGAGGCCTATGGCGCCGGCAACCATTGGCCCTACGAGGTGCCAGCGGCGCTCCCGGTGCTTGTCACCGCTACGGCCCATCAACACCATGGCGACAATGGCGCACAGGTAGGGGAGGCTGGTGAGTAAACCGATGTGCATCGGGTCGGAAACTCCTGCGTTGCGGATAAGCGTCGGCAACCAAAAGGTGATTGCGTACTGACCCATGACGACGCAAAAGTAAATGCAGGCGAGCATCCATAGGCGTCGATCGCGCAAGAAAGCGCCAACCGATGCGTGGGTAACTTTGCGACTGTTATCCTCGGCCAATTCCTTGCTGATCAGCTGCTTTTCATCTTCGGTAAGCCAGGTCGCTTGATGGACGCCGTCCTTGAGGTAAGCGAGCACCATCAGACCTACGATCACCGTCGGAATGGCTTCAATGACGAACATCCATTGCCAGCCTGCCCAGCCATGCAGACCTGCGAACTTGGTCATGATGTAACCTGATAGCGGCCCGCCAATCATCCCCGACAATGGAATGGCGATGAACCACAGCACGGTCATTTTCGCGCGGCGGTAGGAGGGGAACCAATAGGTGAGGTAAAGCAACAGCCCTGGTGCGAGGCCTGCTTCGGCGATGCCGAGAAGAAAGCGCAACGCATAGAATTGCCAGGCAGTTTCCACGAAGGCGAAGAGTGCGGAAATGATGCCCCACGAAATCATGATGCGCGCAATCCAGCGGCGCGCTCCGACCTTGTGAAGGATGAGGTTGCTCGGCACTTCGCAAAGGAAATAGCCAAGAAAAAACATCCCTGCGCCGAGTCCGTAGACGGTCTCGCTCAGGGACAGGTCGTTCATCATCTGAAGCTTTGCGAATCCGACGTTTACCCTATCCAGATAGGCGCACAGGTAGCACAGCATCAAGAAAGGCATCAATCGCCAGGCAGTTTTGCGGTACGCGCTTGAGCGCACAGTTGACACAGTGTCCAGCGTCATGGTGGTCATCATGATGGTCTGATCTCTTATTTTTATAGACCGTCAGGCGCGAAGCCCGGCGTATCTTTGATCCAGCACTTAACAGTCAGCGGTTGATGACACTTGCACTCAGTGGATCAACATACCGCCGTTTACGTCCAGGGTGATCCCTGTGAGATAGGAGGACAAATCACTGGCCAGGAACAACGCAGCGTTGGCCACGTCCTGCGCTGCGCCGAGCCGACCCAATGGGATACTTTCGATGATCGCGTGGCGACGTTCGTCCTGCATCAGGCCGCCGGTGATGTCGGTATGAATCAGACCAGGCGTGATGGAGTTCACCCTGATGTTGTCCGCGCCGAACTCCCGTGCCATTGCTTTGCCCAAGCCCAGAACACCAGCTTTCGCGGCACTGTAGTGCGGCCCGCCGAAGATACCGCCGCCGCGCTGAGCAGACACTGAAGACATACAGACGATGCTGCCTGCAGCCTGCGTGCGCATGATTGGAATGACCGCCTGCGACATCAAGAGTGTGCCGCGCAGGCTGACATCCAGAACCTTGTCGTAATCGCCAGGGCGGATATCCAGGGTCTTGATCGGCTGAGTGATGCCGGCATTATTGATGAGTACGTCGATGCGCCCGTACTGTTCGATGACCTTGGCAACCGCGGCTTTGACTTGAGCCTCGTCCGCGACGTTGGCGGCAAGCCCCAGATGACCTTCGCCGAGAGCAGCGGCAGCGTCACGGGCGGCCGACTCGTCGAGATCCAGGATGACGACACGGGCGCCGTGTCTGGCGAATGTATTGGCAGTTGCGCGGCCGATGCCACGTTCGGATGCCGCGCCAGTGATGATGGCGACTTTGCCTTGGAGAAGCATAGCGAGTCCCTCTGATTGTTTTTATGGTTCGATTCAGTGATCGATGGGTTCAGAGTGTTCTCGGCAGACGGGTCGAGCAATAACGCAAACGTCACTGCTGAGTGAATAAAATTCACCTCTCGTCAACGCAAAGGACAAATGTTTGAATGATATTGCCCGGCAACCAGCTGAATAACAGGCGGAGCACTGATGCGACGAGATGACGACACCTTATCCAGCCTGCCACCGCTGAGAGCAATTCAGGCTTTTGAACAAACTGCTCGGTTTGGCAATCTGGCAAGAGCGGCCGAAGTACTGGATCTCACCCCGTCGGCGATCAGTCATCAACTCGCCAAGCTGGAGGTTATGATTGGTCGCCAATTATTCGTACGCGCGGCGCGCGGCGTGACTCTGACGCCGGTGGGCGAGCAATATCTGAAGGACATCTCCGGGCTGTTGCAAAGCCTGGAAGCCGCGACAGAGCGGGCCGCGAGCGACGTGAGTCTGGACTGCCTGCGCCTGCATTCCGCCCCCAGTTTCGGACTGCTCTGGCTCATGCCGCGCCTGGAGGCATTTCGCATGAGCAACCCGGACGTTCAGATAAATTTATCGTGTTCCTACGAATCGCTGCACTTCAGCCGCGACAAGATCGACGTCGACATTCGTCATGGCCGGCCTAACTGGCCAAGCTATGAAGTGCGTACGGTGCGCAACGAAAATTTTGCTGTCCTGGCCTCGCCAAAGCTGCTCTTGCGTCGCCCAATCAAAGGCGCCGTCGATCTTCTGACGGAGGATTTGATTCTATCCGAAGCCACGCTGCTGCGGTGGCCGGAGTGGTTCGCGCAACATGGGCTGGCACGTCCGGAAAATCCGTATGCGCTGAGTTTCGACCGGTCATATATGACGCTCGAAGCGGCGAGCCACGGCTTGGGATTTGCCCTCGAAAGCACGCTACTGGCGCAGAAGTATCTGGTCAGCGGTTCGCTGATCGAGGTCGCGCCGCAGACGCTGAGTTCTCAGGTAGCCGCCCATCATCTGGTGTTCCCCAAGGCGCACTCAAGTTTTCCCCGGGTTCGGCGATTCCTTGAATGGATGGAAGGAGAGCTTGGGCATAGTTTTGAATTCTAGCCAACCGATACTATCGCTCACCTGATCTGGTACTGGTGTGCGATCGCGTATTACGGTTCCAGATGCGGCCCGATCAAGTTCTCGAACCACTCGATGAATGCCCCGAGTCGACGCGTTCTCTGGCGTCTGTGCGGGTACAGCAGGGACACAGGCATGGGCGCTGCACGAAACGCAGGCATGACCTCGATCAACTCCCCGCTGTCCAGCAAGTGTTTTACGTCGAAGCGGGGTATCTGGATCAGGCCGAGACTGGCACGGCAACAGGCAATGTAGCTCTCGGCGTTGTTGACGACGACCCGGCTGGGCACGCTGCTCATCTGCGCCTGCCCATCGGCCGGACAGTATTCCCAGGGTAATTCCCGACCTGTGGTGGGCGAGGCGTAGCCAACCGCCCAGTGCCCCCAGGCAAGGTCGTTTGGCTGCTCCGGCACGCCGTGCTCATGGAGATAGGCTTTGCTGGCGCAGTTGATCAGGGCGATAGTCCCGATGGGTCTCACCGCCAAACTGCTGTCCTGCAGGGTCCCTACGCGTATCGCGCAGTCGACGCCATCCTGCACGAGGTCGATGGCGCGATCGCTGGAACCGAGTGTCAATTGCAGTTTGGGATAGCGGCGCAACAGGCCCGGTAACGCCGGCGCGATGAGGCGTCGCGCAATGCGACTGGGCGCGTCGATCCTGAGCAGGCCGGCGACTTGCCGCTGACTGCTCTGGAACAATTGCTCGACGTCCTCGGCGTCCGCCAGTAATGGACGCAGGCGCTCTATCAGTTGAGTGCCGTCAGCGGTCAGATGAACCTGGCGTGTGGTGCGGTTCAACAGGCGCACGCCGATCTTCTCCTCCAATTGCTGAATCGCCGCAGAAACGGTGGCGCGAGGCAGTTCCAGCGCATGGGCGGCTTTGATGAAACTGCCCATTTCGGCGACCTGTACGAAGACGCGGTATTGATCAAGTTTATCCATAGGGGCATTCAATCCTCGGGGCGCTGCCAATCCTGGTCGCGAAGTTGGTATCCGTGGGGCGGGCGGATGATCACCCCGCGAACCCTCCCTGATCCAGGAAGATTTGCTCCGCCGTCGTGGTCTGGCGCAACAGTAATGGATTACGGTGCGGAAAGCGGCCGAAACGGCGGATGATCTCGCGATGGTCCTTGGCGTGGGAGCGGGCGTTCGGACCCAGTCGGGTATTGAGTGCTACGGAGATGTTCTGGTCGGCGATGTCTTCCGAATGCGCGAAGGGCAGACAGAAGAACAAACGCAGTTCCGGTGCAACGGCGTCCATATGTCGTTGCGAATGAGCAATGCGTGCCAAGTGCCGGGCCAGCGGGTCGGTTGCGTACATGTGGGCAGTGCCGCGGAAAGCATTTCGCGGGAATTGATCGAGCAGGATCATCAGCGCCAACGCACTTTCCGGTTCATCTACCCAGTGGTCGATCTCTCGTCGGGCCGCCGTCAGGTGCAGCGTCAGAAAACGTTCGCGAAAGCGCTGATCAAAGGCTGGGTCCTTGTCGAACCATCTCGCCGCGCCGACGTCACGCCAGAATTGGACCACTTCGGCCGCGCGTATGCTGCTATCGAGCTGCATTTCGGGGGGGAGGAAGGGTGTTTTCGTCATCGTGTCAGCCCTTCGGTTGCGCATTCCCCTGAATCAGGGATTTGCCTGCATAGATGCCACCCGATACTTCGATGGCCAGTCGTTCAGCGTCGGTGCGGCGTACCCGCGCGGCGAGTATTTCGGACGCCTCGGGCGTTGCTCCGAGCGCCATCGAGGCTTCGTAGCCAAAAGCCATGGCCGATTCGAAGGTGACACGGACTTGGTAATCCACGTCGGCCTTGATCAGTTCGATGGCATGTTCGCGGTCATGAGCGCGTGCAAGCACCCGGGCGTGGGGGAACGTCGTCTTGGCATGTTGGACGATCTGAGTGGCGGCCCGTGCGTTATCCACGCAGACCAGGATGACGCGGGCATGGTGCGCGCCAGCGGTATGCAACACATCAAGGCGAGTGCCGTCGCCGTAGTACACCTTGAAACCGAAGTCACTGGCGTCTCTGGCCACTTGAGGGTCATGGTCGATGATGGAAATAGTCGCTCCCAGCGCCAACACATGCTGGCTGGCGATCTGGCCGAAGCGACCGAAACCGATGATGAGCACGCTGCCTGCCAGTGATTCCGGGGTTTGCGCACCCTCCATGGACGCCCCGGTCCTCGGCCCCCATCGTCGATGTGCGAGCACCACCAGCGGGGTTAGCGCCATGGAGAGCACGATAATGGCCGTCATGTTGGCGTTGACCGTCGGATCGATTACGCGACTGGCCAGCGCGGCGGCGAAGAGCACAAAAGCGAACTCGCCGCCCTGGGCCATCAGCACGGCGCGGTCGAGGGCGTCAGTGTGCGAACTTTTCGCCAGCCGCGCCACGGCGTAGATGCATACGCCCTTGCTCACCATCATCGCGAGAACGCCGGCGATGACGATGGGCCAGTTACGACCTACCGCCGCCAGGTCCAGCGACATGCCCACGCCGAGGAAGAACAGACCCAACAACAAACCGCGGAAGGGTTCGATGTCGGCCTCCAGTTGGTGGCGAAACGTCGACTCGGAAAGCAAAACGCCAGCCAGAAAGGCACCCATGGCCATGGACAGGCCACCCAGTTGCATAAGCAGTGCCGCGCCCAACACCACGAGCAGGGCTGCAGCGGTCATCACCTCACGGGCTTTGGCATTGGCCAGGATTCGAAATAACGGATTGAGTAGCCAAATGCCCGCCGCAACCAATGCTGCCAGCGCGCCGGCCGCGACGGCAATGCCGAGCCAGCGAGATCCGTCCGCTGGCGCGGATGGGTCGATGGGCGCGATGAATGCCACTAGTGCCAGCAGCGGTACGATCAGCAGGTCTTCGAACAGCAAGATAGCCACTATCTTTTGACCGCGTGGGGCTGCGATGTCGCCGCGTTCACCCAACAGTTGCATGACGATAGCGGTGGAGGTGAGCACAAAGCCCATGCCGCTGACGAAAGACACCGCCAGCGAGAAACCGAAAGCGAGGCCCACTGCGCTAAGCAACAGACCACAGACCAGAATCTGCAAACTGCCCAGGCCGAAGATATCGCGCCGCATGTTCCACAGATGGGAAGGCCGCATTTCCAGGCCGATGACGAAAAGGAACATCACCACCCCAAGTTCGGCGGTGTGCAAGATGGTCTGCGGGTCGCTGAAAAGCTCCAACCCGAACGGACCAATCCCCAGGCCCGCCGCCAGATAGCCCAGTACCGAGCCCAGCCCCAGGCGCTTGAACAACGGCACCGCGATCACTGCCGCACCCAGCAAGGTTACGATCCTGATCAGATCACCCGCACCGCCTTCGATCGACATATCGTGCCTCAATAGGTGATATCGGCGATGCCACGCCGCAAGAGTTTGGCCTTGGTCAAGTGGCTTACTTGGTGGTATAGCCGCCGTTGATGAGAATGGTCTGCCCGGTGACCCACCAGCCGTCGCTTACCAAGTGGCGAATGAAGGGCACTACATCCTCGATATCGGTGAGCCCGGTTTTGCTGGACGACGAGAGCGCCGCCGCTGTCTTGTGGTACGCCACGGCATCTGCACCTTCGGCCGGGTAGAAAAACGGCGTGTCCATCGGGCCGGGGCCGACCGCGGTCACCGAAATGCCGCGCGCACCCAACTCCTTGGAGGCCGCACGCGTGTAGTGCTCGACCGGTGCCTTGGTGCCGGCATAAGCAGCGTAGAACGGCGTGAACGCGCCCAGCAGCGAAGTGACCACTGTGCAGATTTTGCCGTTGTCGTTCAGATTTTTCCCGGCTTCCTTGATGAAGAAGAACGCGGTCTTGGAGTTGACGGCTGTCATCTCGTCGTATTCGGCTTCACTGATCTCGGCCATGGGTTTCTTCAACACTTTACCGACGGTATTTATGGCGATGTCCGGCTTGCCTATAGCGCTGATGGCGTCGGCAAACAGCTTCTCGACGGCGCCCGCAGTGGTGAGGTCAGCCTGTAATGCCACGGCTTGGGTACCGCTGGCCTGGATGGTCGAAACCGTTGCATCGGCATCGGCCTTGGAGGACGCGCTGTTGTAATGAATGGCGATGGCCCTCGCGCCTTGCGCAGCCAGGTCGCGAGCGATGAGGCCGCCAAGGTTCTTGGCGCCGCCGGCGATGAGTACTACCTTGCCTTTGATGGAATGGTCTGCCATGGGAAACTCTCCTGTGCGAGTATGAGAAGTTTAAGCATAGGCGTCTGTAGGCGTCGGATAAATGAGGTTTGGCTGGATGGATTATCCATAGAATCCGCCTAATGAAGGGGATTTGAAGCAGCGCCTGGGCCGCTGTCTATGGCCCGCCAAGGGCCATAAACCGGAGAACTTAGACTGCCTGGTTTAACGCAACATTGCGTTCTAGGGCGAATCGGCAATGTGCAAACCCATTTGCCTGAAAAGAAACAGCTACTTACCGTACCGACTCATGAAAATAGCGGCGCGCTTCGTGACCACGGGCAAGGAATCCAGATCAATGCTTTCATTTTCACTATGAGCCGCTTCGCCCCAAGCACCGAGGCCGTCCAGGCTCGCCGTCACATACTTGTTCACATAGGAAATATCAGCGCCGCCTCGCTCCGCGGATGATGCCGAAACTAGCACAGGGCCCTCCAAATCAACGCTGACTTGACTATAAGCTTGCAGAAGCTTTCGGTTGCTTTCGCGATCAGCCATGACCGGCATGATGTCGTTCATGTTAAGCGTGCTGCTGGTCTGCGGCAGCGGACGGCTTGCGATCTCTCGCAATTGCGCTTGTGCGGCATTTTTTTGATCTTCATTACTGAACCGCAGATCGCCATGTACGGATGCAACCCTGGCAACCGTCGTTTTTCTGCCTGAGGCTTTACCTTGTCCGCTGGCGACATCTTCTACGGCAGTGGAGCCGCCCACGATGAGTCCAGGGTTCAAGGTCAGTCCTTGCTCATTGGAGAGCTTGGATCGCATCTCATCCAGAACACGGGCCGATTCATAGATCGCACCAAAACCCGTTTCAGGCTCGAAGAGGGTTGCCGAATGTTTGTCGACACCGGTGCTGGTCAGAAACCATTCACTTAATCCCCTGCGTTCGGTAATCAACTGATTGGGCGATAAAGCAAATTCAAACCCCAGCGCAATGTCGCTTTTTTTGGCTTCGCTGATCAGCACTGCTCTGGAAACACTGGTCGGCTTTGCCGCGAGTTCTTCATCACCGATAAGGACCACAGTGATGTTCATAGTGTCCAGCGATCCGTTTTGCTTCAACGCTTGCAGGGCGTACAGCAGCGTGACGATACCGCCTTTATCGTCGATGACGCCGGGGCCTTTGGCTCTCTTTCCGTCATTGACATACGTGAATGTCTGGAACGCACTGGCTTTGGGAAAAACAGTATCCAAATGGCCTATCAATAAGAGTCGCTTGGCAGATTTTGCACCGTTATGCACGGCTACGAGACTTCCGGCATGCTTCATTTCAGCAGGCAAATCATGCCATCGAGTATCGAAGCCAAGCGCTTCAAGCTCTGGCTTGATCAGATTGCCAACCTCGACCACACCCTCGACGTTGTCCGTTCCGCTGTTGATGTTGACGAGTTTTTTAAGCAGGTCGATCTGTGCCGCATGGTGACTGTCTACATACGAGACAATGCTCTGCTCATCGAGCGCCGGTTTCGCCAGTGCTTCTTTCGAGAGCAAGAGCCAGATGAGCAGGGAAAACCACTTCTTCAAGCTGGGCATCGTTCATTGACCCTTTGATTGTTACCGAAAATCAGCTCGTCGATAGGTGTTTGAGTTATTCAAACGCGTGTCGACAGGCACGGATTCTGAACGGGGATCGGTGCTGTTGGCCGCCGAGGCGGGCCTATTGTTCAGCACGAATTGATCCGCTCCAGTTAGAGGATTGTTCAGTCAATTACCGAAGACTGTACGAGGTCCGCGTAACGCTGATGTCTTTCCCAGCTGTAGGAGTCCTCCATCAACCCAGCTGAAAGAAACACATAAGTGAGCTCTCGCTCGGGATCCACCCAGAAACAGGTAGAGCCGGTTCCGATGCCTCCGAAGGTTGCAGGGGAGGAGAGCTGGCCGAAAGCATGTGAAGTGATTCCAGTTCCCCTGACGTAAAAGCCGGGTCCGAGGTTTGCCGGGATCGCTGGCCACCCTCTCATGTTCTGTGCATAGTCCCAAAGGCTGTTTGTCATATCGGCCGTTGCGATCGTGCGAGCGAAGCGCAAAATTGCTGGGCTAAGGATGCGGGCCCCGTCGATCTCGCCTCCTCGACGGCAGGCCTCGGCAAAGCGAAACCAGTCATAAGCGGTGGTGTAGGCGCTACCTGCGGGAATCTCAAACCCGGGCACCGCCGCATGCTTCCCTGCGCCCTCCAGCATCGCAGGGTCCAATAGCGCTGGAGCATGATTTTTTACCACCACCGGAACCGCACGTTCGATTTGGTCTTCCCGCAGTCCGAAGCCCAGTGATGTGTCCGTCATTCCTAGAGGTTCGATAAGGTCTTCTTTGAGAATCTGACCGAATGAGCGATGCCCGCCATCGAGTCGACGTACTATTTCAGCGAGCACAGCGTGTCCGAGCACCGCCGCATAACTGATGCTCGTGCCCGGAACCGATTGGGGCACCATGGCGCTCACTGCGTTGCTCACCGCTTGGATATCGCCGATTTTCTCGGGCGGTATTCCCGGCGCTCCTAACGGGAGGCCAGCTTTGTGCAGCATCAAATCAGCGATGGTCGTGGCGCCTTTTCCATTGGCCGCGTAGTCGGGAATCAACTCTCGCACCTGCGTTGTGAAACCAATTTCACCTCGATCGATCCGCTGGAGCACAGCAGCATTTACCATCTGCTTGAAGATGGACATGGTGATAAACACGGAATCGAGTCGGGCTGGTTTGTTAGCGGCCCGGTCTGCATATCCGAATGCTTCGTGAAGCACAACGGTGCCACGGTGGGCGACGAGTACCACGGCGCCGTCGAACTTATCGGCCTCAATGTCTTCATTAATGGCAGCTGACAGCCGTGCGATCCGGGTCGCGTCGATACCTGGCGAGAGGGTAGATGTCATGTTCATCAATGCTCCTTACGTTATGGCGATCAAAAGACAAGAGGGCGGCCATTGCCGGCTTCATTTACAATATGAGGGAGCCCTCAGGTTCACAACTCGCGTTTGGAGGCGACATGGCGACTAACAGCAGAGCGGCCTGTACCACCGCGAGAAAGGTGCCCGTGCAGGAACGTTCCAGGCGTACCGTTGAGGCCATTCTGCAGGCTGCCTCTCAGGTTTTGGTCCGGTGTGGCTATGAGCGCGCAACGACGGGGGCCATTGCCGAACGCGCAGGCGTCAGCATTGGAACGCTTTACCAATATTTTCCAAATAAAGAGTCGTTGGTGGCGAGCGTCATTGAGGGGCATTTTCGTGAAGTGCTCGCAGTCGTTGAGTCTGCGCTGCAAACCCATTGCGACTCCTCACTCGATGTGTTTCTGCTTGCAATCATTCGTTCAAGCTTGGACGCACATCGACTGCAGCCTGAGCTGCATAAAGTCCTGATAGAGCAGGTCCCACGTGTTGGGCTTTATGAACAGGCAATTGAGCTTAGCGAAAAACTGTCGTTTTTACTTCAGGAGCATCTGGCAAAACACTTTCCTCAGTTGGCCACGTCCCAACTTCAGATGCTTGCTTTCATCATCGAAACGACTGTCGAAGCGCTCACTCATCGCGCAGTGATTGAGTGCCCTCAATGGTTAAGCTCCGGCGATCTTGAGGCAGAAGCGTTTGCACTGCTGGCTCCGTATCTCAGGCACACCGTCAACCGTAGCCATCCGCGGCGCTTACGGTAGCGTTCATTACAGTCAAAACATCTCGGTCTGCAGTCATACAGCGCACGAACGATACGTGGGGGGCATAGCGGAGCGTTTGGCAGACGAGCTAATATAGCGGAGTGTTAAATTTAGTGTTGAAGACCTACCTAGTGAATGGTAGTTTTGCATGGCGGGGCCGGGAGTTGACGAGTCTAGCATGCGACCTCCAGCCTGCTATTGTATCTGAAAGTATTTAGGTATCAGTAGGTTGGATTAATAGTTCGATTGCCCTCTGGATGGTTTTTTTCCAAAGATCCGCCATCGGCAATCGTGATAGTTAAGCGCTTAGACCCAGCAACTCATCTGGATACGAAGAGCTGCTATCGGGCCGATTTAGTCAGGAATGAAATCAAGTGGGACTTCACTTGTTGATTTTATTTCTTCCATTGCAAACATCGACGTGATGTTGGCTACGGGTAATTGACCAATGATCTTTTTATAAAGCACATCATAGGCTTGGATATCCGGCAAAAAAGCGCGTATCAAATAATCAACCTCACCACTCATCCGATAGATGTCAACGATTTCTGTCATGTCGCGCGTCGCTTGATAGAAGCGATCTATCCATTCAATGGAATGCTCTCTGGTCTTGATCATGATGAACACTGTCACTTTTGCGTTCAGCGTCGTTCGGTCAAGGATGGCGACCCGTTTTTTGATGAAACCTTGCTGCTCCAAACGCTGAATTCTGCGCCAACATGGCGTCATCGAGAGCCCGACTTGCTCTGCGAGCTCGGTCACGGGCTGAGTAGAGTCCCGCTGGAGGCCTGCCAATATTCGACGATCGATACGATCTAGGCGGGAGGAGCGATCCGTCAGCTTTGAAGAACTGGTCATTTACAGGGCCTCGGAAAAATATTGCAGAGATACAGAAAACATTGGAAGGTGATTCTATGTCAAGAGGTAGAGGTGTGGAAATTTTGCAATAGTTTACCTATTGTCAAATGGTAGTCTTTTTTCATCAGCTAAACGGATCGAGCAGAGTGCTTCAACAGGAAGAAAAAAAGAGGTGCGTCCCAGCCCCTGGGCAGGCGCGCTGAAAATAACAAAAGGCTCAGGGGGCCATCCCCTCGAATCAGCGCTTGGCCGGCGCATCACTGGGAGATACCGATATGATTTTCAAACGTATGGGCGTGCGTCTGTTACCGGCATTGGTTCTGGCAGGAGTGGTTTTCGGATCGTCAGGCGTCTACGCCGAGGGTGAGGGGGATGGCGTTTGGGCTGCTGCCCAGAAATCGGGGGCTATTCGATGTGGCACGGCGGAGGCTCCGCCATACATCATGAAAGACCCGGCCACCGGCGAGTATTCAGGTTTCTTCGTTGATGCGTGTAAAGAGTTTGCGGAGATCCTCAAGGTCAAGCCTGTATTTGTGGACACCAGTTGGGACAACATGATTGCCGGCTTGCAATCCAAAAAATGGGATTTGGCACCGGCACTGACTGCTACCCCGCAACGTGCTCTGTCTATCGTCTTCTCAAAAAACTTATCAGCTACCGAATCGACCTTTATCTACAACCAAAAAAACCCCAAGACAAACCAGCCGAAAAGCCTTGCGGATATTGACCAGCCAGGCGTGACCATCGCTGTCTCGTCGGGTACTGCTCAAGATAAGTCACTGACGGCCATTATCAAAAACGCATCGATTATGCGGTTGCCTGGTCCGGACGAAATCCGTTTGGCTGTAATGTCTAAACGCGCTGATGTGATTTTCGATACGGCAGCAGCCAATGACTTATTTGCTGCTTCACATACCGACTGGGCTGTCGTCCTTAAGCCGGTGCCGGCAATCGACAAAAAAGGTGTTTCGTTCGGCCTGCGACGTGATACCTCATATGCTGACCTTCAAGTATTAGACCTTTATATCAATGAAGCCGTTACATCAGGTCACATGGATGAGCTGATCAAAAAAGCTATCGCGCACGAGACCAAGTAATTTGTCTTAGTGGTTGTTAGAGGCTGTCTGAACTTGGAGTAGAAGCTAATGGCAAATGCAAACTATCTCGTCGAAATGAAGGGGCTGCATAAAAGTTATGCAGGCGGCATAAAACCTGTGTTGCAAGGTTTGGATATTAGCATGTGCCCCGGTGACCGTGTCGTCGTGATTGGGCCGAGTGGTGGTGGGAAAAGTACGTTGCTGCGCGTGTTGATGGGGCTAGAGGATATTGATAAGGGCCAATTGCTGTTTCAAGGCAAGAACTATATTACAACCGACAAGTTCGGCAGAACGGTAATTGATAAGGATATTCGCCGTAACATTGGAATGGTTTTCCAGCATTATACGTTGTTCCCGCATCTGAATATTCTTCAGAACCTGACCCTTGCACCAATTAAGGTGAGAGGTGAATCAAAACAATCAGCAGAACTTCGAGCACGGGGGTTGTTGACGAGGTTTGGGCTGGATGCGAAGGAAAAAGCCTATCCAGCTCACCTGTCTGGTGGGCAGAAGCAACGCGTCGCCATCGCTAGGGCCTTGATGCTCGATCCTAAGCTGATGTTGTTTGATGAAGTGACTTCTGCACTCGATCCCGAACTGGTTGCCGAGGTTGAGCAAGTTATTATGCATTTGGCTGAACAATCCATGCCAATGGTAATAGTGACTCACGATATGCACTTTGCCAAAAATATCGCCTCACGGGTGATCTTTTGTGCTGGTGGTGTGGTCGTCGAAGACGGCCCACCTGAGCAGGTACTCGGTAGACCGAAGGAAGCTCGAACGAGAGAGTTCATACAGCGAGTCTTTCATATTGGCGAGGCGGCAGGAGTCGAACGTGAACTATCAATTTGATTTGTTCTTTATTGCGAACGGTCTCTGGCCATTGCTCAAAGGGTTAGTTGTAACCCTGGAGCTCACGGTGGCCGCGAATATTATCGGATTGAGCCTGGGGTTCATTATTGCGCTATTGGTGATGAGCCCTAATCCGATTATCCGTTGGCCGTTTACCTTATTCATCGAGTTTTTCCGCTGTACTCCCGCAATTGTTCAGATCGTATGGTTTTTTTACTGTATACCCATCATATTCGATGTTTACATAGACGCACTGACGATGGGGATTTTGGCGATTGGACTCAATTTGGCAGCGTTTAACGCGGAAGCGTATAGGGCTGCCATCCAAGGCGTTCAAAGCAATCAGTATGATGCCACTGTTGCTCTGGGACTTTCGCCGTTTCAACGCACCGTATATGTGGTACTTCCGCAGGCATTCCGTTCGGCGTTGCCCGTATTGGTTGCAAACGGCATTGGTGCGTTCCAGCAAACAGCGTTGGTTGCTATCGTCGCCTTGCAAGATCTCATGTACATGGGAAAAATATTGGCGACCGACACTTATCGACCTATCGAAGTGTTTACCGTAATTGCTCTTATATATTTCGCGATTTCGTTCCCTGTCTCTCAGCTCGTAGAGTATATAGAGCGGCGCCGTAAAGCGGAAAATTCATGAGGACGCGACCATGGAACTAGATTTTTCAGTGATCTTTGATTACAAGGCTGCGTTGTTTTATGGGCTTTTACTAACGCTGAAACTCACAGCGATCTGCGTTGTTTTGGGGTGTGCTTTAGGTTTTTTGGTGGCGATTGCAAGAAGCTCCAAAAGCAAAATTGTTTATGGGGTCAGCACTGTGTACGTAGCGCTATTTCGCGGTACCCCAGTACTGATTCAGTTGTTTTGGATATTTTTCTGCTTGCCTCTGATTTTGGGTATTGAGCTCTCGAATATGGCGTGCGGCATCATCGCGCTGACGTTGTACATGGCTGCGATAACGAGTGAAACGTTTCGTGCATCATTCAGCTACGTTAGCAAAGAGCAACATGACGCGGGGGTTGCTCTCGGGCTGACTTATCGTGTTCATACCTTGTACGTTCTTCTACCACAAGCGCTCCTCAGGGCGGCGCCTACACTGCTATCCAATTGCACTAGCCTGTTTAAGGAAAGCGCTCTCGTTTCAGCCGTGGGTATGGCTGACTTAATGTTCGTTAGTCAAAATATATCTAATAGAACGGGCCATCCGGTAGAGCTCTTGACCGCCGCAGCCGTCATTTATTTTGTGATTGCGTTCCCTATCACCCGTGCTGTCACGGCGCTGGAGCGGAAAATTTTGCATACCATGGCTATTTAGTTAAGCAAAAAAACCAACCCTGTGTAGCGATCAAAAACAGTTAATAAATTAAGCGCTCGTAGCGAAGTAGGATTGACTATGTTTAATGGCGATAGACCTTTCATTAGTGGGCAAGAATCTGAAATCCACCATTCAATGTGGTCTGCGACCGGAGGGGAGAGACCAGAGAGCGTATCCCTGGCGCGACAAGAATCTTGTGATGTCTTGATCATTGGTGGCGGCTTCAATGGGGTGACAGCTGGGCTTCACTGTGCTGAACGCGGCGCCAAAACAATATTGGTTGAGGCTCAGGAGATAGGCTCGGGTGCAAGTGGCCGAAATGCAGGCCAGGTTAACCCTGGACAGTTTCTTTCGCCGGAACAAATTCTTCGTGCGTTAGGCCCAGATTATGGCCCTCTATTTTTGAAAGAGCTCGGTGGCTCGCCCGATATCGTGCGTCAGCTGATACGCGATTACGGTATTGATTGTGCTGCTGACGAAAGACCTATCATCCGCTGCTCAACGACTCCTCAGAAAACTCGAGAACTCGAAGCTCAGGCTTCGGATTGGCAAGCCTTGGGCGCGAATGTGCAGATGGTCTACGGTTCTGAACTCGAAGAGATGAACGGTTCGACTCGATACAAAGCTGCGTTAATCGATCACCGTGGATTTACCCTTCAACCGCTTGCTTATGTGCGCGGGTTAGCGCGAGCTGCAGTCGCTCGAGGCCTTCGGATTTCCACGGGCTCTAAGGTTACCTCGCTGGAACCCTCAGGTAGTGGATGGATCGCTACTACCAGCGATACGACCATAAAAGCCGACAAGGTCATTCTCTCAACCAACGCATACAGCAATGATCTGGTACCAGGCTTCAAAGAAGAAATAATGCCCCTTGGTGCTTTTGGTATCGCCACTGCAGATCCGTTACCTCTTGAGTGGAGAGAGCGAATTTTGCCTCACTACATAGCCATGTGGGACACCCATAAGATACCGCTGTGGTTCAGATATGACCCGGTAGGGCGTCTTCATGTTGGATCTATTGGGTTCCTTCCCATTCATTCAGAAGGGGATAACTGGGTAAACCGCGCAATGAAGTTTGTCTACCCATTCGCGCCTACATTCAAATGGGGCTATCGGTGGTCGGGCACGCTTGGCCAAACCGTCGACAGATTGCCGCATCTTGTTGAACCTCGTCCAGGTATCTATGCAACCATCGGGTGCAATGGGCGAGGCATTGCGCCAAACGCTTACTTCGGAAAAATGCTGGCTAAGATCGCACTCGGCGATGACGTAGTTACTCCGTTGCCGCTGAGAAAGTCTACGAAATATCCAATGCGTGAGATTGCGTTAGAAGCATATGACGCTGGAATTCGCTTCTATCGCAATACATTGCTTTTTACGTAGGTAACAACGACAAAATTGCTGGCTTTCGGTTGTGGCTAGAGATATTTTCTAGCGCTCTTGCAAGTGTCGGAAAAATAATTCCAAGGGTTTGGTTTTTTTTAGAAGTTTATTCATTTTTGCTTGGTTTTAGCGGTGAAGATTGGAAGCGGCTTCTGGTGAAGGAAGAATACACTGACTTTATCGCGCCCAATTAGCGAAATGGCGATATGAGCGGCCTCTGGGCGGTTTGCGACGAGATGACCTATATTTCGGATCTAGTAGATAGGTGAAGAAAATGAGTGTGAAATCAACAGAGTACAGTGCTCTTGATGAATTGGCGTCCAGGGTACAGGCAGATCTCCACGTCTTACGCTTTCCTCATGACCCTTGGGTTCTGCCTAAGGCACACCCTAGCGGTAAGCATGTCTACGACGTAGCTATCATCGGGGGAGGCCAAGGCGGGTTGGCAGTTGCTGCAGGTCTCTTGCGGGAACGGGTTGATAACATCGTTGTTTTTGATCGGCAGCCCAAAGGCTTGGAAGGCCCATGGAACAATACGGCACGCATGCGTACTTTGCGTACTGTAAAACATTTGCCAGGTATCGATGCGACATTAACCAGTCTGGCACCTCAAGCGTGGTACACAGCCAAATACGGCGAAGAGGCTTGGGAGCAACTCGTAAAAATCCCGAAAGGGGACTGGCAAGAATATCTGACATGGTGCCGCGATACTCTCAAGATTCCAGTCGAAAATCTTACTGGTGTCTCCAACGTGATTCCAGATGACAAATTATTTCGACTGGAACTTAACAGATACGATGGTCAGGGAGAAGTATCGGCTCGCGAGATTGTTTATGCTCGTAGAGTGGTTGTTGCGACAGGGGTTGATGGCAGTGGAGCCTGGCATGTACCCAAGTTTATCTCATCGGCGTTGCCTAAAGAACGATATGCCTCTTCAGGAGAGCATATTGATTTTTCAAAGCTTGTAGGCAAAAAGATCGCTGTTCTCGGTGCCGGCGCATCTGCATTCGACAATGCGTCGACCGCGCTTGAGGCTGGTGCGTTGGAGGCTACTGTTTGTATTCGCCGCAAGGATATCCAGCGGATTAATCCTCAGATCTGGATGGCAAAAGCAGGGTTCCTTAATCATTACGCTGATATGGATGATTCCCTGAAGTGGAAATATATGCGGCACATGTTCAGGTACAACATTCCAGCTCCCCAGGACGCCTACAATCGATTGTCAGGGTTAGAAGGTGCGAGCGTTCGTACCAATGCGGCCTGGGAAGGGGTGAAACTCGTCATTGAAGACGGAAAAGAACAAGTTGAGGTCACCCTTGCATCTGGAGATAGGCTCAAGGTTGACTACTTGATAGTTGCTGTTGGGTTTGTGAACGATTTTTCACTACGCTCAGAGCTTTCAAGTATTGCCAATGACATAGCGCTGTGGCGAGACAAATATAGTCCTGTCCATGGGGAGGAAGATACTCAAATATCCAGCCATCCCTACCTGGGCGAGAATTTTGAGTTTGTCGAAAAAAGACCTGGGGAAGCCCCCTATATTAAGAATGTGTTCAACTTTACCTATAGCGCCCTTGTAAGCATGGGGCTTTCCGGTTCGGCTATTAGCGGGTTTAAATACTCAGTTCCTCGCGCGGTACGTGGTATCACAAAGTCGCTTTATCTTGAGGATGCTGAGGAGATTTATAATAAATTCACCGATTATGCCGACCTTGAGATGATAGGGGTTGTTCCCTTTAATAATTCAAATAAAATAAGCAAGATTTACGCTAATTGAATTATTTGTCCTTGCTTGGCCCATGAAAGGTATCGAAGGTCGATACCTTTGCTGACATAAAATTATAAATTCTTAATATCCATAAATAATGGATAGGGATCCCTTTATGCGAAATATTTCAACTTTGTTAGCCCCTGCTGCCGTTGGCCCCTATTCCCAGGCGGTCTGTCATGGTGAATATCTATTCGTTTCGGGGCAGTTAGGCATTGATCCAGCCAAAGGAGAGCTGGTGGCGGACGATGCTTTGCTTCAAATGAAACAGTGCCTCAGTAATATCTCAGCGATTGCTGAGGCAGCGGGTACAGATATTTCAAAGACTATCAAGACAACAATAATGGTCACGGATTTGAGTGGTTTTGCGAAGTTGAATGACGTATATGCTACCTATTTCTCTTCTCCGTTCCCTGCTCGCGCCACGTTCGAGGTTTCCGCATTACCCAAAGGAGCCCTCGTTGCAGTAGATGCCATCGTCGCGCTGGACTGAATGTTGAATCAGTAGCCATATACAGGATATTTATGAATCTTAATCTCGGTAATCAGGATAAAGAGTGGACTCGCTGGGCGATCGGCGTGTTGCAGGGGGATGCCAATCGCTCCGCCGATACACATCTGATTCCTTTAGATTTTAACGGGCTGCCTGGGATATCGATTTATCTAAAGGATGAGTCTACTCACCCTACAGGTAGTCTGAAGCACCGCTTGGCACGATCGCTTTTCCTGTATGGCATCTGCAATGGCTGGATAAAGAAAGGTACCTTGCTAGTCGAGGCATCTTCTGGCTCAACAGCTGTCAGCGAAGCGTATTTCGCTAAGCTACTAAATCTACCCTTTACTGCAGTAATGCAGCGCTCCACTAGCTGCCAGAAAATCGATGCTATTAATCGACTAGGAGGCACATGTCACTTCGTTGACAATCCTGGCGCTATCTACACGGTCGCTGAGCAACTTGCCCGTGAAACGGGCGGCCATTATTTAGATCAGTTTACAAATGCCGAGCGCGCCACAGACTGGCGTGGCAATAATAATATCGCTGAAAGTATATTTTCCCAGATGGCAATGGAACAGGATCCTGAGCCTGCCTGGGTGGTCATGAGTGCCGGAACAGGAGGCACCTCCGCCACAATAGGGCGATACATCAAGTACAAGCATTTGAATACGCGACTCTGCGTCGTTGACGTGGAACATTCCGCTTTCTACGAATCCTTCGATACTGGGGACAAGGGGAGCATTTGCGCGACTCCATCCCGCATCGAAGGTATCGGTCGGCCTAGGGTTGAGCCCTCGTTCATCCCTGATGTCATCGATCACATGATCAAGATTCCAGACGCCGCTTCACTTGCTGCCATGCACGTTCTCTCAGAAAGATTATCACGCCGTGTGGGTGGCTCTACAGGAACGAATTTTTTTGGTGTTTGTTGTATCGCGGAGCAAATGCTTTCCCAGAAACAGACAGGTTCGATCGTATCGGTAATTTGCGATTCGGGAGATCGTTACGCCTCTACATATTACGATGCTGATTGGCTTAAAGAAGCCAATATTGACATCCGACCGTATGAGAAATATCTGAATGCGTTTCTCGATGGTAAGGGGGCGGATGTCTCGCTGATCGACCTCTGTAAAAATGTTCGAAGTGATTAGCTGTTTGTTACACCTTAGAAGCCATTAAAGTGGATGCCGCTTATGCACGTGCACAAGAAGCACCTGACTCTGTAAGAGCAGGTGCTTTTAGGACAGTAGCGATTTCTGAAGCGAGCGGACATTAGCCCACAAGCACTTCGCTGATCTGAATGATGGGCTTGAGATCGGTGTAATTGACGATGTCCGCCCCGATGGCCTTCGCATGCGGCCCGAATGCGGTCGCGAATGCGTCAAGTGATTCGAAGAAGAGATGGCCTATCGCAAGGTAGGTCGGAGCGCTTCCAGGCACTGGGCCTTGAAGGCCTTTTTCAATAGTGAAGTGGCTGCAGGCCCCGGCCATTTTCTGCTGAATCATCGTCATATGCTTTTCACGATAGTAATCGAAGTCGAAGGTAGCGCCAGCTTCATTCGGGTACAGAATGCTTACATCAATCATTGAGCGTATTCCCTTGGTTTATTGATTAACGGCGGCAACACCTACAGGGCGTTCGCCTGAGATGGTGGTTCGATGCATGAGGCGCAGGTGGCCGTCGTAGCCACCGTCTGCATTGTGAAGCGTGCAGCGGTTGTCCCACAGAGTAAGCATGTTCGGCGCCCATCGGTGACGGTAGACATATGTATCCTGCACCATGTGCTGATACAAATAACTCAGCAGCGCCGTTGATTCCCCATGAGTCAAACCCTGAATACCCAGCGTGTAGACAGGGCTCACGTAGAGGGATTTGCGACCCGTTACGGGATGTACACGTACCAGCGGGTGTGGCCAGGTTTTGTCGGCATCTTCACTGACCACTATCTTCATTGAGCGTGCTTCAGTCTCTTTTGCGAATAGGCCATTTTTGCCATAGGGCATGCTCGCAGAATGTATCGCGACGAGATGATTCATGAGTCCTTTCATCGTCTCAGAAAGGTCATCGTAGGCACGATAGCCGTCGGCAAATAGCGTATCGCCACCCACGGGCGGGGTGATTTTGGAATGCAGGATGGTTCCCGCAGGCGGCTGTTCCTGAAAGCTCCAGTCTGAGTGCCACTGGGCACCAAAGTTAACTGCCTTTTCATCAGCCTCGCGTCTGAGCTCGAGAATGTGCGGATGAGCCTCCATCGGGACGATATATGGATCTACTCCAAACTCACCAAACTGAAGAGTGAATGCCTCCAGTTGTGCGTGAGAGAGCGGCTGATCCGGGAAGTAAATTACCGAATGCCTGGCCCACGCGTCCTTCACCTCTCCTAGTACATCTGCCGCGAGTGGCTTATCAATCGAGATTCCAGTAATGCTGGCTCCGAAACCGTGAGCCTCGGGTTCCACATGAATATGCCTAAAGTTGCTGTCCATCATCGCAGTCCCTTTCTCTCGTTTTTATAAATAATCACAGGAAGACCATGGAGGGATTCTCCAATGCCAGTCCTCTGCCGTCGTTGCTACCGTGCGACAGAGAATTGATTTGGGATGCCAATACCTTGGGCGGTTGTTGTTCCTCCTTTTAGATTGTCGTGTCGAAACAAATCTTTGGCGTGTGGCGCCATTCACGCAGATTCCCCACGTACCCACACTCAGCCGGGCTGCATAGCGATTGCGCAGCAGTGATTAATAAAGATCCCGGAAAGGGCAGGGAAGGGACGAACGATGAGCGATTACGATCTGAGTTTTAAGCGCGCGCTGGCTCGGGGCGAGCTAGACAGCAGGTTCGACACGATTGTCATAGGTTCTGGCGCAGGCGGCTTAAGCACAGCCGCATTGTTGGCGCTCGAAGGACAGCGCGTTTTGGTGCTCGAACGCCACGCGGTGTTGGGTGGTTGTCTGCAATCCTTCAAACGCCAAGGCTTCGAGTGGGACGTAGGCTTGCACTACATGGGTGAGGTACACCGCAAGACGAGTGGACTCTATCGCCTTTTCGACAAGGTCTCAGGTGGGCAACTTGAATGGGCGCCCATGCCCGAAAACTACAATCGCATTATCGTAGGTGGCAATAGCTACGATCATATGGCCGGTGCACAAGCCTACAAGGATCGGCTTAAGGACTACTTTCCGAACGAAGCGAGCGCGATCGATCGTTACGTAGAGCTAGTGGGTGAGGCAAGCCGGGCTGCGAAATCCTTCTTTGGAGAGCGGGCGTTACCACGTTCAGCATCTGAGGCAGCGTTTACCAGGGCTCAGACTGCATTCATGCCACTTGCACAGCGCACAGTGCAGGATGTTCTGGACGAATTGACTGACAACGCTGACCTCAAAGCAGTCTGGTGTGGGAACTACGGCGACTACTGCAATTCCCCTGCGCAGGCCTCTTTTGCGATTCATGCAATGGTATTCAGTCACTACATCGATGGCGCTAGCTACCCCGTTGGCGGCTCGCAACGCATCGTCACGGCAATGGCCGACACGGTTCGTGCTGCAGGAGGAGCTTGCCTGGTGGCGGCAGAAGTTGTGAGCATCGAAATGTGTGATGGTTGTGTGGTGGGTGTACAAACCGCTGCTGGAAGCCAGATTCGCGCGGACAGAGTCGTCAGTGCGATTGGTATCTCTCAGACCGTACCGCTTCTGGCTCATGCTGATTCTGAACTAGCCCAGCCTTTGGGCGAGGTAACTAAGAGCATCGGTACCACTCAATGTTTTGCTGTGCTTAACCTTGGCATCGACATCGCAAACGCCGATCTGAACATTCACCCAGCCAATCTTTGGGTACATCCAAGCAACGATCTCCCAGCGAACCTCGCAAGGTACAGAGCTGATCCAGAGGGGCAGCCTATGCCCCTGCATTTCATTGCCCATCCTTCACTGCGGGATCCGAGTTGGCATGACCGTCACCCTAAGCAGAGCACGATGGATATATGCGGCCTGACTGATTGGTCAGTCTTCGAGCGTTTCACTGGCACGAAGTGGAAGCACAGAGGCGCAGAGTACGAGGACATGACGGCAAGACTGAGCGAAGACCTCATGGCCGTAGCGTTGGAACATTATCCTCAGATCGGTGGAAGCATTGCTCATGCCGAGTTGGCTACACCTCTGACCTTCAACCACTTTCTAAACCGTAGCCATGGTAATTTCATGGGATATGAGCAAACACCGCTGCGTTTTGCACAACGCTGGATGCGCGCACACGGCCCTGTTAAAGGGCTGTTCTTCGGCGGGCAAGATGTGACGGCTGCCGGAGTCAGTGGCGCGATGGTGAGTGGGCTGGTTGCGGCGAGTGCCGTTCTTGGACGTGACCTTTTTCGGGAGCTTTAGTCCTCAAGTTCGCGCCGCGTCGAATCGGCATTACACGGCGTCCTCTGGTGGTCAAAACTCTCAGTACTGTTGATTGCAGGGGCCTTTCCTCCTGCAGACAAGCTGCTTATTAATTCAAGGCGCAGCGCACTAGGTGATTTACCGAAATGACCTCGCACAGCATGCGAAAATGCGCTGGGCTCTGCGTAGCCCAGCCGCTCTGCTAGCATCACAAGCGGCAGATTGGGGTCAGCTAGTCCTTCCAATGCTTCACCCATACGCACCGCTTCCAGTAGTAAACGGAAGGATGAACCGCGCTCAGCCAATCGGCGCTGAAGAGTGCGCCTGCTCAGATCCAGCGAGCGCGCAACGTTATCGCAATTCGCTTGCGCAAATCCCTGCGCAGCGATGGCAGCACTTACGTAATCGACGAGCGTGTCCGAGTGCCCTTGGGTTTTAAGCATCATTTCCGCGCGACCGAGTACGATGCGAAGCAGTGTTGGATCGGCGGCGTGCCAAGGTAAGTCCAACAGTTCATCGTCAAATACGACGCGAGCGTGCTCCACTCCAAGAATGACAGGACATCCAAAATAGACTTGGTAGCGGTCTGCTAAACACGCGTCAGTGCCTGGTAGCTCAATTCTGATTGGTCTACGGTCAGCCGGCATACAGTTGTAGAGAAGACGCATGTACGCGGCAAAAAGCGAATCGATTTGTGCGGGATGCATGGCCACAGGACTTGGTGCTGCGTGGTAGGCCAGCACTACACCGTTGTTGGTAGCAGGTTCTACAAAAAAGCGGCCAGAGTTGCTAACTAATTGCTGCAGCCTAACCGTGTGGGCGAGTGCTTGGCGTAGTGAGCCACTGTGCATCAACACCAGCGCTACGACATTCATTGACTGCAGCGGCAATGCTACGCCAACCTTCAAGCCGAGCAGCGGATCTTGGGACAGTTGCATCGCTCGTTGCCAAAGCCTTCTCACCTGCACGAGCTGCAGCTGCTTGGTAGGCGCCACGTCTTGCCAGTGTTGAGTCCAGGGAGCACCCAAGCGGAAAGGTTCGATGCCTTGCCGAGTGAGTTCCTCTATGACACCTATAAGCCAGGTAACGCTGACGGTGAGAGGTCGAATCATAGTAAGTCCTTTATCCGCCTTACGATGCTTGGTTAAAAAGATAAACTCAGCTGTATAGGCTCAGTATTGCTCTCTTACATTGGAATTCAGCAAGGCAATATGAAGAATTTTTGTATGCGTCCGGCCAAGTCATCTATCCAGCTCCGCAAAGCCCAGACATGGTGTGCACTTAAATTTAAGTGGACACCAGTTCTA
This sequence comes from Pseudomonas lactucae, assembly GCF_016937615.1. Lineage (GTDB taxonomy): Bacteria > Pseudomonadota > Gammaproteobacteria > Pseudomonadales > Pseudomonadaceae > Aquipseudomonas > Aquipseudomonas lactucae. Next base: position 31,406 of record NZ_JAFHKI010000024.1, on the reverse strand, counting down.
GCCTTTTAAGCGGGTATTTCATGCAGCCAACACGCCGTTCCTACTCTAAGTCCTTCAAAGCCAAAGTCATTCAAGAGTGTGCCCAGCCAGGGGCTTCGATTGCCAGCATCGCACTCAGCCATGACCTCAATACAGTAAGCGTCTGCCCAACACACCTTGCGAACGTTTGAATACGACGTGAACAGTCATTTTTCTCACGCTTGACTCCTTCCTCATGCCCACGCTTGGCCCACACCGTCCCATGCCAGCAATCGATCAGAACAACCGTTGGAATGGCTTGTTTAGTATGAGACAAAGACACTTTTCAGGAGCGCCTTAACATGGAGGCTACACGTATGGACGAAGTCATAAGTTATCGAGAAGCAACAGAAAAGGACGCGCCAACGATTTGTGAGTTGGGACAATTGCTCAACTCGGTTCACCATGCTGCACGCCCTGATATCTACGCCGCTGCAACCCCTGAACCTACGCGCGACCTGCCACACTGGATGAGTTTTTTTGACAATACGGCACAGATTGTTTTTATAGCGCATGTAGGCCTCCAAGCGGCAGGTTTTATCACTGCCAGCATATCGTCAAGCTCCGGGCCACTGATGAAACCGCTGAGCTTCGTGCGCATTGGATCTGTGTGTGTAGCAGAGAGATATTGGGGGAAGAGTATCGGGCGGGGCCTTGTCCAAAACGTTCAAAAATGGGCTGCTGAGCGCGACGCTAAAGACATCAGACTGTCGGTCTGGGCTTTCAATGCACCGGCAATTCGGTTGTATGCAGAACTGGGGTTCGAGATTCGTGCATTCGAGATGGGAATGCGCCTCTAACAAGCCTTGCATTGGTTTTCCACAGCCCACTTATATGGCAGTAGATCGCTAATTTCTCGCCCGCTGCGTCGGCAAACGTGTGAGAACGGTAAGCGTCGGTTAACACACATTACTTGGAAAACGTTAAGTAGGAGCAAACCAGGCCATAGTGATATCGGCAATCAAAGTGCCGTCTGGCAGTAGGATTCGCTTTTGTAAGCGTCCTTCCTCAACAAAGCCAAATTTTTCGTACAGGCGCCGGGCACGCGAATTGGTTTCACGCACCCGTAGCTCGATCTTAAGTAGGCCGGGCCGGGCTTGGGCCCATTCCAGAAGCGCGGTCATGAGTGCTTGGCCCACACCTTGCCCCAGGTTATTGGGATGCACAACGATAGTCAGACTATATACGTGTGCGAGTGCTTCAAGCCTATGAGGCTCAAGTAGCGCATGACCGACCACCAAGCCGTTTCGTTCTGCCACCACATACAGACCCTCACGAGTTAATACGTTGATTTTGTCCTCAAAGGATTTACAGCTGAATTCACTCGGACGGGAGATCAGCAGCCCAGGCGACCGAGCAGTTTCTCGTTCAGCGTTGCACAGCACAACTGCGTCAGTGATCAACGCGTTTCGAATGGCTAGGTCGTTCAAGCCACACCTCTATTATAAGCGTCCGCCAAACGCACCTTGCGCAATTGGCCGGGCGCCATCTAACCGTCTCAATACCTTTATTCTCGCTTTACTTCAGTTGCTTCTCAAAACGAATGTCACCTTCTGGTAGGTTCTTCACGGGCTGCCAGCCAAGGTTTCTATAGAATCCGCTCGCACGGCTTGCTTCAGCGGTTTCTAACCATATCTTCTGATGGCGTTGAAATAGAAAAGTCTCTGCTTTGTGCATCAGATTGCGCCCCAACCCGTACCCTTCGAATTCCGGCAAGACGAAGACCGCGAACACGCAACCATCTTCAATATCGACCATCGAAAAACCGACTGGAACACCACTGACCTCCGCGACCCAAGCGCACTGAGTCTCTGAAATTGCCTGACTTATAGCTTCAGGCGTTATGCCTATCTCCGTTAACTGATCTTGGGATAAGTGATTTTCCCGAACACTGGTTCGAATCTTAAAAATCGCATCGATATCGGCAAGTTTGGCAAGCCGGATTACTGCGTCCATGGCATCTTCCTTTTTTCTATCCCTGTGATGGAAGCATCCTTACATATCCGGGCTATCAAGGGTGGCTCCAATTGTGTGGCAACAACTCCCCAATCTCACTTGCCCGCTGTGTCGGCAGTCGTGTCAGCACATCCTTCAGATATGCAAACGGATCATGCCCATTCATACGCGCCGATTGGATCAGACTCATGATCGCCGCCGCCCGCTTACCACTGCGCAACGAACCGGCGAACAACCAGTTGGAGCGCCCAAGAGCCCATGGCCTGATCTGGTTTTCGACGGCATTGTTATCTATAGGCACAGCACCGTCTTCAAGGTAGCGCGTCAGCGCTACCCAGCGTTTAAGACTGTAATCCAAGGCTTTGGCTATTGCTGATCCGTTGGGCACAAGATCGCGATGAGTCAGCATCCACTCGTGCAGTGCTTTCGCCAACGGCGCTGCTTTTTCTTGCCGTATTCGGCGGCGATCCTCATCACTCATCTCGCGCGCCTGGCGCTCAACTTCGTACAGACCGCCAATCGAGTGCAGTGCCTGTCCGGCCAGTTGGCTTTTATTCGCCGCGTGCAGATCGAAAAACTTGCGACGCGCATGAGCCATGCAGCCAATTTCGGTCATGCCTTTCTCGAAACCGGCTTTGTAGCCAGCAAAGTTATCGCACACCAGCTTGCCATTCCAGGAACCAAGGAAGTTACGCGCATGCTCACCGGCGCGACTCGGGCTGAAGTCATAGACGACCGCCTTAAGTGCCGAAAACGGTGTAGTGCAGTAAGCCCAAACATAGGCTCGATGGGTTTTCTTTTCACCGGGCGCAAGCATCTGCACCGGCGTCTCGTCGGCGTGGACAACTCGTTGCGCTAGAACCGTTTCTCGTAAAGCATCAACCAGTGCCTGAAGCTGTACACCGGTCTGTCCGACCCATTGAGCCAGTGTTGAGCGCGGGATCGCTAAACCGGCGCGTCCAAATATTTTCTCCTGCCGGTACAGCGGCAAGTGATCAGCAAACTTCGCCACCATCACATGAGCCAGCAAACCTGCGGTCGGAATCCCCTTGTCGATCACTTGAGCCGGAACTGGCGCTTGGATCAGTGTTTCGCACTGACGGCAGGCCCATTTTCCACGCACATGCTGTTCGACGGTGAACACGCCCGGCGTGTAATCCAACTTCTCGCTCACGTCCTCGCCGATGCGCTGAAGCTGGCAGCCGCAAGAGCATTGCGTGTTTTCCGGTTCGTGATGAATCACGGTACGTGGAAACTGGGCTGGCAGCGGTGCACGCTTGGGTTTTTGACGTGTTTGCTCAGGAGCCGGGGCCGGCAAGAGTGCGCTCAATTCGGCGTCGATAGCTTCAAGATCAGTATTGAGCAAGTCGTCAAGCAAGTTGCCTTGCTCGGGGGTGATCTGCTCACTGCGTTTGGCAAACCTATGCCGCTTGAGGACGGCAATTTCATGAGTCAGCTGTTCGATGAGGATCTGATCGTGATGGATCTTCCTACCCATGGTGTCGACCTTCGACATCAACTGCGCTGCTAACGCACGCAGTTGGTCGGAGGTCATTTGGTCGAGGTTGGGCAAGGAAGTCATGCCCTGGATTTTACCAAAGCAGATCGCTGGCGACAGCACACCAAGACGCGAATTACATTTTTAAAGCAGTGTGATGGTGCCTCCTGCGCCGACACGCTGCCAAGGCAGGCCAAGCACCAGGGCCTGAAGTTGTTCGGCGTCCAGTTCCATCTCGCAACCTTGTCGAATACCTGGCCAGTGAAACTTACCCTGGTTCAACCGTCGTGCGGCCAGCCAGACACCAATCCCATCATGCACCAGGACTTTCATGCGGGTAGCACGGCGATTGGCGAACAGATAAGCACAGTGCGGCTTCGCCGCACCGAACACCGCAATCACCTTGGCCAGAGCGGTCTCGGTGCCAGCACGCATATCCATGGGCTCGGTGGCGAGCCAGATGCTGTCGATGCGGATCATAGGGCAAATCCACGGACAAACTGAGCACAGCCCTCGGGATCGGAAGCGGGCCATTTCACCGTGATGGTTTGCTCGCCAAATGGCAGCTCAATAACCGCCGACGCTTGAGCCTTTGGCTTGGGATTGACCGGCGCGACGTTGACGGGAACAAACGCTGGCAACACGACTGCTTGCTGATCACGAAAAATCGGTAACCAGCGGCGTACGACATTAGCGTTGATACCGTGACTCATCGCGATGGCCGCCACGGAAACACCAGGCTGTTGGCATTCGTGAGCCACTTGGGCTTTAAAGGATTTTGAGTAGGACTTACGTTCACGCATGGCGATCCTGATATTAAGGGTAATTGCGTCCGCTTAAATTACGCGGACACAATCGACCTTAATGCCGGGGTTCGGAAGGTGTGTTCGCCGGCCCCTTACTCAATACAAACCTCGTCCACAAATGGATTCGCCTGCAAACGCAGAACAGTACCGCGCTGAAACCTGCCTTTTTTCCGCTCCACATGCCATTGGCCGGAGCAAATACGCAAGCTGCATCGTTGAGTATCTGTGTTGAAATCCAGCACCCGCGTGGCTCTGTCAAAGTGAGCTGGCCGACTGAAAGTGCTGCTGCCTGCGCGACCTTTCTTCGAGACTTGCTGCGATGATGCGCATCGATTCCATCTGGCTCGCCACCGAGCCGATGGACATGCGCGCCGGTACTGAGACGGCGTTGGCCAGGGTGATCACGGTGTTCGGTGCAGCGAAGCCGCACTGTGCTTATCTGTTCGCCAACCGCCGCACGAATCGTATGAAAGTGTTGGTGCATGACGGCTTCGGAATATGGCTGGCGGCGCGCCGGTTAAACCAAGGCAAGTTTCACTGGCCTGGTATTCGCAATGGCTCTGAAATGGAGCTGGATACCGAGCAACTTCAAGCATTGGTGCTGGGTCTGCCATGGCAACGCGCAGGCTCTGGCGGCTTGATCACACTGCTTTAACGGCTGCCATTAGCCTATCGGTCTATCGCCGCAAAACGCCTGCTCTGGCAAAATTCGGCGCATGACTTCTTCTCCCCAATCTCAACCAAATGACTCCTGACCAACTGCGTGCCTTAGCTGCGCAGTTGATGCAGCGTGTCGAGACGCTCGACCACCAGGTCGACACTCTGGGCAAGACAGTCGAGACCATGGACAAGAAGATCCACCACGACCAAACACTCATCGAAAAACTGACCCATGAGATCGCCAACTCAAGCGCTTGAAGTTTGCCAAGCGCAGCGAGCAGATGAATCCCGAGCAGGCCAGTTTGCTCGATGACCTGATCGACACCGATATCGCGGCAATTGAAGCAGAGTTTCAAAGCTTGCAGGTAGTGATAACTCTGACCGAGAAAAAACAGAAACCCAAGCGCACTGCATTGCCGGCTGAGTTTCCATGCACGCTGATCCATCACGAACCTGACAACACTCACTGCCCATGCGGCTGCGCCCTGAAGCGCATCGGCGAGGACGTCAGCGAAAAGCTGGATACACACCGGGCGTGTTCAACGTCGAGCGTCATGTGCGTGGCAAATGGGTCTGCGATGACTGCGAAACGTTGATCCAGGCACCGGTTCCGGCCCAGATCATCGACAAGGGTATCCCAACCGCCGGGCTGCTGGCCCACGTCATGATTGCCAAGTTTGCCGACCACCTGCCGCTTTACCGTCAGCGGAAAACGGGCGGCGGCGATCATGAGCTTGATCCAGTCGGCGCGGCTCAACGGGCATGATCCGTATGCTTATTTGAAGGACGTCCTCACGCGCCTGCCGACGCAGCGGGCGAGCGAAATCGATCAGTTACTGCCGCATAGGTGGCATCCGGTCTATTTACGCAAGGCGTGATGCCGGAGGCATACTTCTAACCATCATCGATACAGACTGATTACCCAACAGATACAAGGGTAGATCCGCCCCAAATGATCGCTTGCGCCACTATCACATTTTGCCCATTGAAGGTGACAGCAGGGCTACCATAGAGCTGGTAACCCATCTGCAATGCAGCACTCACACGGTGACAGAAAGCTGCATCGTCAGGGCCAGTAAGAATACGATAAATTGGCAGATCGTCCGGTGGTACGGTCACATGCGAACTCCTCTAACATAGGGTGGTTCTGGCTCAAGATTGCTCATGTAGGGCATAGGTTATCGGCTTGCGTATCTTGAGTTCTGAAATAGATTACACCACTCGTGTGACACTGCCATTTTGAAGAAAATGTACCCATCCTCAGCGCGCACTTTACAAGGCGGGTTGCCCAGGAGCTTACGCTGGGCGCTTACCGTAATTGCATGAGTTTGACCACCCAGTTGCATTGCCACTAACCCTTCGCTTGCATTCGATTTGTTCACCACGCGCCGTAGTGACGGCCGACAGAGAACAACAATTTCCCCGAGGTGGAAGAAAGACACCAACATGAAGAATTCCTTGGCGCGCTTGAAAAGCAATTTGACGCAGCGCTACTCTCACATGCTACTTGCCTCCACTAAAAACTATATAGGACGTTGTGAACATGGAACTCGTCCCTCGGATAGCATCTGCTCCACTGATCTTTCTAAACGACGGCGTACAAATTCCGCAACTCGGCTTCGGGGTCTGGAAACTAGATGATGCGCAGGCTTACGAGGCGGCCAAAGCTGCATTGGCAGCTGGTTACCGGCATATCGATACAGCGGTGAGCTACGGTAACGAAGCCGGAGTTGGTCGCGCCGTCGCTGAAAGCGAACTACCCAGGGAACGAATTTTTATCACCACCAAGCTATGGAATACCGACCAGGGCTTCGACAGCACCCTACGAGCTTTCGACGTCAGTATGCAGCGCCTAGGACTCGAAACCTTGGATCTGTACCTCATTCATTGGGCCATCCCGAAGAAAGGTGCGTATCGTGAGACTTGGAAAGCCTTCGTGCGCTTGAAGCAGGAAGGTCGAGTGCGTTCCATTGGTGTGTCGAACTTCAATGTGGAGCATCTGACTAACATCATGGATGACACCGGCGTGGTGCCGTCAGTCAACCAGATCGAAGTCCATCCTGATTTTAACCAGGCCAACCTGAGCAAGTGGTGCCACCAGCAAGGCATTATCACCGCGTCCTGGAGCCCGTTGGGCCAAGGTGGCGAGTTGCTGAAAATGCCCCTGTTCGCCGAAATCGCCCAGCGCCACGGCAAAACACCTGCCCATGTCATCCTTCGCTGGCACCTGCAAAATGGCCATGTGCCGATCTCGCGCTCCACCAATACTCAGCGCATGGCGGCTAACCTTGATATATTCAATTTTGAGCTGAGCAGCGACGAGCTTGAGGCGATTGCACAGCTCAAGCAAACCGGCCGCCTGGGGCCTGACCCTGAGACCATAGAAATGGGCCTCTGAGCCCAAATCTGAGATTGAGGTGTTGCAGCTGACCGAAAACTGACCCGGTAAAGGCTGTTCTGCCGACTGAAAACTGCCCCCCTGCTGATGCATGTCTACACGAGGTAAGTTAGGTAGACGCATACCCTAATCCCATCGGAGTGCGTCATGTTCAGCCATATCACAATCGGCACCAACGACCTCGCCAGCGCTACAAACTCCTATGGGCGGCTACTTGCACCGCTAGGCATCACGTTGCTTGCCCTCAAGCACAATCCTGAACGCGCTCTATTCACCCAAAGCACGACTGACTCAGGTACGGCGTTCTGCATCTATAGCCCTCTAAATGGCGAACGCGCGACGCCAGGTAACGGGTCGATGGTTGCGTTCGAAGCCCAAACGCGGGCGCAGGTTGATGACTTTCACGCGATCGCTATGGCTAATGGGGCATCAGACGAAGGCGCACCAGGACTGCGTCTTCAGTACTCTGCAGATTATTACGGTGCTTATATCAGAGACCCCGACGGCAACAAGATATGTTGCGTATGCCACAGCGGTGACTGACCTTCGACTTCTGCGCTGATGAGGTTGCCGACTCAGCGGGTTCTTACCTGAGTCACGCAAGGTGACTTGGGCAGACGCTTACGAATGTTTAGCACGGCAGACATGAATATTCCAAGGCTATCGCGGACGCGTTTAAGAGCTGAGTGAGCGGCGCGAATGGGGAACGAAGGGGAGGGACTGAATTGTGCGATGCATCTTGATTGTTCACTAACGGGCAGTTCGTGGCTGCTCGTTAGTGAACGATGTGCTCATCAGATTTTTACAGGTTCGCCTAGAACGTGCATCAGGCGATTCGCCCATCCGAAGATGGCTGTGGCCAGCACAAGGTCGACGACCCCAAGCGTATCAAAGCCAAGCTCTTTCAAGGCGTCGGCATGCCGCGTAGTCAGCACTGGGGGTGACTTGGCCAGCTCGACCGCAAAGTCGAACAACGCCTGAGGCCTATCATCCAATTGCGCTTCGGTTTCGTCGGCAAAGATTTTTGCGACCAGCTCTGTACTTTTGGTCAACTGATTGTATCGGGCGCCGTGTACTGCTGCGCAGTAGACGCATCGATTGACGATTGAGGAACCAATCGCTCCCAGTTCACGCTCAGCTGGAGGCAAGCCGGCGCGACCGTACATGATGGCGTTAAACAAAGGGGATCGTACCGCGAGCGATTCAGGGTCATGAGCAAGAGTGAGCACATACTCCGAGATTTTCTTGCTCGATGGGGTCACTTTCATCGCATCGAGCTGCTCTTGGCTTGCGCTTTCCAACTCAACAGGCTTGATGTACGGCGACCAGTGAGGCACCGATACCGTGAAGTTATGCACGACTTGGCTCATTCGATTTCTCCCGCGATTTTAAATCCAGCAACGACCCGAAGCTGATAGTTAACGAACGCAATAACCTCAGTCAGCCTCACGATATCCGGCTCTGTGATTCCGACAGTCTTCAATGTGTCGATGTCTTGCTTGGTCGCTTCGCGCGGCTTTTGAGTAACCAGATCAGTGAATCGGATGATTGCCATGAAGCGCTCATCCCCATAGGCGGTCTGCTGAGGATTGGCCGCAACGTAAAGTCCTTCGTCGCCATCCGCTGATTCAAGACACACATGATAGTGATCAGCCAGTTCTTCAGAATCGCTCAACCTGGCGATTCGTTCCGCAAGCGCTGCACGCTCTGCATGTGATAGACCACCCGGATCTTTAGGAATGATCACAGCATCATGGCTCGCTTGACTGAGGGCCATAATTTCCGAGCGCTGCGCAATGGCCATCGCGATTGGAGAGTTTTCGTTTGCGCCAACAAGACGCTCGATAATATTCGGAGTAAGCATATAAGTTCCAATGGTTAGCGACGCGTAACTTCCTGAGTACAGCTATGCTGGACAGGACCGCAAATGTTCGCCCTAGGTTAAAGAACGCTCGCAAGCGAAACGAATTTCGTGGTCATGAACGCATCCAGTGCCCCAGGGCCTCCTTCGGTTCCGTATCCGGAATCTTTTACGCCGCCAAATGGGTGTTCGGGCAGGGCTACGCTGTGATGGTTGATCGAGATGGCGCCAGACTCGATGCCGTTGAATAGCTTATTGGCCGAACTGAGTGATCGTGTATAGGCGTATGCAGAGAGGCCATAGGGCAATCTGTTCGCTTCCTTGATGGCTTCGTCGATGTCGTCGAAGGAATTGATCAAAGCAATCGGGCCGAAAGGTTCATCGATCATCGCCAGGGCGGTCACCGGCACATTTGTCAAAACGGTAGGTTCGAAAAAATAACCTCTATCGCCTACGCGATTACCGCCAGTCTCAAGCTTCGCACCCTGCGATACGGCGTCAGCCACGAGCTCTTCTGTCGCTTTAAGACGCCCACGATGTGCCATAGGGCCCATATTTACCTGGGGGTCGAGACCGTCACCTACCTTGATCGCTCGCGCTCCGTCTACGAAGCGGCTAACGAACTCGTCGAACACTTTCGAATGAACGAGGAAGCGAGTGGGGGAAACACAAACCTGGCCTGCGTTGCGGTATTTGGCCGCGACAGAAATCTTGACGGCTGTGGCGATGTCCGCGTCATCCATTACGATCACAGGTGCGTGGCCACCCAGTTCCATCGTGGATCGCTTCATATGAAGCCCTGCAAGGCTCGCAAGCTTTTTGCCTACTGGCGTCGATCCGGTGAACGTTACTTTCCGGATAGAAGGATGGGCGATCAAATGCTCAGAAATTTGGCCCGAATCGCCAAACAACAGGTTGACGGCTCCAGGAGAGACGCCAGCGTCAGCGAACGCCTTGACCAACTCGACTGCACATGTAGGTGCCTCTGTTGCACCCTTCAAAATGATCGAGCAGCCAGCGGCAAGTGCACCGGCGACTTTTTTAACCGCTTGAATAAGTGGGAAATTCCATGGGGCGAATCCCACTACAGGTCCGATAGGCTCCATCAGGGTGAATTGATGAACACCTAACGCGCGAGATGGGATGACGCGCCCATACGTACGCCTGCCTTCTTCTGCGTGCCAGTCGATTGTGTCTGCGGTTGCGCCGACTTCACCCATCGCTTCCGCCAAGGGCTTCCCGTGCTCTATGGTTAGGGTACGGGCAATATGTTCCGCGCGCTCACGAATCAAATTCGCGGCTTTGTGCATAATCGTCGCGCGCTCAAGTGCGCTGACCTGCTTCCAAGCAGCGAAACCTTTTTCGGCAGCGATCGCCGCGTCTTCGATATCAGTCAAGCTAGCTTTCGCAATGAGTCCGATCTGCTCTTCAGTTGCCGGATTGACTACAGGGATCGATTCATTGGGATGCGTGTTACGCCATACACCGCCAATAAACAGTGGTATTTGTTCCATGATCACCTCTCAGTTGCTAATGGTTTTGACGTCCCACGGCTTGGCTAAAAACTCAAAGTGGTGCTGAGCTACGCGCGATTTACGACACCTGGGCTTCAATAAAAATATAGGGCATCTGACCCCGAAACTTTTTCTGTTTTTTTGCAGAAAACATTCGTGTGTTAGAAGCTATTTCCATGAATAGAAGTGATATTGAAAAATATATGTGAATGGCGTGTTGTCGATGATTTCCTATCGACTACTTGGAAGGTTTTTCTCGTGGTTGTGAAGCGGCCCGTCGACGATGCCAGCGCCCAAAAGCACTGTGAGAGTTTATCGACCGCTTTTGCTTTCAGGTGAACAGCGTAATTGCGCCCGTCAGCCGCGACGCTATTGTCATCAAGAGTGAGAGCAGCACCGCCCACTTGATGGTGGCTTTCTGAAAGTCTCCCAAGTCTCGGTCATTGAATACAACGGCACGGGCGTCGCTATGGCGTCCTATATAGGCAAATACGTGGTGCAAGTGGTCGCAGGGCAGACTCCCGCACATCGGCCTGATGTAGGCAGATAAGATGCGCCAAATTCCTTTTTATCCGACGCGTGTGCCGGCCGTCCGACTGGTCGCCGGTTGGTATCAGATACTCCACGCCGTTGGGCGTTGGATGTTTGCACCAGCCGCAGGCTTCGTCGGTCCTGCGGGCGGGAGTTGCCGGTTTAATGAAGGGTAAGGCTGGCAGTAAATGTTTGGCCTCTGACTGGCTCCAGAACAGCGCATGAGTCGTGGTTTTGCCCAAGCTTGGCGCAGTCCGCAAAGTCTGCTGAAGCACAGAGGCAATACGGCTTTTTCTATCAGCCTCACGACTCTTTTAACGCTATCTGCTGATTTTTCGGTGTTGTAATAAAAGTGTGTTGCAACTTCGAAATCGCGTCAGTTTTGACAACGTGCCTGTTCGTAGCACGAATCATTGGGCTCGGATGCCTACGCCACTTTCCTCCTCAACGGATCCAGAACATGCCAGCTCCTTTGACCTCCGTATCTACCTCTCCAGATTTGCCGACGGACGCTGATGTGGTCGTGATTGGCGGCGGTATTATCGGGGCGTTTACCGCCTATTACCTGGCCAAACGCGGCATGAAGGTCGCTTTGGTCGAAAAAGGCCGTATAGGCGCTGAACAATCGAGTCGTAACTGGGGTTGGTGCCGTCAGCAAAATCGCGATGCGCGTGAGCTGCCGATGGCGACCAAAAGCCTGGAGTTGTGGGAGCAGTTCGGCGCGCAGACCGGCGAGCAAACAGGTTTTACTCGGTGCGGGCTGCTCTACCTGAGCAATAATGAAACTGAGCTTGAGGGGTGGGCGCGTTGGGGGAAGTTCGCCCGTACGGTCAATGTCGAGACCCACATGCTCAATGCGCAGCAAGCAGCCGAACGCGCAAGGGCCACCGGCAAGGCTTGGAAGGGAGGGGTATTTGCCCCCTCCGACGGCACTGCGGACCCATCTCGCGCCGCACCGGCGGTGGCTCGTGCCATCCTGGCCCTTGGCAGCACTGTCCATCAAGACTGCGCCGTCCGTGGCCTTGAGACCGAGGCCGGTCGACTCTCTGCGGTCGTTACCGAAAAGGGCATCATCCGCACCCGCCTCGCGGTTCTTGCCGCCGGCGCATGGGCGTCTTCGTTCTGTCGCCAATATGGTATTCGTTTTCCCCAAGCCACCATTCGTCAGACCGTGCTTTCGGTTTCTCCACCAAGCCAGGCGATACCCAGTGCATTGCACACGTCCGATGTCTCCATGACGCGGCGTTTCGATGGCAGTTATACACTGGCGATCAGTGGCCGGGGACGTGTCGACTTCACACCGCAACTGCTTGGTTTCGCTACGCAGTTCCTGCCGATGTTTCAACGGAGATGGCGCAATCTGGCGCCTGGTGGGTTGGAGGGGGTGCGTTCGGGGCATGAAAGCTGGAAACGCTGGCGCCTGGACCAGCCGACACCGATGGAAAAGATGCGAATTCTCGATCCGAAGGTCGACGCCGCGATTGTCCAGTTGACTTACAAACGCGCGGTGGAGTTGGTTCCGTCATTAAAGGCGTCTTCGCTCACTACAGCCTGGGCGGGTTACGTGGACAGTACGCCTGATGGTGTTCCAGGGATCGGCGAGATAGCCAGCCTGCCGGGCCTGGTACTGGCGGCGGGGTTCAGTGGTCATGGTTTCGGTATTGGGTCGGGCGCGGGCCATTTGATTGCCGATATCGTCAGCGGTGCCGTCCCCATTGTCGATCCGCAACCTTATCACCCGGACCGCTTTCAAGCGTCGGCCTGGGGCAAAGTTGCGGACTTCTAAGCGTTTTCCCTCCATTTGAACCAGAGGTATCGCCTGTATGTTGAAGGATTCCGACCAGACGGCCCGATCCCAGCCACGCTCCGTCACGGCGTCAGACCCGGCGGCACCGCGTCTGATGCCCCTGCGCGCAGATCATCTACCACAGGCGGTCGGCCTCTCATCCGCCTTGGGCTGGCCGTATCGCGAGGCGGACTGGCGATTCGCCTTCGACCTTGGCGCTGGCCTTGCTGTGGAAGTGGAGGGACGGCTGGTGGCGACGGCTTTGTGGTGGTCACAAGGCCAGACCCATGCCTCGGTGGGCATGATCATTGTTTCTCCGGTGTTGCAGGGCCAGGGCCTCGGGCGCGCCCTGATGGACCGCCTGATGCAGGAGGCCGGCGAGCGAACGCTGATCCTCAATTCCACCCAGGAAGGCTTGGCGCTGTATAGACGACTGGGTTTCGTTGCCCAGGGGCAGGTCAACCAGCATCAAGCGATGCTTGAACACGCGGTGCATTTTGTTCCCGTATCGGGGCAGGTTCGTGCCATGCAGGCCGAGGACCAGCAAGCGCTGCGACAACTGGATCTGGCCGCCACGGGCCGCGACCGCAGTGAATTGCTCAATGCCTTGTTCGACGTCGCCAATACCTTGGTCATCGACCGCGGCGCGGGTGTTTTAGCCTACGGCTGTGCGCGCGAGTTCGGGCGCGGCGTGGTCATCGGCCCGGTGATCGCCAGGGGCGCGACTGCGATAGTGGATGCCCGAACACTGATCACGGCACTCGCTAATGCCCATCGAGGAAGGTTCGTGCGGATCGATGTCACTGAAGACACAGGCTTGTCGCCTTGGTTGACCGAGCAGGGCCTGCCCTGTGTTGGTCATGCGATTCCCATGGTGCGCGCTGCCCAATCACAGGTTCTCCGCGCTGAAACTGGTGCGCAGTTGTTTGCCCTGTCCAACCAGTCGATCGGTTGAGGTGTATTGACCGCGAGCTTGCGGAATTCGCGACCTGATGATTAACCCTGAGATGATGGATAGCCCTTATGAAACTGATGCCCTATTGGCTGGATACCGCGCCCAAATTTGCGTCGGGTGAACGCGATGCGCCTAGTGGTGAGGTGGATGTGGCCATCGTCGGCGCTGGCTTTACCGGTTTGTCCGCCGCTATAGCACTGGCAAAAAAAGGCGCGAGAGTGGCCGTATTCGAATCCGGCCTGGTCGGTAACGCCGCTTCCGGTCGCAATGGCGGAATGTGCAACAACGGCTTTGCCCAGGATTATTACGCACTGTCGACGGCCATTGGGCGTGAGCGCGCCAATATGTTGTATCGCGCCTTTGATGCCGGGGTCAGCAAAGTTGAGTCGCTGATCGCGGAGGAGGGTATCGATTGCGATTTCAAACGCGTTGGCAAGCTCAAGCTCGCGGCGAAGCCTGAGCACTTTGACAAGCTGGCCCGGTCGCAGGCGCTCATGGAGCAGGAATGCGATCCTGACACCTGCATGCTGACGCGCGAGCAATTGAGCAGCGAGATCGGCTCAGATCGTTATTTTGGTGGCCTGGTGTTCGCAAAAAGCGCCGGTATGCACGTTGGCCGCTACGGTCAGGGTCTGGCGGAGGCGGCTGCCCGGCGTGGCGTGCGTATCTATGAAAATGCACCGGTGCTTGGCCTCTCGCGTCAGACCGGCACCGTGCATCAGGTCAAAACGCCGCGCGGTGAAGTGCGTGCCAAGCAGGTGCTGCTGGCGACCGGCACCTCCTCGGTGGGCCCCTTGGCCTGGTTTCGCCGGCGTATCGTGCCAGTGGGGGCGTTTATCATCGTTACAGAGCCCCTTTCAGTCGAGGTGCTTGACCGTCTGGTTCCGCGCCGGCGCATGACTGTCGATACGAAAAACTTCGTCAATTACTTTCGGGTAACCCCCGACAATCGTTTGCTGTTCGGTGGGCGTGCGCGCTTCGCCACCTCCAATCCCGCCTCCGACATGAAAAGCGGAATCATCCTGCAGAAATCGCTGATCGAGGTTTTTCCGGAATTGAGCGACACCCGCATTGATTACTGCTGGGGCGGTATGGTCGATATGACCCGTGACCGCCTGCCACGGGCCGGTGAGCACGATGGGTTGTTCTACTCGATGGGGTATAGCGGCCACGGCACGCATATGTCGACCTATATGGGCGCGATCATGGCCGAAGTTCTTGACGGTCGCGCCGACCTGAACCCATGGCGGGACTTCAGTTGGCCGGCGATCCCCGGGCATTTCGGGAATCCCTGGTTTTTACCGTTGGTGGGTGCGTATTACCGGTTTCAGGATTTGGTGCGCTGAACCGAAGTACCGATATATGAGCAATCTGCGCCGACTCGCTGTTTGATTCGGTTCGACGGCTGATCACCGCGCAGACATTGTAAAAAATACTCGGAAAAGTGCACGGAGGATGGATTTGCCCGTGCGTGGTGCACTCCGCAAACTCTACTGATGGCGAGGCTGAAAACGGTGGTTTGTGCCAGGCGGGGTTTCATTCCAAACGTTTTGCATGGTCGGGTGGTGCTGTAATCAATTTATGGTGCAGCAAAGCGTTGATACATCCGTAACGTTGTGCCGCTAGGCGGATCGGCCGCTGATTGTTGGCTCGACTGAGAGACTGCAAGGGTGCCATGTCGCTTGAGACCCATCGCGGGTTCCGTATTTGGTATTGAGGTTGGCATCACCGTCGTTTGCGTTTGCAGGACGTCCCGGTCAACCGGGGCACTCCATACTTTTGATTCTCGACAGGTATAACTGACATGACTGACACAAAAGTCGATGCCCAATTAATCAGCGGCCGGGAAAGCCTGAGCATCTTTGAAAGCCTCAATCGCGGTGTCTCCCGTCGTAGCGCCTTGCAAATGCTGGGGGTCGCCGGCGTCGTCGCTGCGGGTACGGGAAGCCTGTTCGGTGCTGCCGGAAAACTGCTTGCCGACGAGCCCACCGCTCCCGGCAAAGGTAAGCCGGGCGGGCGGATCCGCGTGGCCGGGATGAACAGCTCCACCGCCGACACCCTCGATCCCGCCAAGGGGTCGGGTTCTACCGATTACACGCGCCAATACATGTTTTATAACGGGCTGACCCGCTTTGACAGCCATATGGTGCCGCAACTGGAGTTGGCCGAGCGCTTCGATTCCGCTGATGCAACGCTCTGGGTAATCACCTTGCGTAAAGAGGTGACCTTTCACAACGGCAAGCCCCTGACCGCCGCCGATGTGGTGTTTTCGCTTTCGCGTCACAAGGATCCCATCACCGGTTCCAAAGTCCAGCCATTGGCGCAGCAGTTCAGCGAGATCAAGGCGACCGGCCCCAACGAAGTGCAAATCCGCCTCACCGGCCCGAATGCCGAGCTGCCGTCGATTCTCGCTGTCTCGCATTTCCTGATCGTCCCTGAAGGTACCACCGACTTTAATCAGGGAGTAGGGACCGGGCCATTCAAGGTCAAGGAGTTCAAACCCGGCGTACGCTCACTCGCCGTGCGCAATACGAATTACTGGAAACCAGGCTTGCCTTATCTGGACGAGATCGAGTTCATCGGCATTGCCGACGAACCGTCAAGGATCAACGCGCTACTCTCGGGCGATGTGCAGATCACTAATGAAGTGGATCCGCGCTCAACGGTCCGCATCAAGGCCAGCGGTAAGCACCAAGTGATCTCTGCACCGTCGGGCAATTACTCGGATTTGATCATCCGTCAGGATCAAATGCCGGGTAAAAGCCCGGAATTCACTCAGGCGATGAAGTACCTGTTGGACCGTGAGCAAATCAAATCCGCCGTGTTTCGTGGCTTCGCAGTCGTCGGTAACGATCATCCGATTTCCCCAGGTGCGCGTTACTACAATACCGACTTGCCGCAAACGGTATACGATCCCGAAAAAGCCAAATTTCTGTTGAAAAAAGCCGGCATGGAGAGCATCACTATGCCGCTGATTGCATCGCCGGCCGCCACCGGGTCGGTGGACATGGCGGTGCTCCTGCAGCAGTCGGCGCGCCAAGTCGGGCTAAAACTTGACGTTAGCCGCTTACCCAGTGACGGCTACTGGTCGAATCACTGGATGAAGCACCCGCTGAGTTTCGGCAACATCAATCCAAGGCCAAGCGCCGACGTGATGTTCTCTCAGTTCTTTCAGTCGAGCGCGCCCTGGAACGAGTCAGGCTGGAAGAACGAGCAGTTCGATCAGCTACTGCTGCTTGCCCGGGGTGAAACCGACGATGCAAAGCGCGGCAAAATGTACGCGGACATGCAGACCCTGGTGCATGAACACAGCGGTATAGGCATTCCTGTGTTCATCAGCAACATCGATGGCATTGACCAACGCGTCAAAGGTTATGGCAGCAATCCGTTGGGCGGTTTCATGGGCTTCATGTTCGCCGAACAGGTCTGGCTGGATGCCTGATTCGCAGAGATCGCGGAACGCAGTTGTCGTGCGTTCCTGCTTCTGTATGCAAGGTCAGGACGCCGCCTCCTGAAACGACCTGATAATCGCCTCAAGCATCAAACTGGCCGTTCGATTGGCGCCTTGCGATTCCCGTGAAACCACAAACACCGGTCGCTGCGCAATGAACTCCGGCAACGGTAATCGAAACAAGGCGCCATGCTCCACCCAGGGATGAGCGATATGGTCAGGCACAATGCCGACATAGCCGCCGCTGAGCAGCAATTGAATCGTACCTTCAACGTGATGGGCGAGGGTGCTGGCGTTTTGTAGAAAAGTCGCCGGTGCAGTGTCCTGCACCAAATAGCCACGACGCACATAGTGGGCGGTTTGTTCGACAATCCGGCGCGCTTCTTCTTCGCTTTTGCCGAATGCTTCGTGGTCTCGTCCGCAATACAAGGCCGAGGCCTCGGAGCCGATCACTTGATAGTTGAGGTCGGGCAGGTCCGACTTGCAAATGGTTAAGCCTACGCTTGCCTTTTTCTCGGCGACAGCGCGCTCTACTGCATCCGGCGGGGCGACCCCGACACTGAGGTTGACCAATGGATAATCGCGACGAAAATGTTTCAGTGCGTTGGCGATGGGGTTACTGGGCGTGAAGGTACAGTGATCGATCAGCCACAGGCTCAGTTCGCCTTTGACCTCTGCCTTGGAGCTGGCCAGGGTGTCGCGAAATTCATCGATCGAATCGAGCAGACGCAGTAGCGCCGAATAGGCGACCTGGCCTTCCTCGGTCAATTGGAAACCACTACGCCCACGATGGCAGAGTTGGCTGCCGAAACGACTCTCCAGGTCGGACAATTGCCGACTGATGGCCGAAATACCCATACCCGTGGCCTCCTCGGCAGCCGACAGCCCCCCGCACTCGACAACGGCCTTGAATAGTCGCCAGTGTTTCAAGTCGATGTCGTGTAACGGGGGAACAGATGTTGTGTTCAATGGGGTACTCCAGGTGCGGGGAGTGAAGCGCATGAGTCCGTCTGATCTTACGCGCTCGGCTGTTGAATTGTTTTACACCAAGTTCGTCGATCAACGCAGTTGGCCATCCAAATAAATCAGGGTCTGTGCCAGCACTTGAGTGCCGTCGAGCAACTGTTGGGGTTCCAGCCATTCTTCGGGGCAGTGGCTGCGGCCGTTGAGACAGGGGACGAACACCATACCCATCGGCCCAGTGGCCCCGACGTAGACTGCGTCATGCCCGGCACCACTGGGTAGGGTCATGTGCGGCAAGCCCAACTGTTCCGCCACTTTGCTGACAGCCTCGATGACAATGGGCGAACAGTCCGTCGGGTCAGCATACGTCAACGGTACGGAGTCGACGGTCAGCCTCAGGTCTGTCAGCGCCGCGTTGCAGCGCTCCAGCAGCTGTTCCGGGAAGTCGAGCAGCACCTGTTTGGAGTCGCTGCGTACTTCGAGCACCATGTCGACTTTGCCAGGTACGGCGTTGGGCACGTTAGGGCTCACATCCAACCGACCCACCGTCGCGACGACATAATGAGGACGACCACTCATGTCGATGGCCATGCGCCGTGCTTCGCGGATTAATTCTGCCGCGCCGACCAACGCATCACGCCGCAGATCCATCGGGGTCGTGCCGGCATGGTCGGGCAAACCACACACGGTGATCCCGACACGGCGGATGCCGACGATATTAGTGACGGAGCCGATGGGCAATCCCTGGCTCTCCAGAACCGGGCCCTGCTCGATGTGCAGCTCAACAAACGCTGCGATGCTGCCGGGTTCCCGTAGAGCCTGGTCGAGGCGCTCCGGGGCACCTCCAATACGCTTCATCGCTTGTGCCAGGCTTTCACCGGCGCGGTTTTGCGAGGCGAGCATGTCGGCGCTCAGCTGCCCGGCGAATGCGCGACTGCCGACACAGGAAATGCCGTAATCACTAGGTTCTTCCGAGAGAAAGTCGATCACCTGAAGTGAATGACGCAAGCATCGGCCGGCGTCCTTCAAGGCATGGGCGACTTCCAGCGCCGCCAACACGCCGATAATGCCATCGAACCGGCCTCCACCGACCACCGTATCGCAGTGTGAGCCGCTGATCAGCGGTTTCAGGTCAGGTTCGCTGCCGTTGAGCTGACCGATCAGATTGCCGCCGGCATCCAGCGTGACGCTCAGCCCGGCAGACTCGAATTCAGACCTTAACCACAGCCTTGCCTGCTCAAACTCGGGTGAGAAGGCGCGTCGGGTCCACGGTACGTCCGGCAGCGTAAAGTTCGACAGCGTATTGACTCGATTCCACAGACGTTCAATGTTCAGTTGCAGCAAGGGGACGCTCATTTCAATACGTACCTGTTGTCAGTGCGCGAGGGCGCAAAAAATGGCCGTAACCTGGCTCATTGAGAATCCTGCCTTGATCGAATACACACTGGCCACGGCAGTAAGTGGTCTTGACCCTGCCCGTAAAGGGCATGTCTTCGAATGAACTCCATGTCACCGCGCTCAGGCTGGTAGAGGGGTCGTAACGATAGTGCTCGTCGGCCAGCACCACGAAGTCAGCGTCCAGACCGATTACGAAGTCACCTTTGCGGTTATCGAGCAGAAAATGCCTGGCCGGGTTGCGACTCAGCTGTCGAACCACCAGCGAGGGCGACAGTCCGCGTGCCATGGCACCGGTCCAGAACGCGGGCAGCAGCGTCTCCAGGCCCGGTCCGCCTGAAGCGTTACGGAACACGTTGGGATTACCTTTACGCTCCAGCCCCCAACTGACGTGGTCGGAAGACACAAAGGTGCAGCGTTCCTGGGCGATGTGCGCCCAGAGCTTGTCGGATTCGGCTTTGGGCCTGATCGGTGGGTAATGCTTGGTTTTGGCGCCAAAGCGCCGTGTGTGGTCTTCATGGTTGAGCATCAGGTACTGAATGCACGTCTCGATGCTCACGTCGTGCCCGGCCCGGCGATACATTTCGCACAGCTCAAACCCACGGCTGGTCGAGACGTGAACCGGATGGGCGCGTGCGCCGGTTTGTGCACCGATCTCATAAATCAACGCGGTTGCCAGGTCCTCCACCAGCGGTGGATGGGCGCGCAGGAATGCATCCCAGCCGGTATCACCGGCTTCGATCAAGCGGTTGATATTTTTACGCGTCAATTCCTGCATCTGGTTGTGGACACCGCAGACCAGGCCCGACGGCTTGATCAGGGCGAACAGTTCTGCCAGCAGGTCCTCCTCAATGCGCGGAAAGCGGCCCGGCGCTGCTTCAAAGGTCGAAAACTTGAACGCACAGGCGCCGGCCTCGATCAGCCCCGGAATCGCCGCCAGGCCGTGAGTTTCATTGACGGTTGCAAACAATCCGACATCAACGTGGCAAGTGTCTTCGACCTCCTGGGCCTTGCGCAGCAGTTGCTCGGCGCAGGCCACCGGCTCCGGGTCGTCGTAAGGCATGTCCACCATCACGGTGATGCCTCCCGCAGCGGCGGCACGGCTGGCCCATCCCAGTCCTTCCTGGTTGGCCTGGCTTCCCGAGTGGACCTGACCGTCGATGACGCCGGGCAAGATCCAATGCCCGCGTTCGTCGCGTGTGGTTTTTGCGGCAGGCGGCTCACCGGTGCCTCGCGCGGCGATACGCCCCTCACTTATACCGAGCCAGCCATTCTCAAGGGTCTGTTCACTGTCGACGATACGTCCCCGCACCACCAGATCGAAATCACTCATTTGTCAGCCTCGTCATCGGGTCAATCCGCAGGCAGTGAGTATCAGCAGGGCGTGTCACGCCATCCATGCAGCGAATGACAACTTCACTTGCTGTTTTTTGCATGGTTCTGCGTGCAGCAGATTCGAATAATTCGGGCCATACCAGGGAAAGCCTGCCGACAGGCTTTCGCGTTAACCTCAGCGAGAGTGGCCTTAGATGACTCAGCAAAAAGCCAAACCAATCATGGCTGCGCGTGGCAGTACCCTGCGGTGTAAAGGATGGAAGCAGGAAACCATTCTGCGCATGCTGGAAAACAACCTTGAAAACGCTGAGGACGCCTCGCGCCTGACCGTCTATGGCGGCATCGGAAAGGCGGCGCGTAACTGGGAAAGTTATGACGCGATCGTCGAGTCGCTCAAGAACCTGGAGAATAATGAAACCCTGGCGATCCAGTCGGGCATGCCGGTTGCCGTGTTTAAAACCCACCGGCTGGCACCCCGGGTGGTCATGGCCAACAGTAACGTGATCAAGGCCGACTGGCCGAAGTTCTATGACCTGAGCGCGCAGAATCTGACGGCGTTTGCGTCCTACACCGCCGGGCCTTGGCAGTACATTGGCAGCCAGGGTGTGATCGAAGGCACGTTTGAAACGCTCGCGCTGGTTGCCGATCGGCATTTCGATGGGAAATTGAAGGGCCGTATTTTCTTCACGGCCGGCCTCGGCGGCATGGGCCGTTCGCAACCCCTGGCGATGAGCATGCACGGCGGTGTGAGTGTCACCGTGGAAGTCCGCCAGCAAAGCATTGTGGACCGCCTGGCTAGCGGGTATGCCGATGTTCAGGCGGCGTCCCTGCAAGACGCGATTGACATGGCTGAGTGCGCCAAACGGGAAGGGCGCGCACTCTCGATCGTGGTGCAGGGCAATATGGTCGATGCCCTGGAACAGGCGCTCGACTGCGGCTGGAAGCCGGACATTGTGACTGAAATGTGCCCGTGCCATGACCCGTTCGCGCTGATTCCTTGCGGGCTGACGCTGGAGCAGGCCGCAGCGTTGTTGGAGACCGACCGCGACGCCTACATGGCCGCTTCGCGTCAATCAATGATCCGCATAGTGCGGGCGATGACGCGCTTGCAGGCAGCCGGTTCGATCGTATTCGAATATGGCACCTTCGTACGCAAGGAGGCGGTGGACGCGGGGATGTCCAAGGAGGAAGCCTTTGCCTATCCGGGCTGCATCGCCGAATACGTGCGGCCGCTGTTTTTCCTGGGGCGAGGCCCGTTTCGCTGGACTTGCGTGTCCGGTGAGGTCTCAGACCAGACACGCCTGGATGATCTGGCGCTGGAGATGTTCAAGGATGACACCCTGGTCACTCGTTGGATCACTACATCCCGTCACCGTTTACCCGTGGAAGGCCTGCCGGCACGTATCTGTTTCCTCGGTTTTGGCCAGCGACGTGCCTTTGGTCTCGCGGTCAATGCGTTGGTGCGCTCGGGTGAGCTGGCGGGTCCGGTGGCGTTCTCCAGAGACAACCTGGACACCGGCTCGATCGCCAACCCGGCGTTTGAAACCGAAAACATGCTTGATGGCTCCGACGCGATCTCCGACTGGCCCTACCTGAATGCATTGCTCAACGTTTCGGCGATGGCGGACCTGGTGGCGATTCAATCCAACGGCACCATGGGGATCTCGGCGCACACCGGTGTCACGATGATCGCCGACGGCTCGGAGGAGGCTGACCTGCGCCTGGATGCATGCCTGACCACTGACGCCGGGATTGGTGTGGTGCGCCACGCACAAGCCGGTTATCCGATGGCCAAGACCGTGTCCATGGGTGAGGGGCCGTTGACCGACAACGCGATTCAAATACCGCTGTGGTGGTCGCCTCAGGCCACCCAGTACCGCGCGTAAGGAAAGCCTCATGGCCCTTCTGCATTTGATCGAACAGGTCAGCGTCGTCGGCATGGGCGGCTCGACCGCCCAAGTCATGGACGTATTGATCGACGGTGATCGCTTCGTCGGTCTCGCACCCAAAATCGATTTGTCCACGGTCAACCTCGACGAGCGTACCGATGGGCGCGGCAAACTGCTGATACCGGGGCTAATCAACGCCCATCATCACTCTCACGACCGTTTCGACAAGGGACGTTTCTCCGGGATCCCTCTGGAGATCTGGATGGGCTTGTACAATCCACCGTCCTATCGCCGTGGCTGGACGGCGCGTGAGGTGTACCTGCGCACCTTGCTCAACGGCATCGAGATGTTGCGCAATGGCATAACCACAGTGGTCGATGATATTCACTTCGGTGGCCTCTTTGAGCCTGAAGTCGTGCATGCGGCGTTTCAGGCTTATTCCGACCTGGGAATTCGCGCCGACGTCAGCGTGGCGTGGTCCGACAAACCGTTTCAGGAGGGGATTCCTTACCTGGCCGAGCGGCTGCCCGATACACTCAAGGGCACGGTATCGGCCCACGCCGCAGCGCGTGTGCTGGAGCAGTGGCAGGAGCTGGCGCGCAGTTGGAATGGCCGGGTACGCTTTGTTTTCTCGCCCTCCGGCCCGCAACGCTGCAGTGCCGACTTTCTGCAAAAAACCTGGGCGCTCGCCGAACATTACGACCGCCCGGTACTGATCCATTTGCTGGAAACCCGTATACAAGCGCTCACGGCGGCCAAGTTTTATGGCAAACCCATGGCCGCGTACATGGACGACTTGGGACTGTTAACACCCCGCAGCGTGCTCGCACATGGCGTTTGGCTGTCGGCGGCGGAACTCGATCTGATTGCCGAACGCGGCGCCAGTGTGGTGCACAACCCCGCCTGCAATTTGAAGTTGGGCAGTGGTGTGGCGCCGATTGCGCAGATGTTGCGCCGTGAGGTGAACGTCGGCCTGGGTACCGACAACAACAACGGCAACGACTTGAACTCGATGTTTGACGCGATGCGTCTGGCGGCGCTTTCCAACGCGCTGCTCGATCAGGACGAGGTTTGCCCGGTGGGGGCACTGCAGGCGTTCAACATGGCCACGCTCGGCGGCGCCAGGGCCATCGGGCGCGGTGCGCAGACCGGATCCATCGAGGTCGGCAAACAGGCGGATTTTTGCCTGATCGACCTCAAGACCAGTGCCTTTACACCCCTCAATGATGCGTTGACGCAGTTGGTTTTTTGCGAACAGGGCAGCGCTGTGCGTGATGTCTACGTTGGCGGACGCAAGCTGGTGGATCACGGCCGGATCACGCGCATCGATGAAGAGGCGCTGATGCTTGAGTTGATGGAGCGCATGCCCACGCTGCAAGGGCGGATTCAAGGCGGTCAGGATGCGAGCGATACGCTGCGACCCTATCTGGTGGGGGCTTATAACGACTGCCTGGCTGATCCGCAAATGGTGGGTCTGCGCCATTCGATCAATCAGTTCGACCGATCCAGACGCGGCGCCTGACCGGTTTGGCCTGCTTCAACTCATTTTATGAACAGAGAGAAAAACCATGAGCACAGTACAAAAAATCGTTCCCGGTGAAACCCGTATTGCCACCTGGCGTGCGATTTACAACGGTGCGCCGGCGCGCCTGTGCGAGAGCGCCCGGGCCGGTATCGAGGCGGCGGCAAAGATGGTTGATACGCTGGTCGACAGCGGTCGCGCGGTGTACGGCCTGAATACCGGATTCGGCAAGCTGGCGAATGTACGCATCAGTGATGCCGACCTGTGCCAACTGCAAAAAAACCTGGTGATGTCGCACATGACTGGCTACGGCCCGGCACTGGATGCCGATGTGGTTCGCCTGGTCATGGCCTTGAAAGTCGCCAGCCTGGGGCGCGGTGCTTCGGGGGCGCAATACGGCACCGTCGCGCTGCTGGAAGACATGCGCGAACGGGGCGTCATCCCTTTCATTCCTGCCCAAGGCTCGGTCGGTGCCAGCGGCGATCTGGCACCGTTGGCGCACATGAGCGCTGTCATGATCGGCATGGGTCAGGCGTGGTATGAGGGCGAGTTGCTCGATGGCGCTGAAGCACTGGCGCGTGCCGGCCTGACGCCTATTGTGCTGGCACCCAAGGAAGGCTTGGCGTTAATGAACGGTACTCAGGTATCGACGGCCCTTGCGCTGACCGGCTTGTTTGCCCTGGAAAACGCCTTTATGGCAGCCATTGCAATCGGCACCATGACCACCGAGGCGCTGGCGGGTATTGCCAGTCCGTTCGATCCACGTATCCAGGCGCTGCGTGGCCACCCGGGCCAGATCGCGGTGGGCGCTGCGTTCAAGCGGTTGTTGGATGACAGCCCGATGCGCGCCATTTCACAAGCGTCCGGCAAGGTTCAGGACCCCTACAGCATTCGTTGCCAGCCACAGGTGCTCGGCGCGTGCCTGGACCTGATTCGCAACGCCAGTGTCACCCTGGAGATCGAGAGCAACGCAGCCTCCGACAACCCGCTGATCTTCGTGGAGACCGGTGAAGTCATCTCCGGCGGTAATTTCCATGCTGAACCGGTCGCATTTGCCGCCGACATGTTGGCGATCGCCATTACCGAGATCGGCAACCTGTCCGAGCGTCGTTGCAACCTGCTGCTGGACCCAGGCTTTTCCGGACTACCGCCCATGTTGACGGTCGATGCCGGTTTGCATTCGGGCTACATGACGGCGCACATCTCGGCCGCTGCCATGGCTTCGGAAAATAAACAGCGCGCAACGCCGGCCTCCATCGACACCATCCCTACGGCGGGTAACCAGGAGGACCATGTGTCGATGGCCACCCATGGCGCACGCCGCTTGCTGGAAATGACGTGCACATTGCGCGGGATTCTCTCTATCGAGGCGTTGTGCGCGGCCCAGGGCCTGGACCTGCGCGGCGGCAAGTTATACAGCGCGCGCCTGGCGCCAGTAGTCGAGTGCATTCGCGACTGTGTGCCGGCGATGAATGTCGACCGGCCTATCGCGCCGGACATGGCCAGTGTGGCCGAGTTGATCCGTAGTCGTGAGCTGGTCAAAGCCTGCCCGGACCTGATCAGCCTGTTCTAAGTGCTCCACCCAGTGCCGGCTGCTGCCTGACCGGCACTGGATAATAACAATCAGATCGTTGATCCCTGAAATCTGCCAACTACCACATAGAGAAATAGTCATGAACAAGAATCTCGTTGTAGCTTGCGTAGTGTTGCTCCTGAGTTCAACTTGGGCAAAGGCCGAAGACGTGCTGCGTTTGGGTGTTGACCCGACGTACCCACCCCTTGAGTACCGCGACCCGCAAGGCAAAATGATCGGTTTCGATGTCGACCTGGGTGATGAAATCTGCAAGCGCATGGCGGTCAAATGTGAGTACGTTCAAAGCAGCTTCGACGGGCTGATCCCAGGGTTGCTTGCACGCAAGTTCGACGGGGTGTTATCGAGCCTGTCCATTACCGAGCAACGCCTGAAGCAGATTGACTTCAGCAGCAAACTTTCCAACCCCTCTACACGCCTGGTGGCGCGCGACGGCTCCGGCATTACGCCGACAGCGGCGGGGCTCAAGGGCAAGACCGTGGGGTATCAGCAAGGCACTATCCAAGAGTCTTACGCGCGTACCTACTGGAAAGTCCCTGGCATCAAGTTGCAGGCCTATGCGAGCCAGGACCAGGTCTACGCCGACCTGCTCAATGGACGTATTGACGCTTCGTTGCAGGATGAAGTGCAGGCCACCTATGCCTTTTTACGTACCGATCAGGGTAAAGGCTATGCGTTTGCCGGACCGATCATTGTCGACGAAAAAGTGCTGGGCAGCGGCACCGCGATAGGCGTTCGCAAGGAAGATCAGGCACTCAAGCTGCGCATCGACGCTGCCATCGCCGCCATGCTGGCCGATGGTACCTATCAGAAGATCGCCGCCAAGTATTTCGACTTCGACATCTACGGCGGCTGATGGCGGGTGCTGTGCCGGTCATGACTGTGTATTGCAGTCATGGCCGATATCGTGCGGCTTCTGTACGTCCACCTATTGCGAGTGATGCGCCATGCAATGGCTTGAATATTTACCCTTGATTGCCAAAGGTGCCTTGAGCACGGTCGAACTGGCGTTGGTGGCGCTGGTGCTGGCCCTGTTCCTGGGACTGCTGACCGCACTGGCGAAGTTGTCGGGCAAACCCTGGCTGATCCTGCCTGCCCAGTGCTACACCACCGTGATTCGCGGCATTCCGGATCTGGCGTTGATGCTGCTGATTTTCTACACCATCCAGATCGGCGTGAACCAGATCACCGACAAGTTTGGGCTCGGGCGTTTCGAGATTGATCCCTTTGTAGCCGGTGTCATGACCTTGGGTTTTATCTACGGCGCGTATTTCGCCGAAACCTTGCGCGGTGCGTTTCTGGCCATTGACCCGGGCCAGGCCGAAGCTGCCAGCGCCTATGGCCTATCGGCCTGGCAAACCTTCCATAAGGTTGTGTTGCCGCAGCTGATCCGGTTTGCGTTGCCCGGCATCAGTAACAATTGGCAGGTGCTGGTCAAGGCCACTGCGCTGGTGTCGATCATAGGCCTGAGCGATCTGGTCATGGCGGCTCAGGAGGCGGGGCGCAGCACCCACAACACGTTGATGTTCATGGTGCTGGCCGGTGCGGTTTATTTTTGTCTGTCGGGGTTTTCCAGCCTGTTGCTGTACTGGCTCAAGCATCGTTCGGCCGCTTGGGTTCGGGAGGCGCAGCTATGATCGATCTCTTCCAGACCTATTGGCAGAGTTTTCTCTGGACCGATGGGCAGCAGTGGAGCGGGGTTGTCGTCACGTTAATGCTGCTTATCGTCGCGACACTCGGCGGTTTTGTGCTGTCGATCCCGCTGGCACTGGGGCGCGTATCTTCTTCGCGTACCCTGAGTGGCATGATCTGGCTGTACACCTACACGTTCCGCACAACGCCGCTCTACGTACAGCTGTTGATTATCTACAGCGGCTTGTACAGCCTCGCGTTCATCCAGAACACGGCGCTACTCAACAGTTTTTTTCGCGATGCCTATTGCTGCACGCTGTTTGCGTTCGTGCTCAACGAGTGCGCCTACATGACCGAGATCCTGGTCGGTTCGATTCGTGCCAGCAGTCGTGGGGAAGTCGAGGCGGGCAGGGCCTTCGGTTTGAGCGCGACGGTGCTCAACTTCAAGGTGATTCTGCCCGGCGCGTTGCGTCGAGCACTACCTGCCTACAGCAACGAGGTGATCTTCATGCTCCACGGCACCACGCTTGCGTTCACCGCCACGGTGCCTGACATCCTCAAGGTTGCCCGTGACGTCAATGCTGAAACCTATGCGACGTTCACTACCTATGGCCTGGCGTCCTTGCTCTACCTGATGATCTCGTTCTGCATCATCGCCGGCTTCAATCGTGCTGAAAAACGTTGGCTGAGGCATCTCAAACCGCGTGTGGCCAAAGCCGCCGTTGAGCACTCCGTCCTCCCCATAAAAGAAGGCAGCCTGGTATGAATGCCCTGACCGTTGAAAACATCCACAAATCCTATGGCAATCATAAAGTCCTGCATGGGGTTTCCTTGAGCGCCAAGCGCGGTGAGGTCATCAGCATCATCGGTTCCAGCGGCTCGGGCAAAAGTACATTTTTGCGCTGTATCAACTTTCTCGAACAGCCGGACTGTGGCCGCGTCAGCCTGGACCATCTGACGATCGACCTGGGCGTCGGCAAACCGTTGCGTCCCGAGCGCCGCACCTTGCAGGCGCTGCGTACGCGTTTAGCAATGGTGTTTCAGCACTTCAATCTCTGGGCCCATATGACCGTGCTGGAAAATGTCAGCATGGCGCCGGTATATGCCCTCAACATGAACAAGGAACAGGCGCGTGCCAGCGCTATCAGGTACCTGGATAAAGTCGGGCTCGATGCCCGTTTCCACGACAGCTACCCGGCCCATCTGTCCGGTGGGCAACAACAGCGTGTGGCCATAGCACGAGCCCTTGCGGTGGAACCGCAGGTGATGCTGTTTGACGAACCGACCTCCGCCCTCGACCCGGAGCTGGTCGGCGAGGTGCTGAAGATCATGCAGGATCTCGCGCAGGAAGGACGCACGATGATTGTCGTTACCCATGAGATGGGTTTCGCGCGTCATGCCTCTACCCAGGTAGTGTTTCTGCACGGTGGCAAGATTGAGGAGCAGGGCAGGCCCGAGCAGGTCTTTGACAACCCGCAAAGCGAGCGGTTACGCCAGTTTCTGGCATTGGACCTCAAGTGACAAACGATCTTTTTCGCGGAGAGTGCCAATGAAAAACGCTGCCTTGATCCAGGTGCCCGAAGCCATTTACGCCCTGAGACGGGATATCCACCGGCATCCGGAATTGGCCTTCGAAGAGCGCCGGACCGCAAACCTGATCGCGAGCCAGCTAGAGTCATGGGGCTTGACGGTTCACCGCGGGCTGGCGGGGACCGGCGTAGTCGGAGTTTTGCGCTGTGGCACAGGCGATGCGTCTATCGGCTTGCGCGCCGACATGGACGCGCTGCCTGTGCAGGAGCTCAATCAATTCGAGCATGCCTCCGCCCATGTGGGGAAAATGCATGCCTGTGGTCATGATGGGCACTGTGCAATGCTGTTGGCGGCGGCGTTCGAGCTTGCGCATACCCGCCAGTTAGATGGCACGCTGTATTTTATTTTTCAGCCCGCCGAGGAATGTGATGCCGGGGCCAGGCGCATGATCGAAGACGGCCTATTCGACCTTTTCCCCATGAATGCGGTGTTTGGCATGCATAATTGGCCCGGTTTGGCGGCGGGGCAGTTCGCTGTGCATTCAGGGGCGATGATGGCCTCCGACACGGAGTTTCGAATTCGCGTGTTCGGCAAGGGAGGGCATGCCGCCCTGCCGCATCAGTGCACTGATCCTTTGCAGCCATTGGTGCACATTGCCCAAGCGTTTCAGAGCATCATCACGCGCAATGTGGACACTCAGGATCCGGCGGTCATATCCGTCACAAACATGCATGCAGGCAGTGATGTCAGTCTCACCGTCATTCCAGATGACGCCTGCTTGGGAGGCACGTTCAGGGCGTTTTCCCGAGAAGCCATGAGCTTGATTGAAATGCGCATGACGGAAATCGCCAACAACATTGCCGATGCTTTCGGTTGCCGCGTTGAAACCTCGTTCAAATCGGACTATCCACCGCTGATCAATCATCCACGCGAAACAAACATCTGTATCGAGCTTCTACGCAAATTGGTCGGTGAAGAGCAAGTCCTCACCAATGGCAAGCCCACCATGGCCGCCGAAGACTTCGCCCACATGCTCGAACATAAACCGGGTTGCTATGTATTCATCGGCAACGGTGAGGGCGGGCATCGCAACGTCGGCCATGGTCCCGGGCCGTGTGTGCTGCACAATGCGAGTTTTGATTTCAACGACGATATTCTGCCGATCGGCGCGACCTATTGGGTTCGTCTGGCAGAGGCCTGTCTGCCATTACCCACTTGAAATAGCGTTAACCTTATCTAACTGGAGATTTTATGAAACTGGTCAAAAGCATCCGCCTTAAAGTCCTACCCGAACGCTACTCAATTTCCAGGTTGGACAGTAAAGCCCCGATCCCGACTTGGGCCGATGGTGACGGGTTTGTAAACATTGCCCGCTCTGCCGATGAACTGTCGATTGTCTGCCATCAGAGCCGAGTGCCTGAAGGTGTCAAAATCGACCGGGACTGGAATTGTGTGCAATTTGTCGGCCCTTTCGCCTTCGACGAAACCGGTATCGTGCTGTCAGTGGTGCGCCCTCTCAGCGAAGCCGGATTTGGGGTTTTTGTGGTGTCGACATTCGACGGCGACTTCCTGCTGCTCAAGGCCGATCAGTTTGCCGAAGGGCTTGCTGTGCTCCGCGTGGCGGGGCATCAGATTCTGGACTGATGAGGGCCATTCGCTTTGGCGCCTGTCACGAAACAAGGCCTGTAGACGCGATTTGGCAACGCTCTCGTTGTGGGTCGCCGCCAATGGCATTCTGAGTTCGGCGTGCCGTGCGGACTCAAGCCTGCTATGGCGCCGACCCGTTGAATTGGTGGTCTGCAACATCAGCGTCGATGCCCTCTGACCGCCGTGGGTGGGAAGCCGAACCGATCACGAAAACGCACGGCAAATTGCGACGGCGTCTGGTAGCCGACGCAAAGCGCTATTTGCATGACGGTCTGCGCGGATGATTGCAACAGTTGCAGGGCAAGGGTCATGCGTGCATCGATCAATAAGCGACTGAACGTGGTGCCTTCTTCCGCGAGCCTGCGCCGCAGCGTGGCTTCGCTGAGCGCAAAGGTGGAGGCGACATCCAGCGCACTCCAGTCGTTTGCCAGGTCGCTGGCGATCAGTTGCCGCACTTTGATCGCCATC
>NZ_JAFHKI010000239.1 GCF_016937615.1 Pseudomonas lactucae | reverse complement strand
TCGGCGGTCATGTTGACCTCCTGCGGCATCCAGTGGTTGGCGCAGCCGTCGAGGTACTTCTGCCAGGCCCAGTCGTATTTGAAGGGCACGAGTTGGTTGAGGTCGGCGCGGCAGTTGATCATGCGCTTTTCGTCAACGGCGACGCGGGCGGAGGCGCCTTCGAGTTCGGCGAGGCCTTCGGCGACGTCGAGTTTGTCGAGGGCGGCCTTGGCGCGCACGATGGCGGCCGAATCATTGGCGGTGACGGCGCGGGCTTCGATGGCGGCAGCGGCGCCGGCACCGTCGAGGCGGTCCATGTTGGCTTCGCTGGCGTGGCCGGCGTTGGCGCCCTTGATCACCGCTGCACCGGTGTCTTCGTTGTCGACTTCATCCCAACTCAGCATTGAAATACTCCTTCCTGATCTGTTCCGGCGGGGTGCGAACCCCGTCTAAAAATAGGTGGTTTTGCAGACTGCTAGGCATTGAAATATTGCGCGGAGTGTGGTCAGTAAATACCGATTTTGCACACTATGTAGTGGTCTGTCTTATTGGTGGGCACACTATATGGGGTGTGATACCTCTGGTCAACGGACAAGATCGGCTCGGCTGTCGCAGGGGCCAAGCGCGTGCGGCCTGGGTATCCATGCCTAAGCTAATTCTAAAAAGGTATTTATTAGCAGTTTTTAAGATCGTTTAGCTTGGACGCTTCCAAGGATTCTGTTCAAGGAGCGAGCCGCCGATGGCCCACGTACACTCAATCACCGCTTTGCCGCTGCTGGACCTGTCCCAGCTCGATGGCAGCCCGCGACAGCGTCAGCAGTTTCTCGATGAACTGCGTCTGGCGGCGCGGCATATCGGGTTTTTCTACCTCACCGGGCATGGCATCGACCGCGACCTGCTGGCCCAGGTGCAGCAACAGGCGCGGGCGTTTTTTGCCTTGCCCGACGCCGACAAACGCGCGGTGGGCATGCTCAACTCCCCGCATTTTCGCGGTTACAACCGCGCCGCCTCCGAGATCACCCGGGGCCAGCCGGACCTGCGCGAACAATTCGATGTGGGTGCCGAGCGCGAGCCCTTGCCCCCGGCGCTGTACCCGGCCGCCTGGGCGCGCTTGCAGGGGCCCAATCAATGGCCGACGGCTCTGCCTCAACTCAAACCCCTGGTGCTCGGCTGGCAGCATGCGATGACGCAAATGGCCCTACGCCTGTTACGCGCGTTCGCCCAGGCCCTGTCCCTGCCGGAAGACGCTTTTGATGCGCTGTACGGCGACAAGCCCAACGAACATATCAAACTGATCCGCTACCCCGGTCGCCATGCCCAGCAAAGTCGTCAAGGCGTCGGCGCGCACAAGGATTCCGGTTTCCTCAGTTTCCTGCTGCAAGACGAGCAGGCCGGTTTGCAGGTGGAAGTGGAGGAGGGCCGCTGGATCGATGCGGTGCCGCGCCCCGACACGCTGGTGGTGAATATCGGCGAACTGCTTGAGCTGGCCAGCAATGGCTACCTGCGCGCGACCGTCCATCGCGTGGTGTCGCCGCCGGTGGGCAGCGAGCGCTTGTCGCTGGCGTTTTTCCTCGGGGCGCAACTGGACGCAGTGGTGCCGGTGTATCAACTGGCGCCCGAGTTGCTGCGCGATGCCCACGGCCCCGAGAGCGATCCGCGCAATCCGTTGCTGCGCGATGTGGGCTGGAACTACCTCAAGGGGCGCCTGCGCTCCCACCCCGATGTCGCTCAACGTTTCTATGCCGACGCCACGCTGCCCCAAGCGCTGTCCGCCTGATCAGGAGATCACCGATGTTGAAAACCACCACCCTTACCCTGGCGGCTTTGCTGGCCTCCTTCAGCGTGTCGGCCGCCGACGCGTTGCGCGTGGCTGCTGACCCGATTCCCCATGCGCAGATCCTTGAATACGTACAGAAGCTCGACCCTGGCCTGAAGCTGAAAATCATCGAAGTCCCCAACGGCGTGAACTCCAACGAGCTGCTGGCCCATGGTGATGTCGACGCCAACTACTTCCAGCACCTGCCGTACCTCCATTCTCAGGAACAGGCCCTCGGCCAGACGTTCGTGGTGGCTGCCACGGTGCATATCGAGCCGTTGGGGATTTATTCGCACCGGCATACCAGCCTCGCTCAAGTGCCGGACAAGGGCACCGTCGCCGTACCGAATAACGTCACCAACCTCAGTCGCGCGCTGTACCTGTTGCAAGCCAACGGCCTGATCAAACTCAAACCGGGCTTCAATGATGCCGCCAAGGATCAGGCCACGCCCAAGGACATTGCCGAAAACCCCAGGCATTTGAAGATTCTGGAGATTGAATCCCCGCAAATTCCCCGTGCATTGGACGATGTGGACCTTGCGGTGATCAACGGCAACTTCGCCCTGGAAGCCGGGCTCGAACCGGCCAAGGATGCGTTGGGCCTGGAGCAGGCCAAGGGTAACCCGTATGCGAATATCCTCGTCACCACCCCCAAGCTGGCGGATGACCCGCGTATCCGGCAGTTGGCCAACGACTTGCGCTCGCCGGAACTGGCCAAGTTCATCAATGAGAAATACGCCGGCTCGGTGATCCCGGTGGCGGTCGAATGATCGTTGTCGAAGGCGTCAGCAAAACCTACGCCAGCGGCCAGCCGGCGGCGTTGGATAACGTGTCGTTGCAGATCGCCGATGGCGCGATCTTCGGTATTGTCGGGCGCAGCGGCGCCGGTAAAAGTACCTTGTTGCGCTGCTTGAACCTGCTGGAGCGGCCGACGTCCGGGCGCATCCTGCTGGATGGCCAGGACCTGACCCGCTTGAACGACAAACAGCTGCGCCAGCAACGCCAGCGCATCGGCATGATCTTCCAGGGCTTCAACCTGCTGCATTCGCGCAACGTCGCGGATAACGTCGCGGTGCCGCTGGAGATCGCCAATGTGCCCAAGGCCGAGCGCGCGGCGCGGGTGACTGAGCTGTTGACGCTGGTGGGGCTCAGCGACAAGGCCCAGGCGTTTCCCTCGCAGTTGTCCGGCGGGCAGAAGCAGCGTGTAGGCATCGCGCGCGCCTTGGCCGCGCGCCCGGCGTACTTGCTCTCGGACGAAGCCACAGCGCGCTGGACCCGGAGACGACGGCGTCGATCCTTGAACTGTTGCGCGACATCAACCTGCAGCTGGGCGTGACCATCGTGTTGATCACCCACGAGCTGGAGGTGGTCAAGGCGATCTGCGACAGCGCGGTGTCCCTGGCCGATGGCCGCGTGGTGGAGAGCGGCACGTTGCTGCAGCTGCAGGCCGACCCGTCGTCACGTCTCGGGCGTTCGTTGGCCCCCAGCCTGCAAGTGGTGAGGGCCGTATGAACACCGATTGGAACGACATCCTGCAATTGCTGCTCAACGCCACCGGCGAAACCTTATACATGGTGCTGCTGGCCGGGCTCTTCACCCTGTTGATCGGCCTGCCCCTGGGCGTGCTGCTGTTTGTCAGCCGAGCCGACGGCCTGTTCCCCTTGCCACGTCTGAACCGGGGGTTGGGCGCGGTGATCAACTTGGGACGTTCATTGCCCTTTGTGGTGATGTTGATCGCACTGATTCCGCTGACCCGCTTGATCGTCGGCACCACCCTGGGCAGCACCGCCGCTGTGGTGCCGATCACCATCGGTGCCTTTCCGTTCTTCGCGCGGATTGTCGAAACCGCGCTGGATGAAGTCGACAGGGGCCGCATCGAAGCTATCGTGGCGATGGGCGGGGATATCCGCCATGTGATTCTCAAGGTGTTATTGCCCGAGGCCTTGCCGGCCCTGGTAGCCGGGACAACCTTGACCCTGGTCATGCTGATCGGTTTTTCATCCATGGCCGGGGTGATCGGCGGAGGTGGGTTGGGCGACCTGGCGATTCGTTACGGTTACCAGCGCTTCAATAACCAGATCATGGTGGTCACGGTGATTGTGCTGGTGCTGCTGGTGCAGGGCGTGCAAAACCTGGGCGATCGTTGCGTGCGCTCATTGGCCCATCGACGCTGAGGCGCTGCCCTGCGCGCGCGGGGTCTTGAGCAACAGCGCTTCAAACACCTGCTGCACCCGTGGCTCATCGCTGTGGGCCACATTGAAACGCATCGAATCGCGATGGGCCGGGTCGTAGCCGAAGAGCGCACCCGGCGCCAGAACCATGCCGTGTTTCAATGCCTCCTGGGCCAGCCATTCGCCGTCCACTCCCGTCGGCAGCGCGCCCAGATAAACATTCCGCCTTCGTAGGCCATCAGCAGTTCGCAGCCGCAGCGCCTGAGCCAGTGTTCGACGCGCCCGCCGGCCTCGATCAAACGCTGGACCATGCGCTTGCGGTGCTTGGTGTAGCTGCCTTCGCTGAGCATGCG
>NZ_JAFHKI010000238.1 GCF_016937615.1 Pseudomonas lactucae | reverse complement strand
CAGAGCCAGAGCCAGAGCCACGGCCAGAGCAACAGCAACAGCACGCAGTTGTGTAGATACCCATGCTCATCGGGGCAAGTCCCTCCCTCATTTGAAGGTTCCAAGGCCGCCGCGTTATCAGAAAGGCCTCATGGCATTTACTGCCGCCGCCCCACAAAAATTAAGTAGTACCTGTGGCCTCACCCCCTCACGGCCCCAGGAATCTACCGAATATTCATGTCCCTCTTGCCAGCCTTCAAACCAGATGGGATACAAGCCTCCTCGCTCTGAAAAACACCGCTTTATGGAGGCTCGCCATGTCCGCCCTGCCACATCCCTCTTATATCTATCGCCCAATGACCCCGGCCGACCTGCCCGCCGCTCACGACTTGTCGGCGCAACTCAAATGGCCCCACCGCCAGGAAGACTGGGCGATGTTGCAACGGGTCAGCGACGGTTTCGTGGTAATGGACGGCGAGCGGCTGATCGGCAGTGCCTTCACCTGCCCCCAGGGCGATTACGCCACCATCGGCCTGGTGATCGTCAGCAATGACTATCAAGGCCAGGGCATCGGCCGTCGCTTGATGGAGAAGGCCATTGCCGCTTGCGGTTCGCGCACGCCGGTGCTCAATGCGACCCTCGCCGGTGCGCCGTTGTATGCCAGCCAGGGGTTTGTCGAGTTCGGTCATGTGCAACAACATCAGGGCCCGGTGCAGGTGCCCGCGTGCCGGCATTGGCCCAGGGCGAGAGCTGCCGCGCGCTTGACGCGCACGACCACACCGCCCTGCTCGCGCTCGCCAAAGCCGCCAGCGGGCTGGACCGCCGTGACGTATTGCGTGACGTGCAGGTGGAGCACGCCGTGGGGATCGAGCGCGATGGTCAGCTACGCGGCTTCGCGCTGTTGCGACCGTTTGGGCGTGGGCGCTGCATCGGCCCGGTGGTGGCCGAAAACATCGAGCAGGCCAAGTATCTGATCGGCACATTGCTGGCCCCGCTGCAGGACGCCTTTGTACGCATCGACATTCCCGTCGCTTGCGGTCTGAACGACTGGCTGGAAAACGCGGGCCTGAAAAACATCGACACCGTCGCGCAAATGGCCATGGGCACACCGCCCCAGCCCAGCCAAGGCGTATACCCCTTTGCCTTGATCACCCAGGCGATCGGCTGACTTTTCTCCCGGAGCGTTGCCCATGTCATCTCCCCGTATCCTGCTGTTGGCACGCGCCGACGGCAGCCGCGTTGCCACGTCGTTCACCCCCGGGGCCCTGAGCACGTCGGACCCGTTCGGCGACAGCCGCCGACTCGCCTGGCGCGGCGACGATGGCGTGTGCGCAGGCCTGGTGCCGTTCAGCGGCGAAGCGGTGATCGACGATTTCCCCCACAGCGAAACTCTGGTGGTGCACGCAGGGCAGGTGGTGCTCAGCAGTGCGCAACAGACGCTGAAACTGGATGTCGGCGGCAGCGCCGTGATCGGTCGTGGCACACGTCTCAAGGTGCAGGCGAGCGCGGGCAGCCGATGGGCGTTCTGCGCCGTCGACCAAGCCGATGCCCCCACCTGCCCGGGGCTCACCCTGCTCGAACCTTACCCCCAGCTCAACCCGTCCGCCGCACCGGAACCGGCCATCCTGATCGGCCCCGCCCCGCAGTGCCGCGCGCTCAATCTGTTCGACGATGCCTTGACCGAATTGCGCGTCGGTATCTGGGATTCGACGCCCTACGCCCGCCACGCCGGCCGCACAAATTGCATGAATTGATGCACCTGCTCGAAGGCGCCGTCACTCTGCATGACGACGCGGGTGGCGAGGTCACCGTCAATACCGGCGACACGGTGTTCGTGGCCAAAGGCGCGCCGTGTGCCTGGACCAGCAGGGTGTATGTGCGCAAGGTCTACGCCGTGAAGTAACTCAGGTTTTCAGTGCCTCTTCCAGAAACGCCACCAACGCCTGGACACGCGGACTGCGCAGTTTGCGCGACGGCACCAGCAGCAGGATCGGCGCGCTATCAAAGCTCCAGTGCGCCAACACGCGCACCAGGCTACCGCTGGCCACAGCGTCGCTCACGTCCCACTGCGAACGCAGCACCAACCCCAAGCCTTGCTCGGCCCAACGCCGGGCGACGCTGCCGTCGTTGCTCAACAACGCCGGCTCCACGCGCAGCGTCTTGCGGCCCTGCCCCTTGCGCAGGTGCCACAGGGTGACGTCTTCATCGTTTTCACGAATGCAAATGCAGCGATGGGACGCCAGCTCGTCCGGCGAAGACGGCACGCCGTGCGCTTGCAGGTAGGCCGGGCTCGCGCATAGCCAACGCTCGTTGAGCGTCAGTGTCCGCGCGGTCCACAGGCTGTCATTGAGATGGCCGATGTGAATCACCGCATCGCTGTCATGCCGATCCGGCCAGGGTGTCTCGCGCAAATCCAGGTGCAGGCACAGCTGCGGATGCAGTTTGGCAAACCGCGCCAACAGCGGTGCGATGCGCTGCCGACCATAACCAAAGGGTGCCGCCAGCCGCAAAGTGCCCACCAGTGTTTCGTCCTTCTGCCGGAACGACTCCGGCACGCCTCCAACTGTTCCAGCAACAGCGCGCTTTCCCGCGAGAAGCGCTCACCATCCGCCGTGAGGCTGAGGCGGCGCGCATCGCGATTGGCCAGGGTCAGCCCGAGCAGCGTCTCCAGCTTACGCAAGCGCATGGACAGCGCCGGCGGCGAGACATTCAGGGTTCTGGCGGCGGCACTCAATGACTCAGAGCGCGCCAGGGTGACTGCCAGGCGCAGGTCTTCGATGGAAATCATTAAAGTTTACTTAAGGATTGATTAAACCTGATTGAACCACAGGTTAACGACAGCTGAGTAGAGTGCAACCAGTACCCAGCCACGCGAGCTTCGCCATGCCCACGCCGATTGCTTCCCTCGACACGCCCGCCGCACTTATCGATATCCCGCGAATGCAGCGCAATATCCAGCGTATGCAACAGCGCCTGAACGAACTGGGCGTGCGTTTGCGCCCGCACATCAAGACCAGCAAATGCCTGCCGGTGATCCACGCACAGATAGCCGCCGGGGCCAGCGGCGTTACCGTGTCCACCCTCAAGGAAGCGGAGCATTGTTTCGCCGCCGGCATCCGCGACGTGTTCTATGCCGTCGCCATCGCACCGGGCAAATTGCCCCAGGCCCTGGCCCTGCGCCGCCAAGGCTGCAACCTCAGCCTGCTGACCGACAGTGTTGCAGGCGCCGAGGCTATCGTCGCGTTTGCACAGCAGCAGGATGAACGATTCGACATGTGGATCGAAATCGACTGCGACGGCCATCGCTCCGGACTGGCCGCCGACGCCCCTGCACTGCTGGAGGTCGCGCAGTCGCTCAGTAACGGCGGCATGCACCTGCGTGGCGTGATGACCCACGCCGGCTCCAGCTACGAGCTGGACAACCCGCCAGCCCTGCAAGCGCTGGCCGAACAGGAACGTCGGCTCTGCGTACGCGCCGCAGAAAACATCCGCGCCATCGGGGTGGCGTGTGCCGAGGTCAGCATCGGCTCGACCCCCACCGCCCTCTCGGCCTTGAACCTGGACGGCGTCACGGAAGTACGCGCCGGCGTCTACGTGTTCTTCGATCTGGTCATGCACAACATCGGTGTGTGCCAGGCCGACGAGTTGGCGCTGAGCGTATTGACCAGCGTCATCGGCCATCAACCGGACAAAGGTTGGATCATCACCGACGCCGGCTGGATGGCCATGAGCCGTGACCGCGGCACGCAGCGCCAGCGGCACGACTTCGGTTATGGCCAGGTGTGCAACGAAGCGGGCGACTGGATCGAAGGCGCGCAGTTCAGCGGCGCCAACCAGGAGCACGGCATCATCAGCCTGGGCACAGCCCAACACGAGACGCTTGTCACGCGATTCCCGATCGGCAGTCGGCTGCGCATCCTGCCCAATCACGCCTGCGCCACCGGTGCGCAGTTCCCGGACTATCACGCCGTGGCCGCCGATGGCACGCTGCATACCTGGAGTCGCCTGCATGGCTGGTAATCACATCCACACGATCTTCAGCCCCCACGCAGCAGCGCCGGGCGGGCACTATGCCCAGGCGGTCGCGCACGCAGGCGTGCTGTATGTTTCGGGGCAGCTGCCGGTACGCGCCAATGGCGAGCACAGCAGCGGGCAACCGTTCGAGGTTCAAGCGTCGATTGCCCTGGATAACCTGCTGGCGATCCTGGACGAAGCGGGCCTGAGCCAGCGCGACCTGCTCAAAGTGACGGTGTATGTCGTCGACATACAACACTGGCCAGCCTTTGACCGGATCTACGC
This sequence comes from Pseudomonas lactucae, assembly GCF_016937615.1. Classification (GTDB taxonomy): domain Bacteria; phylum Pseudomonadota; class Gammaproteobacteria; order Pseudomonadales; family Pseudomonadaceae; genus Aquipseudomonas; species Aquipseudomonas lactucae. The sequence goes on along the minus strand of NZ_JAFHKI010000238.1, from coordinate 9,490 downwards.
GCGCTACCTGGGCGAGCACAAACCGGCGCGCGCGTGGTGCCTGTGCCGGCGCTGCATCATGGTTACCTGATCGAAATCGACGCCATGGCCCGTATCGCACAGGAGCAGTGCCCATGACGCCACAAAAAAGCGACGTGCTGATCATCGGCGGCGGCATCATGGGCGCCTCGTCGGCGTTTTTCCTGCGGCGGCGCGGCTGCTCGGTCACGCTGCTGGAACGCGACCAGATCGGTCAGTACGCCAGCGGCGTCAACTTCGGCAATGTGCGCCGCCAGGGCCGCTATCTGGGGCAACTGGCGCTGGCCAATCGTTCTTGGGCGCTGTGGAAACGCTTGCCGGAACTGATCGACGATGACCTGGAATTTATCCCCAGCGGCCACATGCGCGTGTGTTATCGCGACGATGAAATCGCCGAGCTTGAGGCCTACGCCGCTGCGCCGGAAGCCGCGCAACTGGACCTGAAGATTTATCGCGGTGCCGAGTTGCATCAGCGTTTCGGCTTCCTCGGCTCGGACGTCAAGGGCGGCTCCTACGCGCCCCACGACGGCCACGCCAACCCACGCCTGGCCGCACCGGCATTTGCCCGCGCCGCCCGGCGCCTCGGTGCGCGAATCGAGGAAAAAACCGAAGTCGCCGACGTGGAAAAGGTCAATGGACTGTTCCACGTCACCACCACCGATGGGCAACTGTTCGTCGCCGAGCAGCTGTTGATTAGCGCCGGTGCCTGGGCCGCGCGCTTGTCCGAGCGCTTTGGCGAACCGGTGCCGCTGGAGCCCAACGGCCCGCAGATGTCGGTCACGGAACCGGTGCCCTACGCGTTGAAGACCGTGATCGGCGTGTTCACCAAGATCAAGGAAGAGGTGATCTACTTCCGCCAGATCCCACGCGGCAACATCATCATCGGCGGCGGTGCCCGCTGCACACCGGACATGCTCAACCGACGCGCGTTTTTCAAGCCCGAGAGCCTGCTCAACCAGATGCGCCAGATGAAGCGACTGCTACCGGGCGCCGAAAAACTGAACATCATCCGCGTGTGGAGCGGCATCGAAAGCTACACCCCGGACTCCCTGCCGGTGATGGGCCCGAGCGGCGTCGTGGAGGGGCTGTTTTACGCCTTCGGCTTCTGTGGCCACGGTTTCCAGCTGGGCCCCGGTGTGGGGGATGTGATGGCCGAACTGATCAGTACCGGCAGCACCAGTACCTTGATCAGCCCGTTCGATATCCGGCGGTTTACCCAACCGTCGAAAACATGGATCAGCTAGCGGTCGTAGTGAGCGGGGCAAGCCCTAATGCCTGTCAGTTAAGAAGTTGAAAGGGTAAAAAGTGACCTGTGTTCGCCCTTAACTGACTGGCATCAGGACAAGCCCCGCGCACCACAACTGCACGGTCGCCACAAAGAAGTATGGCAGCCTGCCGGATTCAGCAGATTCTCCCTTGCAGGGTTGAATAACGGCATCTTTGGCCTGACACCTTTTGCTAGCTTAGCCAGACACCGGGCCGTGCCACGCGCAGCGCCTATTACCGCTCCAGGGAGCCAGTTGGATGACCACTCACACATCGCTCAGCGACAGCCTTGATTCGCCAACGTCGCAGCAGTTTTACATCGACGGCCGCTGGGTGTACCCGGCCATTGCGGCCAGTTTGCCGGTGGTCAATCCGGCGACCGAGGAGGTGGTTGCCCAAGTTGCGCGCGGGTCTGCCGAGGATGTTGACCGGGCCGTGGCAGCCGCGCGCGCAGCGTTTGCCGGGTGGTCGGCCACCCCCGCCGCCGCAAGAGCGCAGATGCTGGGGAAAATCCATGAGTTGATCCTTGAACGCAAAGAGCAACTCGCGCAAGCGCTCTGCCTGGAAATGGGCGCCGCCATCGGTTTTGCTCGGGCGATGCAGGTGCCGCTGGCCGCCGAACACGTTCGGGTCGCCCGTGACTTGTTGTCCAGTTATCGTTTCCAAACCGTCGAAGGCGGCACTGCCATTGAGCGCGAGCCCATCGGCGTGTGCGGTCTCATCACGCCGTGGAACTGGCCGTTGTATCAGATCACCGCGAAGGTCGCCCCGGCCATCGCCGCCGGCTGTACCGTGGTGTTGAAACCCAGCGAGCTGTCACCGCTGAGCGCCCTTCTGTTTGCCCAACTGGTGCATGACGCCGGCCTGCCGCCTGGCGTGTTCAACCTGGTGAATGGCAGCGGCGCCGAGGTGGGCGCGGCGATGGCAGCCCATCCGGATATCGATATGATTTCGATCACCGGCTCCAACCGCGCCGGCGCACTGGTTGCACAAGCGGCCGCGCCGACGGTGAAGCGTGTGACTCAGGAGCTGGGCGGCAAATCGCCGAATGTTTTGCTGCCCGACGCCGACTTCGCCAAGGCCGTGCCGCTGGGCGTGATGTCGGCGTTTCGCAACGTCGGGCAATCGTGCAGCGCGCCGACCCGAATGATCGTGCCCGCAAACCGTCTGGCCGAAGTCGAAACCCTGGCCGCAGCCACCGCGAATGCACTCATCGTCGGCGACCCGCAATCGCCGGACACCCAGTTGGGCCCGATTGCCAACGAGGCCCAGTTCCATCGCGTCCAGGCCATGATCCAGGCCGGCCTCGACGAGGGCGCCAAACTGGTGTGCGGCGGGCCTGGGCGTGTGGCGGGGTTTGACACGGGTTTCTTTACCCGACCGACTGTTTTCTCTAACGTGGACAACGCCATGCGCATTGCCCAGGAAGAAATATTCGGCCCGGTGCTGTGCATCATTGCCTATGAGACGCTGGACGAAGCGGTCGCCATCGCCAACGACACGGTCTACGGGCTGGGCGCCCACGTCCAGGGGCACGACCTGACACAGGCACGTGCCGTGGCATCGCGGATTCGCGCCGGGCAGGTGCACCTGAACTACCCCGCGTGGAACCCGCTGGCGCCGTTTGGCGGCTACAAGCGCTCGGGGAATGGTCGGGAGTATGGGGTGGTGGGTTTCGAGGAGTATCTGGAGACCAAGGCAATTGTGGGGTTTGGTGAGTGACCCAAATGGCTATCCAAACACCTTCAACAGAATAATGCGTAGAGGGGGTTCGCTAACGATGTGTAGAGACCACGCCGCGATAGCGGGCAAGTCCAAGCGTCGCCCCTCGCTGAATCAGGCAGTCCGGCCGGGGGTACGGTGACGGACCTTGCCAACCGAATTCCTTCAGTTTTTCTCCGGCCGCAACAGCTGCATCTGCTGCCGATAATCATCCGTCACCTGCCGCGCCTGGCTACTGCTGGTAATCACCCTCGGTGTAATCAACACAATCAATTCGGTACGGTCCTTGGACTTACTGGTGCTCCCAAACAGCCACCGCAACCCCGGAATCTTGCCCAGGTACGGCACGGCACTTACCGTGTCGGCGTTGTCCTGTTTGATCAACCCCCCCAGCAACACCGTCTGCCCGCTCTGCACCGCCACCTGGGTCGACACCGACCGCGTGGAAATACGGGGATTGGCCGGCGTGTCGCCGTTGGTGGTCGCCTGGTCCTGCGCGTCGCTGACCTGCTGCTGAATATCCATGTACACCAGCCCGCCCGGGTTGATACGCGGCACCACATCCAGGATCACCCCGGTCTGCACATATTCGACGCTGCTCAACGTCGTGTCGGAGGTGCCGGTATTCACCGTGGTCTGGCTGATGGGAATGTTGTCCCCCACCTGAATCTGCGCCGGCTGGTTGTTCATCACCACCAGCGACGGCGCCGACAACACCTGGGTGCGGCCGTTGGTTTCCAGCGCATGCAATGCCACTTGCAGGTTGGAGCTGACGAAGGAGTAGAACAACGAATCCGCCGCGCCCAACCCGGCGCCGCCACGGCCCAGCGCGCCTTGGCTGCCGGAAGCGTTGGCCACGGTGGTGCTGGTGGAATTGCCCGCCAAGCGGCCCAGGTACCACTGCACGCCCAGGTCCAGTTCGCCGGTGAGTTTGACTTCGAGGATGCGAGTTTCGATCTGCACTTGCAGCGGCGGATTGTCGAGGCGCTTGATCGCCGATTCGATCTCCTTCCACTGCACAGGGCGGGTGCGCACCAGCAGTTGGTTACTGCTTTTTTGCGCGGTGATGCGGGTGCCGGCGTCGAGGCTTTTGGCCGGGGCGTCGTCGCTGGGGCCCTGCTCGGCGTTGTCCTGCTCGGCTTCGGGCTCCTGCTCCTCATCTTCCGCGGCGGGTTGGTTGCCATTGAGGTTGTTGCTCAGCCCACCCGGCGTGCTGCCGGACGTGCTGTTGGTACCAGGCGACGACAGTGTCGCGGTGCGCAAACCGGGGGCAACCTTGGCCGGGGCGTCGTCCTTGATCGCGCCCGTGCCGTAGATCTGCCGCAGGTACTTGGCCAGGTCGCTGGCTTTCATGTTGCGCACGTCATAGACGTACATCTGCGGCTCGTTGCCGCCGCCTTCGTCGATGGTGTGGATCCAGTCGCCCACTTCGCTCAGGTATTGCGGTTGCGAGGAGATCGCCACCACCGAGTTGGTGCGCTCGATGGGCAGGAAGCGCACCATGCCCGCCAGGGGCATGCCGCTGTCGGGGCCGAACATCTTTTGCAGCTCGGGCATCAGCTCGGCCACCGACGCGCGTTGCAGGCCGAACACCCCGACGGACATGCCCTTGAGCCAGTCCACGTCGAAGGTGTCGATGGTGTCCTGATAGTTGGCCAGTTCCTCAGGCGTACCGGCCAGGCTCAGCACATTGCGCGCCGGGTCCACCAGCAAAAACGCGTTCTCGCGGGCAAACGGCTTGAGCAGTTTCTGCATCTCGGTGGCGGAGATATAACGTAGCGGAAACAGGCGTGCCGACAAGCCGCTGGAGGGCTGCGACACGCGCATCTCGGGCACCAGCTTACCCGCCACCGCCTGGTTGGCCGGCAGGATCACGTAGCGGTTGCCCTGTTTGATCATGGCGTTGTCGGTCCAGGACAACAGGGTTTCGAGGATCGACAGCGCCTGCTGCTTGTTCACCGGTTTGGAGGTGGAAAAACTCACATTGCCCTTCACGCCCTGGGCGATGCTGTAGTTCTCGTGCAGCAGGTCGCCCATCACGCTGTTGATCACCGCCTCGATCGGCTGGTCGGCAAAATTGAACACGATGTCACCGCCGCCCTCCGCCTTCGCCGCCGACACCGCCGGCTGACGCACGAACTGCTGGTTGCCGCGAATCAACTGGCGTTGCGGCGGCGTCTTGGCCTGGGGTTGGCCGCTGTTGACCGGCGCTTGTTCACTGGCCGGATCCACGGGCGAGCGTTGCGAACCGGTGCCCTGCATCGCTTCGTGCAACAGGGCCTCGTCCGGGTCGAGGTGGTCGGGGAATGTCCCGCAGCCCGCCAGGGAAACAGCGGTTGCCAGGCAAAGCACGGTGGTGCGCAAGGCGCCAGGGTAGGTATCGATCAAGGGGCGGACTCGTGAGGAAGGGTAATTGGGGGCGTGGTCGACGGCGGCGGTAGACGCAAGGCTCGCAGGCTCAGGGTTTGACTGCGGCCATCGAGCACAAAGCGCGCATCGCGCTGGGTCAGGTGGTCCAGGCGCCAACCGTTGGGCAGGGTCTGGTTCTGGTGGACTTTCAGCGGCGGGCCATCGGCGCGCTTGAGCAGTGCCACGCGCAGGTCGCCGTCCAGCACGATGCCGGTGAGGGTCAGGCTCGACAGGCTGGATACCGCCGCCTGGCCCACCGTGCGATCCGGGCTGCGGTCGCCGCTGAACAGCGGCGTCTGCCAGGTACCGGCCAGGCTGTCGAGGGTGACGTCCGGCGCGGTCAGCACCTTGGCCGCGGCATTGGCATGGGCGGCAGGCTCAGGTTCCGGCAGCCACTGCGGCGCGTCGCCGATGTTGCTCAAGATGCCTAGCATCAGCACGCCCAAGGCGGCGGACACGCCGAGCAAAACCCACTCAATCGGGCGCAACACATTGATCATGGGACCACCTGCCGCGCACCGGCCGGTTGCAGGTAACCGCGCACCAGCAGGTGCACCACCAGTTTGCCGGCGCCGCCGGTGGCGGGCGCGTCCGGGCGGCGACGGATGCTCATTTCATCGACGAACAGAAACGGGCGCTGGTACTCCAGCTCATGCAGGATCGCGGTCAGGGGTTCGATGGCGCAGTTGAGGGTCAGGCTGACTTTGACCTGTCGATAAGGCTCGGCATCGTCCTGCTCCGGGGTGATCGGCATGCGCTGGGTCAGGCTGCAGCCGCCACCGAGGCCGGCGCGGCTGTTGATCAGGTCGGCGATGCGTTGCATCAGGTCGGCCGCGACCGCGCTGGGGTCATCGCCGGGCAACAGGCTGGTGCTGCTGGCCGGGTCCTGGCGGGCCTGTTCGAGCTGCTCGCGCAGGCCGTCACGCTGGCGCAATACCCCGGCATAACGTTGTTGCTGCTCGCGCAGTTGTTCGGCCTGCTCGCCCATGGCGCGCAAGGGGCCGGCGAACCAGCTGTCGATCAACAACCAGTAAGCGGCACCGAGCACCACGGCCAGGCCGATCAAGGCCGCGCCACGGCGCTCACGGGGTGTCAGTGGACGGCGCATCGGCGGCCTCCTGGTGCAGGTGGGCGCGCAAGGAGAACTGATCCTTGCCGGTGTGTGCATCGGGTTGGATCACTCCTTCGAACTGGGCGTTTTCCAGGCTGTGGCAGCTCTTGATGCGGGTGATCAACGCACTGGCCTTGGCGCTTTGTCCGGAGAACGACACCTCGGCGCCGTCGCTGACTTCCAACTGGTCGATCCAGGTGTCGGGCGGCAGGCAGACGGTCAGTTCATTGAGCAACGCGGCCAATGGCGGCTGGGCCATTTTGCGGCGGATCAGGTACTGCGCGGCGCCTCGGGTATTGAGCAGTTGCTGGCGCAGCGCCTGGATTTCGGCAACCTCGGCCTTCTGTACGCGCACGCTGTGCCGCATGGCGTCGAGCACGCGTTGGCGGTCGTCGAGCCACAGCAGCATGGCGGCAATCAGCAAGGCACCGCACAGCCACGGCAAGCTGCGTTGCAAGCCTTTGCCCGCTGGACGTTGGCGTGGGCGCAAGGGTACCGGCAACAAGTCGATGCCCATCGGCCTGCCGGCGCCATCGGCCACATCCACGGCATGCGGTTGCAGGCCGAGGGCGGCGCAGTCGCTGAGGATCTGGTCCAGGCGCTCACGCAGGATCGCCACCAGCGTCACCTGCACTTGGCTGGCTGTGCGGCGCTCCTGACGCGCAACGAAGTACAGTTGCGCGGCCTCGAACGGGGTGAAGCGGTCCAGTTCATAACCGACCACCGTCGACAGGTTGCGCGCCGCAGCCACGGGCAGTTGCAGGGTTTGCGCCAGCACGGCGTCAGGCGCCAGCAACAGCACCTGGCGCGCCTCGCCGGTGGGTATTGCCACGGGGGCAGTGATCGGCCACGGGTAAATGTGCTCGGGGATGTCGCGCAAGGACAACCAGCCGGGCAGGCAGCCACGCAGCTCCTTGAGCCACAGGCGCCAGCCCTGTTGCAGCAGGCTGCCGTGCCAGCGCCGGGCAATCGGCTCGGCCAACGCCTCCAGCCGCGCGGTTAAGTGTTCAGTCATTCTTGCCAACGCAATACTCGATAAGGTTGTGCGCTACCTTGCGCGGGACTCAATAAAACCGTGGCTTGCACTTGGGCGTGATAACCGCCGGGGCGTTGTGCGCGGCTGCTGACCACCAGCACCTCGCCGGGGTCGACGCCCACTGCACTCTGATGCGGCAGGTTGAGTGCGTGGCGCATCAATGGGCTGGCGAAGGCCGGATCGGGCCGGTCGAGGCCGCTCCACAGGCTGATTTGCGGCACCAGTGCGCTGTACAGCGCCTGGGTCATGCCCGGCAACTGCCGCACTTCTTCCACCACCCGAAACGGCGCCAGGCCCTGGTTGCGCCGCACCTCCAGCGCCCTGGCCAGTTGCCTGGCCTGGGCCTGGGTGGCACCGCACGCCAGGGCCAGACGCGCGAAGTCAGCGACTTCGGCGCTGTTGAGGTACAACCCGCCGCGCTCGCTACGCAGGCTGACGTGCAGTTGCGCGTCGTCAAACACCAACGGGATTTCACGCCCGTCGGCAATCCATTGTTTGCGTTGCTGGGGGTCGAGCAAGCCTTGCAGAGCCAACGCCACGCCTGCCTCGGCGGCCAACACCGCCTGGGTGTGCTGGCGATGCCATGCCGCCTGGCGTGTTTCCAGCTGCACCCAACCGGCGAGGCCACCGAGCAACAGGCTGAGCAAGGCCAGCACCCACAGCACCAATAACAGCGCGACACCGCGTTGATGCTTGATCATTCAGGCGCCCCGCCGGACAGGTTCAGGCGCAAGGCAACCACCTGGGTCACCCAGGGCACCGGCCCGTTCACTCGTGCACTGATCCGCACCGCATAGGGCAAGCGCTTGGTCCACGGCCACTCATTGATCCAGCCGGTGGCCTGGCCCTTGGGCGACAGGCCGCGATAGCTGAACTGCAAATCCTCGACGCCCTTGAGCAACACCTGCGGCTCGCTGCGTGACGCCGGCACGCTGACCTGCGCCTTGGACTCAAACTGCGCGAACGCCACCTGCAAATCGCGCGATGCCTCGGGGCCGGTCAACTGCAAGGTGAAGCGCTGGATGCCGCCGCCGAGCACGCCGGGCAAGGTCGCGACAAACTGCATGCGCTGCGGGCCTCCGGCGAAAAAACCATCGACCTGGCTGTCGTCCTCGGTCACATCCAGCGGCAACGCCTCACTGATGGCGGTGCGTAAAAACTGCTGCGCGGCGCGCATTTCATCCAGGCTGACCGTGTAGCGCTGGGCTTTTAGCACCGCACGATTGGCACCGAGCAACGCACCGCCGACCAAGGTCAGCAGCACCCCGAGCAGGCTGAGCACGATCATGATCTCGAGCAAGGTGAACCCCTGCTGGCGCCGCCTCACAAACCGGCCCCGGCGGCGCGCAGCTTCAAGGTACTGAACTGCGCCTGGCGCGGGCCTTCGCTGATACTCAGGTCCAGGCGAAACAGAGGGGCCTGGCCGACACGAGCGGGCTGTTGAGCAATGCGTAATTGCCAGGCGATGCCATCCAGCTCGCCCTGGCGGGTGCCGTTGGCCAAGGGCCCCGCGCCCTCCTGGTCCATCACGCTCAAGGCCGCATGGGTAAGGCGGTCGCTATGGGCCACCTGCGACAGCGAGCGCGCACTCTGGCCGAAGGCGACCAGCAGCACCGTGCTACAGATCGCCATCAACGTCAGCGCGGCGAGCATTTCCAGGAGGGTGAACCCGCGCTGATGCTTCATGGCAACGTCCTGGACTGCACGCTGCCGGTCAGCCAGCCAATATCGATGCGCCAGCGCCGGCTGCCATTGGCCAACAACAGGTTGCCGCCGGTGGAGCTGCCGTCGGGGTAGAACGCCACCGCCGAACCGGCTTGTTCGGCGGTGTGCAGGGTCACTTGCAGGTCGGCCGGCCAGTTGTTTTTTGGGCGCCGGGCGCTTGAAAACTCAGCTGTTGCAAATCGAATACGGTGCTTTCGGTGGTA
>NZ_JAFHKI010000237.1 GCF_016937615.1 Pseudomonas lactucae | reverse complement strand
GTTGGGGCGAAGACCTTTTGGTTACTTTTGGGTCTTTCCAAAAGTGACCCGCTGTAAGAGCGGAACCATAAGTAGCCGTTACCTAAATAACGGATATGTACACCATCGAAAACACCTCTAAACCTTGAACCGTCCCACCATCTGATGCAACACCCCCGCCATCCCCGCCAGATCCTGCCCCGCCGTCTCCGTATGCAACGCCCCCTGCAACACCTGCTGGGACAAATTGCGAATCCCCACCAGATTACGATCCACCTCCCGCGCCACCAGCGCCTGCTCTTCGGTGGCGCTGGCAATCATCATGTTGCGCTCGTTGATCTGCGAAATAGACCGCGTGATTTCCTCCAACGCTTCCCCAGAACGCTGGGCCACGCCCAAGGTCGTCTGCACCCGCTCACTGCTGCTGTGCATCGCCGCCACCGCGTGTTCGGTGTCCTGGCGAATATTGCCGATCATCTGCTCGATCTCCTGGGTCGACGTCTGTGTGCGATGGGCCAGCGCACGCACCTCATCGGCGACCACCGCAAAGCCGCGCCCGGCATCGCCAGCACGGGCTGCTTCGATGGCGGCGTTGAGGGCCAGCAGGTTGGTCTGGTCGGCAATGCTGCGGATCACCTCCAGCACACCACTGATATCCTGCACGCGCCCGGCCAGTTGCTGGATGCGTTCTGAGGTTTCCACCACGCCGGTGGCCAGGGTGTTGATCGACGCCACGGTTTCCTGCACCTGGGCGCGACCGCGCTGGGCGGTCTGTTCGGACAGGCGCGAGGCTTCGCTGGTGCTCACGGCGTTGCGCGCCACTTCATCGACCGCGGCGGTCATTTGATTCACCGCCGTGGCGGCCTGTTCGATCTCCTGGCCCTGGGCCTGCAAGCTGCTGCTGGTCTGGCCGCTGACCGCGCTCAATTCCTCGGAAGAGCTGGCCACGCCGTCCACCGACGCCGCGATGTGCCGCACCATCTGGTTCAGGCTCTGCTGCATCCGGTGCAGGTTGCGCATCACGCTGCCCTCGGCGCTGTTGCCCACCGGCACCTGGATAGTCAGGTCGCCCTCGGCGATATGGTTCAACACCCGCGCCGCTTCAGACGGCTCACCGCCCAGGGGTCGGAGCACACTGCGAGTGACCATCACCGCAGCCGTCACCACCAGGGCCAGGCACAGCACGAACAGCCCAAGCATGTTGCGCCGGGCCTCGTCGTACAGGGTCTGCGCCGCTTGCTGGCGCTCGGCAAACATGCGGCCCTGCATCGCCATCAAGGCGTCCAGGCTCTTGAACACGTCCAGTTCGGCCGGCATCACCTGTTGCTTGAGTTGCGCCAGGCCCTGCTCGCGGGCGCCCTGTCCGATCAGCGCCTGCACCTGGGTAAACGCGGCGACGTAGGCTTCACGGTGGGTTTTCAAGGTGGCATACGCGGCCTTGCCCTCAGCGGTATCGAGCAGCGGTTCGAGGACGCTGAAAGCGTCGGTGATGCGTTGGCGGGTGGTGCCGATGGCGGCCTGGGCCTGTTGATTGTTCTGGTCGATCAGCAGGTCGCGGGTGTTGCGCCCGTTATCGCGCACACCGGTGGCGATCACCATGATCGGCGCGATTTTCGGCCAGTCCTGCCGCACGATCTGTTCCGATTGCTGCTTGAGGGTGGTCAGGTCGTGCAGGGCGTAAAACACCAAGCCGACCAGGGCCAACGGCGCAATCGCGAAACCGATGACAATGCGTTGAGCCGTGGTTAATTGCTTCATTCTGATAATCCCTGATGAAAGCCTGCCCAACATGGGCAGCATCTATAAAAATCCTGTGGAGGGCGTGCATCACCCTCGCAGTACAAACGCGGGGAATAACTCCCGCAGGCGGCCCCATAGTTCAGGCAGCGATGCCTGTACCGGTGCGCTCGCCAATTGCGGATCGAGCATGCTGGCCGTGCGCACCATCTGCACGGCGAAGCGCGTCACACCACGGGCTTGCAAACGCTGGGCCAGACGCAGCAAGCGCGGCGGGTCGATCAGGTGCCAGTGCACCGTGGTGCGGCATTCGTACTCCACGTCACTGGCCAACAAGGTGTCGAGGCTGCGCCAGTTGGCGGCGCCGCTGCCCCTGACCTGGGTGATCAATTGGCAGTCCTCGGCCAGGGCCTTGACGTCAAACCCCACCCAGTCGGCATGACGCAGCGCGTTGGCAAAACCGGCCGGCTTGATTCCCGCGCTGTGCAGGCCGATGCGAAAGCCCATGGCCCGCACTTCATCCATGGCCGCCGGCAAGCCTTCCTGCAGGGTCGGCTCGCCACCGCTGAACACCACGGCGTCGAGCAGATCCTGGCGCCGTTGCAGAAACAGCAATACCCGGCGCCAATCCACCTCCGTGCTTGCGCGCGGTGGGATCAGGTCCGGGTTGTGGCAGTAACGACAGCGCCAGGCACAGCCCTGGCAAAACAGCACGCAGGCGAGCATGCCGGGGTAGTCGAGTGTGGTCAGGGGCACCAGGCCCCCGACCCGCAGCGCTCGACTCATTGGCGCCCGGCCACGGCGGCCGCTTCGGTGAAATGCACACGCTCCTTGTGTTCGGACTGTTTGCCGGGGTTGAACGCCGAGACCGGCCGGTGGTAACCCATTACCCGGGTCCAGACTTCGCAGCGCTGACGTTGTGGCTGGGATGTTTGCATGGTGTATCTCCTTGATGGTTGGAAAACGCTTTATCGCGCAGCGGCCAGGGCGAGAACTTCGTCGCACTTGGGGCAGAACTCATGCTCACCGGCCAGGTAGCCGTGCACCGGGCAAATCGAGAAGGTCGGGGTGATCGTCAGGTACGGCAGGCGGAACCGCCCCAACGCCTTGCGCACCAGTTGCTTGCAGGCCTGCGCCGAGGAAATCTGCTCGGCCATGTACAGGTGCAACACGGTGCCGCCGGTGTATTTGCATTGCAGTTCATCTTGCAGCTCCAGGGCTTCGAACGGGTCCTGGGTAAAGCCCACCGGCAGTTGCGACGAGTTGGTGTAGTACGGCGCGACATCGCTGCCGGCCTGCAGGATGTCCGGGTAGCGCTTGCGGTCTTCCTTGGCGAAGCGGTAAGTGGTGCCCTCGGCCGGGGTGGCTTCGAGGTTGTAGAGGTGGCCGGTTTCTTCCTGGAAACGCAGCAGCGTGGCGCGCACATGGTCGAGCAATTTGAGCGCGAAGGCGCGGCCCTGCTCGGTGTGCATGCCCTGCTGGTCACCGCTGAAATTGCGCAGCATCTCGTGCATGCCGTTAAGGCCGATGGTGGAGAAGTGATTGCGCAAGGTGCCCAGGTAACGCTTGGTGTAGGGGTAAAGGCCGGCGTCCATGTGGTGCTGGATCACTTTGCGCTTGATTTCCAGGCTTTCCATGGCCATGTCCATCAGGCCGTCCAGGCGCTGCAGCAGGCCCGAAGTGTCGCCCTTGAACAGATAGCCCAGACGCGCGCAGTTGATCGTCACCACCCCCAGGCTGCCGGTCTGCTCCGCCGACCCGAACAAGCCACCGCCACGCTTGAGCAACTCACGCACGTCCAATTGCAGGCGACAGCACATCGAACGCACCTGGTTGGGCTGCATATCGGAATTGAGGAAGTTCTGGAAATACGGCAGGCCATAGCGTGCGGTCATCTCGAACAGGCGGTCGGCGTTGTCGCTGTCCCAGGGAAAATCATGGGTGATGTTGTAGGTGGGAATCGGAAAGGTGAACACCCGCCCCTTGGCATCGCCGGCCTGCATCACTTCGATATAGGCGCGGTTGATCAACTCCATCTCGGCCTGCAGGTCGCCGTAGGCGAACGGCATTTCCTCACCGCCGATCACCGGGATCTGCTCACGCAAGTCCTGCGGGCAGACCCAGTCGAAGGTCAGGTTGGTAAATGGCGTCTGGGTGCCCCAGCGCGACGGTACGTTGAGGTTGTAGATGAACTCCTGCACCGCCTGGCGCACCTGGGCGTAGCTCAGTTGGTCCTTGCGCACATAGGGCGCCAGGTAAGTGTCGAACGAACTGAACGCCTGGGCGCCGGCCCATTCGTTTTGCAGGGTGCCGAGGAAATTGACCATCTGCCCCAGGGCGCTGCTCAAGTGCTTGGGCGGCCCGGCTTCAACGCGACCCGGCACGCCATTGAGGCCCTCATGCAGCAACGAACGCAGCGACCAGCCGGCGCAGTAACCGGCGAGCATGTCGAGGTCGTGAATATGCAAATCCGCCTCACGGTGTGCGCGGCCGATCTGCTGGCTGTAGACCTCGTCGAGCCAATAATTGGCGGTGACCTTGCCCGCCACGTTCAGCACCAGCCCGCCAAGGGAATAGCCCTGGTTGGCATTGGCCTGCACGCGCCAGTCTTCGCGGTCGAGGTATTCGTTCATCGAGGTGGCGACTTCCACCAGGGTCTTGCGGTCGCGACGCAGTCGACCGTGTTGTTCGCGATAGACGATGTAGGCGCGCATGGAGAGGAAGTAGCCGGCGTCCATCAACACGCGTTCGACGCTGTCCTGGATCTGTTCGACGTCCAACTGCTCGATGCCCCGCAGGCGGGCCAGGACGGCGCCCAGTAACAGGTCGACGTCGGCCTCTTGGTACTCGCCGGTTGCGGTGCCGGCAGCGGTCAGGGCGTGGTGGATTTTTTCGGCGTTGAAGGGGACCAGGCTGCCGTCGCGTTTGTGTAGGCGGGTGCTGACCAGCGGGGTGAGCGTGTTTTGCATTTTCCGGGCTCCAGGCACTACATGTAGATGTTTTTAGGCTTACAGACACAATATGCAGTGAGGTTACGGAGAATGGGGTGGGAATCCCTTGATCGGGGTCAAGGTTTTTTGATTGGGTACATATCCGTTATTTAGGGATATGTGGAGATCCAAATGTGGGAGG
>NZ_JAFHKI010000236.1 GCF_016937615.1 Pseudomonas lactucae | reverse complement strand
CCGGGGTGATGAACTTCGTGATCTTCCCGTTGTTTTTCCTGTCTTCGGCGCTGTACCCGCTGTGGAAGATGCGCGACTCCAGCGAGTGGTTGTACTGGCTGTGCGCGATCAACCCGTTTACCCATGCGGTGGAGCTGGTGCGCTTTGCCCTGTATGAGCGCTTCGCCGGGCTGGCACTGGCGGTGTGCCTGGGGCTGACCGTGCTGTTCACGCTGTTGGCGGTGCTGACCTTCAACCCCCAGCACGCGGCGCTGCGCAAAAAAGGCTGAGGGCGGCAAAACTACTACTTTAGTACTGGTTTTGCTGTCTATCGTCGCATTCCCAAGGCAGCGCGACTCACGTGTAATGGCGGCATAACGATAAGGACTACACCGTCATGCTGCCTTCCCGACTGCCCCTGTTGGCGTTGCTGTGCCTGCTCTGCGTCAACGCCCAGGCCGACACCCCGCTGTTTTCCACCGAAGGCTATCGCATCGGCCTGTACCGCAGCCCCACGCCCGACCACCTGCCGGGCGCCACGATCGTCGACACCGCGGCCCTGCAAACCCTGCTCAACCAAACGCCGCCACCGGTGCTGATCGACGTGTATCGCCGCCAGTGGCTGCAAGGTCGCTTCATCGAAGACCAACCCCACGCCAACCTGCCCGGCAGCCACTGGCTGGCCAACACCGGCGACGGCAACCTCACGCCCGAGTGGCAAGGCTACTTCGTGCGCCACCTGTACAGGTTCACCGGCGGCAACCTCGCACACCCGCTGGTGTTCTACTGCCGCTCCGATTGCTGGCTGAGTTGGAACGCGGTAAAACGTGCCGCCAACCTGGGCTATACCTCTGTGTATTGGTATCGCGATGGGTTGGACGCGTGGGAAGCGGCAAAGCTGCCGGTGACGGCTGCGACACCCGAACCTTTTCAATAAAAACCCACAACAAGAAGGTGAACGGCCATGTACAAAATCCTGATAGCCGACGATCACCCGCTGTTTCGCGAGGCGATCCACAACGTCATCAGTGACGGTTTCCCCGGCAGCGAGGTGATGGAAACCGCCGACCTGGAAAGCGCGCTCGCCCTGACCCAGGAACACGACGACCTCGACCTGATCCTGCTGGACCTGAACATGCCGGGCATGCACGGGCTCAACGGTCTGATCAACCTGCGCAACGAAGCGCCGACCATTCCGGTGGTGATTGTCTCGGCCGAGCAGGACAAGCAGATCGTACTGCAGGCCATCACCTATGGCGCCGTGGGCTTTATCACCAAGTCCTCGCCACGCCTGCAAATGACCGAGGCGATCCAGCAGATTCTCAACGGCAATGTGTACCTGCCGCCGGACATCATCCGCAGCCAGAAACCCGGCACCCAGCGCCGCCTCAACGAAAACCCGGGCTTTGCCCCTGAGCTGCTGCAGGCCCTGACGCGCAAGCAGTTGCTGGTGCTGGAGCGCATGACCAAGGGCGAGTCGAACAAGCAGATCGCATACACCCTGGAGATTGCCGAAACCACGGTGAAGGCCCACGTGTCGGCGATCCTGCGCAAGTTGAATGTGCATAACCGGGTGCAGGCGATCCTCAGTGCCGGGGATATCGATTTCGGCTCCTACCTGCGCCGCTGAGCCCCCAGAAACAACACAAATCAAATGTGGGAGGGGGCTTGCCCCCGATGGCAGTGTGTCAGCTATAAATGAGTTGACTGACACACCGCTATCGGGAGCAAGCCCCCTCCCACATTGGATCTCCACTTGTCTGTCAGGGCCGGTGTAACAGGTGGCTCATGGCGGTTTTGAGCTTCATCGGCCGCACCGGCTTGTGCATCAAGGTGTGCCCCAACTCGCGGATCTGCTGCTTCAATTCGTTGCTGTAGTTGGCGTGATCATCAGCGCAGGTATTGCGCGACCGCGGCGGGCGTTGATGCGGGCGCGGCGTCACGCCGTTCTG
>NZ_JAFHKI010000235.1 GCF_016937615.1 Pseudomonas lactucae | reverse complement strand
GCCATTACAACAAAGTGGCCGAGGACTTTCGCGAAGGCACCCGCGACCACGATGTGAGCCAGAACATCGACGCGTTGCTGCGGCATATCCAGGGCACGCCGCCCTTTACCGTGTTGGATTTCGGCTGCGGCCCGGGGCGCGATTTGCAGACGTTTACGCGCATGGGCCATATCGCCGTGGGCCTGGACGGCTCCGAGCGCTTTGCGCAGATGGCACGCGAAGACAGCGGCTGCGAGGTGTTGCAGCAGGACTTTCTCAAACTGCAATTGCCCGCCGAACGCTTCGACGGGATCTTCGCCAACGCGGTGCTGTTTCACATTCCCAAACAGGAACTGCCGCGTGTGCTCAAGCAACTGCACGCGGCGTTGAAGCCTGGAGGCGTGCTGTTCAGCTCCAACCCACGGGGTGAGAACCAGGAAGGCTGGAATGGGCCACGGTATGGGTCGTATCACGACCTGGAGGCATGGCAGGCATTGCTGACGACGGCGGGGTTTGTGGAGTTGGAGCACTACTACCGCCCCGCCGGATTACCGCGTGAGCAGCAGCCGTGGTTGGCCAGCGTGTGGCGCAAACCTTAAAGGCAACACATTACAAATGTGGGAGGG
>NZ_JAFHKI010000234.1 GCF_016937615.1 Pseudomonas lactucae | reverse complement strand
TTATTGCTTTCGCCGGTGAAGGCAACCTTCAGATCGGCAGTCGAAGTCTCGTTCGTCAGTCGCAGTGAAGCGACCAGCAACAGTACCTTCTTCGCGTCATTTTCAGTCAGGCGTGTTGGCTTCAACGGTGAGTCACGTGGAATGTCGTTCACCAGCGTCACGGCTGGCTGAGCATCAGCGTGCGAAGTCGCGTTGTCGGCATCAGTAACGGTCAGGTCGATTTTCGGCAGTTGATTGCCTGCGTTGACCCAATCGGCGCCTTTCTGCGTCAGCACAACATCGGTGCCCGAGATGGCGTAGTAACCGTCTTTATTGCTTTCGCCGGTGAAGGCAACCTTCAGATCGGCAGTCGAAGTCTCTTCGTCAGTCGCAGTGAAGCGACCAGCAACAGTACCTTCTTTCGCGTCATTTTCAGTCAGCGTGTTGGCTTCAACGGTGATCACTGGAATGTCGTTCACCAGCGTCACGGCTGGCTGAGCATCAGCGTGCGAAGTCGCGTTGTCGGCATCAGTAACGGTCAGGTCGATTTTCGGCAGTTGATTGCCTGCGTTGACCCAACCGGCGCCTTTCTGCGTCAGCACCACGTCGGTGCCCGAGATGGCGTAGTAACCGTCTTTATTGCTTTCGCCGGTGAAGGCAACCTTCAGATCGGCAGTCGAAGTCTCTTCGTCAGTCGCGGTGAAGCGGCCAGCAACAGTGCCTTCTTTGGCATCGTTTTCAGTCAGCGTGTTGGCTTCAACGGTGATGACCGGAATGTCGTTCACCAACGTCACGGCTGGCTGAGCATCAGCGTGCGAAGTAGCGTTATCGGCGTCGGTGACAGTCAGGTCGATCTTCGGCAGTTGATTGCCTGCGTTGACCCAATCAGCACCCTTCTGCGTCAGCACAACATCGGTGCCCGAGATGGCGTAGTAACCGTCTTTATTGCTTTCGCCGGTGAAGGCAACCTTCAGATCGGCAGTCGAAGTCTCTTCGTCAGTCGCGGTGAAGCGGCCAGCAACAGTGCCTTCTTTGGCATCGTTTTCAGTCAGCGTGTTGGCTTCAACGGTGATGACCGGAATGTCGTTCACCAACTGTCACGGCTGCTGAGCATCAGCGTGCGAAGTAGCGTTATCGGCGTCGGTGACAGTCAG
>NZ_JAFHKI010000233.1 GCF_016937615.1 Pseudomonas lactucae | reverse complement strand
ATGGTGCCAGGTGGTTCGCTTGCCAAAGCCACGCTGACGGTACAGGGCGGCCGCTGATGCCATTCACGAACGCTTACGACGCTTTGCGCATCACCCAGCGGCCTGGGGTCGGGACCGCGGGCATCGTTCTTCAGCATGGAAACCTGGAGTTCAAGCGTTTGTATATCGAGAGTCCCATCTTGATCTATGTTGAGCGGGGCTCGAAAATCGTGCGCTGGTCAGGGGGTGAATACCTGATCAGCCCAGGCGAGGCGATTGCCGTGGCGGGTGGGCAATCCTTGGATATCATCAACCGGCTGGCCCAGGACGGCAGTTACCAGGCCCACTGGCTGGTGTGGGGCGAAGCGTTGATCCAATCGAACGCTGAAGCCAATACCCACCTGGCGGCCATTCGATACGCTCAACCCATCACAGGCGAAGGTGGGCATTTTGCCGAGTCGTTCAGGCGCGCCATTGAAGCGGTAATAGACAGCACGGTGCCAGACCCTGTCGCTCGGCATCGCGTACAGGAATTGCTGACCTGGGTTGGCGTGACGGGTGGGCGGTTCGAACCGCCGCGCCTGCCGACGATCGGCGATCCAAAGTGCGGCGCACTGATCGCCAGCGACCTGGCAAACGACTGGAGTGCGTTGGACGTCGCCTCCACCTTTGCGCTCAGCTGAAGCCACGCTGCGGCGCAGGCTGGCGGAAGAAGGCACCACT
>NZ_JAFHKI010000232.1 GCF_016937615.1 Pseudomonas lactucae | reverse complement strand
GGTCCAAACCACCCCGGCGCAGCTACCGCGATCTGTCTGGTGCACGAAATTCCAATGTGGGAGGGGGGCTTGCCCCCCGATAGCAGTGGGCCAGCAATTGATAGGTGTCTGACACACTGCCATCGGGGGGCAGCCCCTCCCACATTTGTCCCGTGTCGATCCAAATATCCCAGCCAGCGGACCACCGCACGCTTGACCACCCCAATAGGAACCACCCCCTATGAGCGTGCACGACCCCAAGGCCCGCCTGGAACACCTGCACCACTGGGCACAACTCACGCCGCTGCACATTGCCCTGCGCCACAAACGCCAGGGCCAGTGGTACGCCTGGCGCTGGATCGACACCCTGCGCGACGTCGAACGCCTGGCCGATGGTTTGCGCCAGCAAGGTTTCAACGAACAGTCACGCTTGGCGCTCAGCGGCGCGTTTGAGCCGAACCTGCTGTTGCTGGCGTTGGCGGCCCAGTCCGTCGGCGGGCAGGTGCTGACGCTGGCCGACAACCTGGAGCCGCAGGTCCTGGAGCAACAGCTGTGGCGTATTCATCCCAGCCACGCCTACGTTCAAGGTCGCCAGCCGGATTGGGCGTTCACCCTGCGGGTGGACTTCGCTCAATTGCTCGGTCAGGTCGATCCGGCGCAGCACCTGCAGCGTTGGTGGCAACCCACAGGCGAAACCGCGCTGTGGAGCGAAGAGGGCACCTCTTGGCAAGGCGGCCTCGCTGTGGTGCTGGAGCAATGGCTGAGCACGGGTCACGGCCTGGCGTTCCCGGAAAACCTCGCCTCGGCGCGGCGTGATCGCAGTGAAGTAGCGCCCACCGGCCTGCTGTTGTCGCCCTCGCGCTTACAGCACTTGGCCGACGATATCGAAAGCCGCCTGGCGCCCCACGGTACCTGGCGCCGACGCCTGTGTGACTGGGCCATTGCCCACCCGCAGGGCGGCCTGCGCCGGTTGCTGAAAAACCGCGTGCGCAAACTGCTGGGGTTTCAGCGCCTGGCCTATATCTGGCAGCCACTTAAAGCCAGTGCCGAGCCGACGTGGCTGGCCGAATTCAAACGGGACATTGCATGAGCCAGGCCATTCTCCAGGTGCGGGACATCTCGCTATCGTTCAAGGGGGTCAAGGCCATCAATGCCTTGTCGTTCGAGGTACGGCGCGGTGAGATCTGCGCGCTGATCGGCCCCAATGGGGCGGGCAAAAGCTCGCTGCTCAATGTGCTCAACGGCGTGTACCGCTTCGATGCCGGCGAGATCGTCTTCGAGCAACAACACTTCCACCGCATTGACCCTTTGGGCGCCGCGCGTCGTGGCATTGGCCGCACGTTCCAGAACAACGCGCTGTTCAAGAAGATGAGCGTGCTCGACAACCTCCTCACCGGGCTGTCGCGGCATATGCGCAGCACCTTTATCGAACAGGCCCTGGGCTTGCCCCGCGCGCGACGCGAAGCCTGGGCATTTCGCCGGCGTGGCCAAGGCATTCTTGAGTTTCTTGAGCTGCAAGCCCACCGCGACGTGCTGGTGGGCAACCTGTCCTACGGTCTGCAAAAACGCGTGGAATTGGGCCGCGCGCTGATCGCCGGGCCCAGCCTGTTGCTGCTCGACGAACCCATGGCCGGCATGAACGCCGAAGAGAAACAGGACATGGCGCGCTTCGTCGCCGACGTGAACCGCGACCTCGGCACCACTGTAGTGTTGATCGAGCACGATATGGGCGTGGTCATGGGCCTGTCCGACCATGTGGTGGTGCTCGATTACGGGCGCAAGGTCGGCGACGGCACGCCCGCACAGGTGCAGGCCAATCCCGAGGTCATCGCGGCGTATTTGGGAGTGGTGCATTGATGACGTTTTTCTTCGAAACCCTGCTCGGCGGTTTACTTGCCGGCACCCTGTACTCGCTGGTCGCCATCGGCTTCGTGCTGATCTACAAGGCCAGCGGCGTGTTCAATTTTGCCCAGGGCGCGATGCTGCTGTTTGCCGCGTTGACCTTCGTCAGCCTGCACGACCAGGGCGTGCCGTTTGCCGTGGCGTTGCTGCTCACGGTGCTGGTGATGATCGTCGGCGCGTTGCTCATCGAGCGGTTGGTCTTGCGCCCGCTGGTGAACCGTTCGCAGATCACCCTGTTCATGGCCACGCTGGGCCTGTCGTTCATCATTGAAGGCCTGGCTCAGGGCTTGATGGGCGCGCAGGTGCGTGCGCTGGACCTGGGCATCGACGACGTGCCGCTGTTTATCGGGCCGCTGATGCTCAGCCAGTTCGACCTGGTCGCCGCCGCGACCGCCGTGGTGCTGGTGGTGGTGTTGGCGCTGCTGTTCAACAAGACGCGCATCGGTGTGTCGTTGCGCGCGGTGGCGGATGACACCACGGCGGCGCTGTCCATCGGCATCCACCTCAACCGTGTCTGGCAGATCGTCTGGGCGGTGGCCGGGATTGTCGGGCTGGTGGCCGGGCTGCTGTGGGGCGCGCGCCAGGGTGTGCAGTTCTCGCTGTCGCTGGTGGTGCTCAAAGCCTTGCCGGTGTTGATCATCGGCGGCTTTACCTCGATTGGCGGGGCGATTGTCGGCGGGCTGATCGTCGGCGCCGCCGAGAACCTTGCCGAGGTGTATATCGGCCCGCTGATCGGCGGCGGCATCACCCCGTGGTTCGCCTATGTATTGGCGTTGGCCTTCCTGTATATCCGTCCCGCCGGCCTGTTCGGCGAGCGCGCCATCGAGCGAGTCTGAAACCATGTCGATCCCTGTTGCTCAAGACACCGCGCCGTTATTACTGGTTCAGCGACGCGTACCCTGGGGCCTGCTTGGCCTGCTGACGCTGGCCTTCGTCGTCGTACCGCTGTGGGGCAATGATTATTGGCTCAATGCGATCCTGATCCCTTTCCTGGTGTTGTCCCTGGCCGGGCTGGGCTTGAACCTGCTGACCGGCTACACCGGGCAAACCTCGGTGGGCGCGGCGGGCTTCATGGCGGTGGGTGCGTTTGCCACCTACGGCTTCCTGCTGCGGCTGCCGGAATTGGGCCTGCCGGTGGCGCTGCTGGGCGGTGGGATCATCAGCGCGTTGGTCGGCTTGCTGTTTGGCCTGCCCAGTTCGCGGATCAAGGGCTTTTACTTGATGGTCACCACCCTGGCCGCGCAGTTTTTTCTTGAGTGGCTGTTCGTCAAGTTCCCCTGGTTCTACAACTACGGTTCGTCCGGCACGATTTCGGCGCCCAAGCTTGCGCTGTTCGGCCATGACCTCAACACGCCGCTGGGCCGTTACTGGTTGACCCTGGTCACGGTGCTGCTGCTGACCTGGACCGCCCTCAACCTGGTGCGCAGCCAGGTGGGGCGCAACTGGATGGCGATCCGCGACATGGACACCGCCGCCGCCGTGGTCGGCATTCCGGTGGCGCGCTACAAGCGCCTGGCGTTTGCAGTCAGTTCGTTCTACTTAGGCATCGCCGGCGCGCTGTGGGCCTTCGCTTACCTGGGCACCGCCAGTGCCAGCAGCTTCGATATCAACCGCTCGTTCCAGATCCTCTTCATCATCATTATCGGCGGCATGGGCAGCATCGCCGGCAATTTCGTCGGCGCGGCCTTCATCAGTCTGCTGCCGATCTTTCTCAGCCACGCCGGGCAGGCGCTGTTTGGCGGTTCGGTGGATGCGGGGCAGTTGCAGAACCTGCAGAAAATCATCTTTGGCGTGTTGATCATCGTGTTCCTGATCAAGGAACCCGAGGGGTTGATTCGCCTGTTGCACACCCTTCGCGATTGGCTGCGGCAGTGGCCGCTACGTTTCTAATCCTTCTAAAGAGAACTTCCATGCGTGCATCCTTGAAACGCTCCCTGGCCGGCGCTGCCTTTGCGCTGGCGACATTGGTCGCTGCCGTGCCCCAGGCCATGGCGTCACCCGACCAGCAATTCTTCCCCCTGGCGACCTATCGGGTGGGGGCCTATGCCTCCAGCGGTGTGCAGGTGTGGGCCGGGATGATCGACTACCTGCGCTATATCAACGAGGTCGAAGGCGGCATCAACGGCGTGAAGCTGGTGTGGCAGGAATGCGAGACCGAATGGACCGCGGAGAAGGGTATCGAGTGCTATGAGCGCTTCAAGAATGGCCTGGATGGCGCGCCCGTCGCGGTGTACCAACCCAACGGCGCGCCGGCGGCGTATGCCCTGAGCGAGCGCGCGGAAGTCGACAGGATCCCGCTGATCACCCTCGGCTACGGGCGCACCGAAGCCACCGACGGCACGGTGTTCCCGTACAACTTTCCGGTGATGCTGACCTTCTACAGCGAGGCATCGACGCTGGTGAATTACATCGCCCAGCGTGAAGGCGGCTTCGACAAACTCAAGGGCAAGAAGATCGCCACGGTCTACCACGACTCGGCCTACGGGCGCGAAACCCTCGGCCCGCTGAAGCTGCTGGCCGAAAAGTACGGCTTTGAAAATATCCAGATCCCGGTAGCCGACCCTGGCAACGAGCAATCGGCGCAGTGGCGCCAGGTGCGCCAGGCCAACCCGGACTGGGTGTTCCTGCGCACCTGGGGCGTGTCGACCCCGGTGGCAGTGAAAACCGCCGCGCGCTTCGGCTTCCCCGTGGACCACATCATCGGCGACATCTGGGCCAGTTCCAGCGAAGACGTATTGCCGGCCGGCGCCGCCGCCAAGGGGTACCTGGCGCTCACGCCATACCCGGCCGGGGCCGATTTCGAGATCCACAAGCGCCTCAAGCAATACGTCCTCGACAAGGGCCACAGCGACCTCAAGGACCTGAAAAACTTCGGCAGCGTCTACTACAACTCCGGCCTGGTAAATGCCGCCGTCGCCGTGGAAGCGATCCGCACCGCGCAAGCCAAATTCGGCAAGCGCCCGCTCAATGGCGAAGAAGGTCGCTGGGGCCTGGAACACCTGGATATCGACGATGCACGGCTTAAAGCCATGGGCTACCTGGGCCTGATGCAGAACCTCAAGCTGTCGTGCCGCGACCACGAAGGCGGCGGCTCGGCGCGGGTGCAGCAGTGGGACGGCGCCAACTGGACGCTGATCAGCGACTGGATCGCCGCCGACCGTGCGCTGCTGCGCCCGTTGATCGATGAAAAGTCCGCCGCATTCGCCAAGGAAAAAGGCCTGACGCCACGCACTTGCACCGGGGATGAATAAACCATGAGCCAGCCTGCCACCGCGTCCGCGAGCCCGTCGCTGCTGACGGTCAACGACATTGAAGTGATCTACGACGGTGCGATCCTGGCGGTGGCCGGGGTGTCGCTGAACGTGCCCAAGGGCGCTATCGTCGCCTTGCTCGGCGCCAATGGCGCGGGCAAGAGCACCACCCTCAAGGCCATCTCCGGGCTGGTGCGCGCCGAACGCGCCGAGGTCAGCCGGGGCGTGATCGAATACGCCGGTGCGGACCTGGCCGGTATCGACCCCAGCCAGCGTGTGCGCCAGGGCATGGTGCACGTGCTGGAAGGCCGTCACGTGTTTGGCCAACTGAGCGTGGAAGACAACCTGCGCAGCGGCGGTTTTGTGCGACGCCTGAGCCGCAAGGAAATGGAGCAGGACCTGGAGCGCATCTACGCCTGGTTCCCAAGGCTCAAGACCAAGCGCCACACCCGCGCCGGGCTCACCTCCGGCGGCGAGCAGCAGATGGTCGCCATCGGCCGGGCGTTGATGACCCGTCCTACTTTGGTACTGCTCGACGAGCCGTCCATGGGTTTGGCGCCTATGATCGTGCAGGAGATCTTCGCGATCATCGCGCAGCTCAACCGCGAACAGCAGGTGAGCTTCCTGATCGCCGAGCAGAACATCAACGTCGCACTGACCTATGCGTCCCAGGGTTACGTGCTGGATACTGGGCGCGTGGCCTTGAGCGGCAGCGCCGCTGAACTGCTGGCGCGGGGGGATCTGCATGATATTTATCTGGGCAAACAGTAAGGGCGAACCTGCATGAGTGAATCCATCCGCAACGCCGATGTGCTGATCATCGGTGGCGGCCTGAGCGGCACGATGCTCGCCGTGCAACTGCTGCGCTTGCCTGGCCGGCGCCGCATCCTGGTGATCGAGCCGCGTGCCGAACTGGGCCGGGGCGAGGCCTACAGTGCGGTCGAACTGGGCCACACCCTGAACGGCAACGCGGCGCGCATGAGCGTCGACCCGGACAATGCCGACGACCTGACCCAATGGCTCACCGCCCACATCGGCGCCGGTGGCTGGCCGGAGTCGGACCAGCAACACGTACCGATCAGCGAACTGTTCCCGCCGCGCGGACTGTTCGGCTTGTATGCGCAGCAGCGGCTGGCCGAGGCCAGAGCGCTGTCGGCGTCCACGCTGGAGCATGTGCGTGCCGAAGTGATCGACCTGCAAGTGGACGCGGATTCAACCCTGCTGACCCTCGATAACGGCCAGTCACTGCGCGGCACCGTTGCGGTATTGGCCACCGGCATGTTCCCGGCGGCGCGCACGCCACAAACCGAGTCCAGCGGTTTGAACGCGGCGGCGGTGGACCCGTGGGACGTGCAGGCCATGACCCGGCTCGACCCACGGTCGACGGTGCTGATCATCGGCTCGGGGCTGACCATGGTCGATGCCGTGGTGTCCCTGGAACAGGCCGGTCATCGCGGGTCCATCGAGGTGTTTTCACGCCATGGGTTACTGCCCCATGTGCGCCGCCAACCGCCAAGTTGGGTGGACTTCCTCGGCGAAGACCAGAGCCTGCGCAGCCCTCGGCAGTTGCTGCGCGAAGTGCGCCGGCAATGCCGGATTGCCGTGGAGCAAGGCATTGATTGGCAGGCGCCGCTGGACACGGTGCGCGCGCATATCGGCCGGCTGTGGAGCCAGGCCGGCGAACGTGAAAAGCGCCAGTTCGTGCGCCATGTTCGGCCCTGGTGGGAGAGCCATCACCACCGCTCGCCGCCATTGAGTGCGCAGCTGGTGGCGCGTTTGCACGAAGAGGGGCGCTTGCGCATTCGCGCGGCGTCGTTCAAGGGCCTGGCGCCTGCGGGCGAGGGCGTGACGATCCAGTTGCGCTATCGTGGTGAGCAAGCGCTGACCCAGGTGTCGGGCGCGGCGCTGATCAACTCCAGCGGCATCGAATACGACTGGCGCCGCGTGGCCCGGCCGTTGCCGCAGCAATTGCTCAAGCGCGGGCTGATCCAGCCTGGGCCGCTGGCCTTGGGGATCGCGGCGGATGCGTCGGGGGCGGTGCTGGATGCCCAGGGGCGGGTCAGCCAACGACTGTTTGCCATGGGCCCGCCGTTGCGGGGGATGTGGTGGGAGAGCACGGCGGTGACGGATGTGGCGCTTCAGGCCAAAGCCCTGGCTTCGAGACTGACAGAGATCCAAATGTGGAGGCTTGCTC
>NZ_JAFHKI010000231.1 GCF_016937615.1 Pseudomonas lactucae | reverse complement strand
GAGCAAGTCGAATCGTCGCACCGCCCCTCCCACATTGGATTTGTGATGTGGTTAGAAATTGAGTTCTACCTCGCCCAACCGCCCACCTTGCGGCCCAAAACTGCGCTCCACCATCCGCCGCGTGCCATCGGCGTTCACAATCAATGCCGTACTCGCCCGTGTCCCATAAGTGGGGCTGGCGATAAACACGCTCGACAGCAGACTTTCGGTCGCCAGTCCCACACCGGTATCCGGCAGCTCGGCAAACGGCGCTGTCTGCGGATCGCTCAGAATCTCCAATAGTGCTTCGGGCCGCGGATCGGTGAGCAATTGGCTCAGCGCGGCTTTGGTCTTGAGCAGTTTTGGCCAAGGCGTGTCCAGCCCTGCGTTGGATAACCCATACACGCCCGCTTTCAACTGCATGGGTTCGGTGTGATGGGCGTTGTAGTGCCACAACTCATCCCGGGTCCCCACCAGCAGGTTAAACCCGGCATATTCAATCGAACGGCCGTTAACGTCGGCCAAATAATCCTCAATCGACAGCGAACCACTGAGAAACCGCGCCACCAGTTCCCCGCGGGACTTGCGTGCGGGTGGCTGATGCGGGTCGCGGATATTGGTCAGCGCGGCAAAACGCCCCTCGGCATTCACCCCCAACCAGGTACCACCCGCTTCCTGATCGCGACCGGCGTAGACGTGCGGCGCATCCGGCCACTGGGCCAGCGGCAGGCTGGGGCGGGCGTAGAACTCATCACGGTTGGCCGCGACGATCAGCGGTTGGGCGTGGCCCGGCCGCCAGGCGAAAACAATCAGGCACATCAGGCGATTTCCCTTTGTGGTTTTTTGCCACTCTACCCACACAACCGGAGGCGTTCCATCGTATCCAGTTGGGTAGCACGCCTTCCATCCGTTAACATGCCGGACTTGATTCGGGGGCTCCCATGGAATTTCTGCTGTATTTGCTGCTGGGCGCCTGCGCAGGCGTGCTCGCGGGGCTGTTCGGCGTCGGCGGCGGGATCATTATTGTGCCGGTGCTGGTGTTCAGCTTCACCGCGCAGGGCTTCGACCCGCAGGTGCTGACCCACCTGGCCGTGGGCACCTCCCTGGCGACGATTATCTTTACCTCGATCAATGCCGTGCGTGAACACCACCGGCGCGGCGCGGTGCGTTGGCCGATCTTCGTATGGATGACGGTCGGCATTTTGATCGGCGCAGGCTTCGGCGCGCTGACTGCCGAGGCGATTTCCGGCCCGCATTTGCAAAAGATCATCGGTGTGTTTGCGTTGGTCGTGGCGGTGCAACTGGGCCTGGATTTCAAGCCCAAGGCCAGCCGCACGGTGCCGGGCAAGGTCGGGCTGACCCTGGCCGGTACGGTAATCGGCTGGGCCTCGGCGATTTTCGGCATCGGTGGCGGCTCGCTGACTGTGCCGTTTTTAACCTGGCGCAGCGTGCCGATGCAGCAGGCAGTGGCCACCTCTTCGGCCTGTGGCCTGCCGATTGCCCTGGCCAGTGCATTAAGTTTCATGATTCTGGGCTGGCATGACCCGTTGCTGCCCGCTCATAGTCTAGGGTTCGTGTATTTGCCCGCGCTGCTGGGGATTGCTCTGACCAGTATGGTGTTCGCGCGCTTTGGCGCACGCCTGGCGCACCGCTTGTCGCCGCGCTTGCTCAAGCGGCTGTTCGCCGGCCTGCTGTTTTGTGTCGGTATAAATTTTCTGATTTGACGGCAGTTGCTGTAACGCACGCTTAATCGCGCCCGGGCATGGTCCGGTCGCTATAACGAATGATTTAACGAGGAGTCGCAATGCTGCCTTACCCGCAGATCGACCCGGTGGCCCTGGCCATCGGTCCGCTGAAAATCCACTGGTACGGGTTGATGTACCTGATCGGCATTGGCGGCGCCTGGCTGCTGGCGTCCCGGCGCCTGAACCGTTTCGACCCGACCTGGACCAAGGAAAAACTCTCCGACATGGTGTTCTGGCTGTCGATGGGGGTGATCGTCGGCGGGCGTCTGGGGTATGTGCTGTTCTACGATCTTCCTGCGTATATTGCCAATCCGATGCTGATCTTCGAGGTTTGGAAGGGCGGCATGGCGTTCCATGGTGGCTTCATCGGCGTGATGATCGCGGCCTGGTGGTTTGGCCGTCGCAACGGCAAATCGTTCTTCGAACTGATGGACTTCGTCGCGCCGCTGGTGCCGATCGGCCTGGGCGCCGGGCGTATCGGCAACTTCATCAACGCCGAATTGTGGGGCAAGCCGACCGACGTGCCGTGGGCCATGGTCTTCCCTGCGTTCAGCGATCCTGCGCAAATGCCGCGCCATCCGTCGCAGCTGTACCAGTTCGCTCTGGAAGGTGTGGCGCTGTTCCTTATCCTTTATCTTTTCTCGCGCAAGCCACGTCCGACCATGGCCGTTTCCGGCATGTTCGCGTTGTTCTACGGGATCTTCCGCTTCATCGTCGAGTTCGTGCGCGTGCCGGATGCCCAGCTGGGCTACCTGGCGTGGGGCTGGTTGACCATGGGGCAGGTGCTCAGCATCCCGATGATCCTGGCAGGCCTGGGCCTGCTGTGGTGGGCGTACAATCGCCCGCAGCCGTTGAAGAACACCGCGCTTTGAATTCGAATGCCGGGGCCTGCGAGGTCTCGGCTTCAACGATACAGGTAATGATATGAAGCAATATCTCGAGCTGCTGAACGACGTCGTGACCAATGGCCTGACCAAGGGCGATCGCACCGGTACCGGCACCAAGGCCGTGTTCGCCCGTCAGTATCGGCATAATCTGGCCGACGGCTTCCCGCTGCTGACCACCAAGAAGCTTCACTTCAAAAGCATCGCCAACGAGCTGATCTGGATGTTGAGCGGCAACACCAACATCAAGTGGCTCAACGAAAACGGCGTGCGTATCTGGGACGAATGGGCCACCGAAGACGGCGACCTGGGCCCGGTGTACGGCGAACAGTGGACTGCCTGGCCGACCAAGGACGGCGGCACGATCAACCAGATCGACTACATGGTTCACACCCTCAAGACCAACCCCAACAGTCGGCGCATCCTGTTTCACGGCTGGAACGTCGAATACCTGCCGGACGAGACCAAGAGCCCCCAGGAAAACGCGCGCAACGGCAAGCAAGCCCTGCCGCCGTGCCACCTGCTGTACCAGGCCTTCGTGCATGACGGCCATCTGTCGATGCAGTTGTACATCCGCAGCTCCGACGTGTTCCTTGGTCTGCCGTACAACACCGCCGCCCTGGCGCTGCTCACCCATATGCTGGCCCAACAGTGCGACCTGATCCCCCACGAGATCATCGTCACCACCGGCGACACCCACGCCTACAGCAACCATATGGAACAGATCCGCACCCAGCTGGCGCGCACGCCGAAGAAGCTGCCGGAGCTGGTGATCAAGCGTAAGCCTGCGTCGATCTACGATTACAAGTTCGAAGACTTTGAAATCGTGGGCTATGACGCTGATCCAAGCATCAAGGCCGATGTCGCTATCTAGGGCCTGACGCTGGCCAATGTGGGAGGGGGCTTGCCCCCGATAGCGGTGGATCAGTTAAGTGAAGAGTGACTGACACACCGCCATC
>NZ_JAFHKI010000230.1 GCF_016937615.1 Pseudomonas lactucae | reverse complement strand
TCGACTTGCTCCCGATGGCGTCAGTCAGAGCACCACCGTCCGATTGGCATTCAAGAATACCCGCCGTTCAATGTGATACCCCACCGCCCGCGCCAATGTCAGCCCTTCAATATCCCGTCCCTTGGCAATCAGGTCCTCGGGATAGTGGCTGTGATCCACCACTTCCACGCCCTGGGCGATGATCGGGCCTTCGTCCAGATCGTTGTTGATGTAATGCGCCGTGGCGCCCACCAGTTTCACGCCCTTGTTGTAGGCCTGGTGATACGGCTTGGCGCCCTTGAACCCCGGCAGCAACGAGTGATGGATGTTGATGGCCTTGCCGTCGAGCTTGCGGCACAACTCCGGCGACAGCACTTGCATGTAGCGCGCAAGGATCACCAGTTCAGCGCCGGTGTCTTCCACCACTTGCCACACTTGACGCTCCTGGGACGGCTTGTCGTTGGGGTCCAGCGGGAAATGGTAGTAGGGAATCTGGTGCCAGTCGGCCAACGGCTTCAAGTCGGGGTGGTTGGACACCACCGCGACCACGTCCATCGACAGTTGGCCGATGCGTTGGCGGTACAGCAGGTCGTTGAGGCAGTGATCGGCCTTGGACACCATGATCACCACTTTTGGCCGGTAGTTCGGCGCCGTCAGCTCGAAGATCATGCCAAAGGCTTCACCGCGCGCGGCCAGGCCGGCGCGGAATGCCTGCTCGTCGAAGCCTTCGGGCTGACGAAATTCCACGCGAATGAAAAACCGGCCCGAGAGGCGGTCATCGAACGAGTGGTGCTCGGTGACGTAGCAACCCTGCTCGAACAGGTAGCGGGTAACCGCGTCCACCGTGCCGAGCACGCTGGGGCAGTCGGCAGTCAAAATCCATGTATCGGGTGCGCGGCTCATCGGCGATTCCTCAGGCTTGAACGCTCAGACCGAACTCGGCCGAGGCGTCTTGCAACCACAACCACCAGTAATCCGAGAAGCTGCGACGGATCAGCAGTTCCCAGGTGTCTTCGGCGGTGTGGCGGATCACCAGTTGCGACTTGGCGAACACCGTGCCCACCGCCTTGCCTACCGGGAAGTTGTTGGGGTGCACGTCGTAGCTGGTGGACTTCATCAGCACGTCGCGCACGTTCGGGCCGCTCAGTTCGAGGATCTGCTGGCCGCCGCTGACGTTGACGATCTGGATATGCAAATCGCCCAGCGCGGCACGCAGGTTCTGCTCGGCGGCGAATTCTTCACCGCTTGGGACGATGAGCAGCCACTCGTCCGGGCCGAGCCATTGCAGGCTGGTTTCACCTTTGACGATCACGCTCA
Organism: Pseudomonas lactucae; assembly: GCF_016937615.1. GTDB lineage: Bacteria > Pseudomonadota > Gammaproteobacteria > Pseudomonadales > Pseudomonadaceae > Aquipseudomonas > Aquipseudomonas lactucae. Next base: position 393 of record NZ_JAFHKI010000230.1, on the reverse strand, counting down.
GGGCGCCGGGCAGTTCGATGCCCAGGGCCTTGTGCACACCGGCGGCGAACGCAGCATCGTGGCCATCGCCACGAATGGTCAGGTGGCCGAGCAGTTTCTTTTCCCGCACGGTCACGCCGGCGTTTTTGCGGCCCTTGCCGACCAGGCTGGCGAGGTCGGCATGGTGCAGCGACGACTCGGCCTTGGCGCCGGTGGTGGGGCGTTGTTGGTAAACATTGGCTGCTGTCATAAAGCACCTGTTTTGAATTCTGTTTTGAGGCTGATGGCCTCATCGGGCAACCCCTCCCACAGGGGAATGCATTTAAAAATGTGGGAGGGGGCTTGCCCCCGATGCAGGCAACTCGGTCTATCAGATGTTCTGGCGATCGCCTTTCGGGTCAAAGAACACCGAAG
>NZ_JAFHKI010000023.1 GCF_016937615.1 Pseudomonas lactucae | reverse complement strand
CCTCCCACATTCAGATCTCACTCGACCACAGATTGGCGGTGTCAGCCTTCTTCAAGCCACAAGCGAATCGGCTTGCCCTCGGCCGGCCAGAAGCGCGTTTGCTCGATCGGCGAGATGTCCCAGCGTTGCACGCCTTGCAGGGCCTGGAAGAAGCGCTGTTCCTGCTCCATCAAGGCTTCGCCGCAGAGCTTGCGGGTGCTGCCCAACTTGCCGAAGCTGAGGGTGTTGCCGTCCAGGGTGTACGGCGCAAACCAGTGGTTGCAACCGCCATTGCCATAGGCGCGACCATCGGCGCCGAGCGTGACGGTCAGGTGCGCGTAATCCATCAAGGGCCGCTCACCGATCCATTCCACCACGTAGCTGTGATCCTGCTTGAGCTTGACCGCATCACCGGCGCAACCATTGAGGGCCGCACCGACGGCGGCGAGCAGCAGCAGGCGTTTCATTTCGCGGCCTTCTGGCATTTCGGGCAGCGGTGCTTGTCGCCTTCGCTGGCCCAGCCCAGTTCTTTGATACGCGCATTGGCGGCCGGTTGCAGGGGTTCTTTGGTCAGTTTGGTTTCCACCGCGAATTCAAATTCCAGCACCGCGTCGCAGCTGTCGCAGTTGACCTTCCAGGTGTGGATCTCCAGCTCGCCGAACTTCGGCCCCTGGGCCATGGCGACCCACTGGCCCGCCGGGCGTATGGAGTAGCGCGCGTCGCCTTCGACGGTCAGGCGCATCGACAGGGTTTTACTGCCGCGCAGGGTGACGATCAGTACGTCGCCATGCTTGATCGAGCCACCGTTGCCGGTGACCTGGTAACGGCCCGGCACCAGGGCGCGGCATTCGATCAGGGTGTGTTGCGGGCTCAGCAAGCTGAAGCGGAAATCGTGTTCGGCCATGGATCCTCCAAATAGGCGCGGCATCCTATCACGGGTGCCTGCTGATCATGAGCCTGGTATGTGACCGCTGATCATCCTTCGACGAGGTTCTGCGGCCGGCCATCGGCCCATGCGGCAATGTTGGCCAGCGTCGTGCCGGCGATCGCTGCCAGCGCCTCGCGGGTGAGGAACGCCTGGTGCGCGGTGATGATCACGTTGGGGAAGGTCAGCAGCCGCGCCAGCACGTCGTCCTGCAGGGGCAGGTCCGAGCGATCTTCGAAAAACAGCTGGGCTTCTTCCTCGTACACATCCAGCCCCAGGTAGCCGAGTTGGCCGTCCTTGAGTGCTTCGATCAACGCCGGGGTGTCCACCAGGCCGCCGCGGCCGGTGTTGATCAGCATTGCGCCGGGCTGCATCCGCGCCAGCGAACGGGCGTTGATCAAGTGCTTGCTGTCGGCGGTGAGCGGGCAATGCAGGCTGACGATCCGCGCCTCGGCCAGCAGCTCGGCCAGGCTGACATAGCATGCGCCCAGGGCTTGGACCTGTGGGTTGGGGAAGGGGTCGTAGGCCAGCAATGTGCAGCCGAAGCCGGCCATGATTTTGGCGAAGGTCGCGCCGATCTGGCCGGTGCCGACCACGCCGACGGTCTTGCCCACCAAGTCGAAACCGGTCAGGCCATGCAGGCTGAAGTCGCCATCGCGGGTGCGGTTGTAGGCGCGGTGCAGGCGACGGTTGAGGGCGAGGATCAGGGCCACCGCGTGTTCGGCCACGGCATGCGGTGAATAGGCAGGTACGCGCACGATGGTCAGTCCCAGGCGCTTGGCGGCAGCCAGGTCGACATGGTTATAACCGGCCGAGCGCAGGGCGATCAGCCGGGTGCCGCCCTGGGCCAGGTGTTCCAGCACGGGTGCGCTGAGGTCGTCGTTGATAAAGGCGCAGACCACTTCGTGGTGCTCGGCCAGGGCGACGGTGTCCAGGTTCAGCCGTGCGGGTTGGAATTGCAGCTCCAGGCCGGGCGGCAAGGGTTCGCCGAGGAAACTGTCGCGGTCGTAGGTCTGGCTGCTGAAAAGAATGACGCGCATCAAAAAAGCTCCCTGCAATGATTAGGTGAAGTCCCTTATGGCGCGGTTTTTTTTTGTGAGCGGGCTTGCCCCGCGCGAGGCCGGCTCGCTCACCACAAAAACCCGGTTTCATAGGTATCAGGCGCTGACCCGCGCCTCGCTGGCCAGCCGTGCGATCGCCATGTCCAGTTCGTCCAGGGCGTTCATGGCCTTGGCGTCGTTCTGCTTGAGCAGGGTTTCGGCGCGCTGGCAGGCGGCGCGCAGTTGCGGCACGCCGCAGTAACGGGTGGCGCCGTGCAAGCGGTGGACGCGTTCGATCAAGGCGTTGTTGTCATTGGCATCGCGCGCCACATGAATGGCCTGGCGGTCAGCCTCCAGCGAGGCCAGCAGCATGGCAAGCATGTCGGCGGCCAGGTCGGCCTTGCCCGCGGCCAGGCGCAGGCCCTCTTCGTGGTCCAGCACTGGCAGGTGCACCCCAGGGGCCAGGCCGTCGACTGAGCGCTCCGGCCCCTGATTGCGCAAGGCCAGCCCGGTCCATTTCAGCACCACCTGGGCCAGCTGACGCTCGCTGATGGGCTTGGTCAGGTAATCGTCCATGCCGCTTTGCAGCAAGGCGCGTTTTTCGTTGGCCATGGCGTGGGCGGTCAAGGCCACCACCGGCAATGGCGTGCCATGGCGCTCACTTTCCCATTGGCGGATCGCCTCGGTGCTCTGGCGACCGTCCATGCCGGGCATCTGCACGTCCATCAATACCAGGTCGTAGGTGTCCTGTTTCACGGCGTCGACCGCGGCGTAACCGCTTTCGACCGCATGCACCTTGGCCCCCATGTCTTCGAGCAAGGTCTGCACCAGCAACAGGTTCGCCGGGTTGTCGTCCACGCACAATACGCGAGGCGCACGGCTGGCCAGTGGTTCGCCCTGCTCACTGCGCGACGGGCGTGGGCTGATCAGGTCGGACAACGCCCGGCGCAGTTTGCGTGTGCACGCAGGTTTGGCCTGCAACTGGCTGTTGGGGTTGGGCACCGACTGGTTGAACAGCATCTGTTCGGTGGTGGGGCACAGCACCAGCACTTTGCAACCCAGGTGTTCCAAGTCCCAAAGGTGTTGGTTGAGGCGCTCAGGCGGTATGTCGTTGGCGGTCACGCCGAGTACCGCCAGGTCGATGGCCTGCTCGGTCTGATGGGCGCTGGTGATGCCGTTGGTGAGGTTTTCCAGGGTGTTGAACGGCGTGACTTCCAGGCCGCAGTCTTCCAGTTGATGTTGCAGGGCCTGGCGCGCCAGCTCATGGTTTTCCAGTACCGCCACGCGATGGCCGAGCAACGGCGCGCAAGGCAGGTCTTCGACGTCGTCGCGGGTCTTGGGCAGGTTCAGGCTGATCCAGAATTCCGAACCTTCGCCCGGTGTGCTGTCGACGCCGATTTCACCGCCCATCTGCTCGATCAGGCGCTTGGAGATCACCAGGCCCAGCCCCGTGCCGCCGGGCTGGCGGGACAACGAGTTGTCGGCCTGGCTGAACGCCTGGAACAAGGCGCGCACATCCTGGCTGGACAGGCCGATGCCGGTGTCCTGCACGCTGATGCGCAGTTGTACGTTGTCTTCCTGCTCGTCCTCGATCATCGCGCGGGCCACGATGGTGCCTTCGCGGGTGAACTTGATCGCATTGCTGATCAGGTTGGTGAGGATCTGCTTGAGGCGCAACGGGTCGCCCACCAGCGACAGCGGCGTGTCGCGGTAGACCAGGCTCACCAGTTCCAGCTGCTTGGCATGGGCGGCGGGGGCGAGGATGGTCAGGGTGTCTTGCAGCAAATCACGCAGGTTGAAGGGGATGCTGTCGAGCACCAGCTTGCCGGCCTCGATCTTCGAGAAGTCGAGGATTTCGTTGATGATGCCCAGCAGGTTGTCGGCGGATTTCTCGATGGTGCCCAGGTAGTCGAGCTGGCGCGGCGTCAGTTCGCTTTTTTGCAGCAGGTGGGTAAAACCGAGAATGCCGTTGAGCGGCGTGCGGATTTCGTGGCTCATGTTGGCCAGGAATTCCGACTTGATGCGGCTGGCCTCCAGGGCCTCCTTGCGCGCCAGGTCCAGTTCGATGTTCTGGATTTCGATGGTTTCCAGGTTCTGGCGCACGTCCTCCGTGGCCTGTTCAATACTGTGTTGCAGTTCTTCCTGGGCGTTTTGCAGGGTTTCGGCCATGCGGTTGATGCCCGAAGCGAGCTGGTCCAGCTCCTGGCTGCCCAAGGGTGGCAGCCGCGTTTCCAGGTTACCGTCCTTGAGCTGGGTCACGGCTTGCTTGATCTGCCCGATCGGTGCATTGATCGTGCGGCTGATGCGCAGCGCGAGGGCGGCGGTGCAGATCAGGCCAAGGGCAACCAGCAGCAGGCTGGCGAACAAACTGCGATAGCCGCGCAGCAGCATGCCGTTATGGGACAGCTCCACCTCGACCCAGCCCAGCAGGCGGTCCGCTTCATCGGGGATCACGTCGCCCGCCAGGTTGCGGTGACGGCCAAACACCGGCAGCAGGTAACGGGTGGCGTCGTTGCCGGTGCGTTGCAATAAATGCGAACTGTTGCCGACGGGCGGCTGGTTGAGCATGGTCGGGCCGGCATGGGCGAGGGGAGTGCGGTCCGGCGCGAGGAACGACACCGTGCGTACATCCGGCTGTTCCAGCGATTGCGTGGCGATGCGCTCCAGCAGTTCGGTGTTGCGCCCGCTCAGCGCCGGCGCAACCAGCGGCGCCAACTGCTCGGCGATCATTTCGCCGCGCTGCAGCAACTGGGCTTGCAGCTCAGAGAGCTGCATCCAGGTGAAATAGCCCCCCAACAACAGCGCCATCAGGCTGGTCGGCAATAAGGTCAGCAACAGTACGCGGCCTTTTATCCCCATTCTTCTAAGCACGCCACTCTCCTGCTACCACGCTGGTTTCAATAGTCTGCGCCGGCATCCGGCCCGCGCCACCTGCGCAGTGTAGCCATTTGCACGGGGTGGAATCTTGCAAATTAATGACATACCGCAATCTTCGGGCCATTGGGCGTCGGCTGGCGATTGCCTGCGGCGGGGTAATCTTGAATAATCAGCGATTGAGAATGACTTGCAGACGCTAATGAATCCCGCAGCAGTTAGCCTACCCAGTATCCTGACCATCGAAGATGACCCCGTGCTGGGCGCCTATGTCCATGAGCATCTGGGGCGTTGTGGCTTTCAAGTCACCTGGTGCCGGAACGGCCGGCAAGGCCTCCAAATGGCACGTGACCAGGCATTTGACGTGGTGTTGATGGATATCCTGCTACCGGGGCTGGATGGCTTGTCGATCCTGACCCATTTGCGCCAGAGCCATTCAATCCCGGTGATTCTGATGTCCGCCCTGGGCGCCGAAGCTGACCGCGTCAGTGGGTTTCGCCTGGGCGCCGATGACTACCTGCCCAAGCCCTTCAGTATGGTTGAACTGCGGGTGCGCATCGAGGCCATCCTGCGTCGGGTCGCGCTGGATCGTCGTCCGCTGCCCGCACGAGTCCCTGTGCGCGACGATGCACGGACTCTGCGGTTCGATGATGAGGTGTGCGACGTCTCTTTCCTGGGACGTTCGGCCGGCCTGACGCGCAGCGAATATCGTCTGCTCGAAACCCTGCATCGCAGTGCGGAGGAAGTCCTCAGCAAAGCCTTCCTGTACCAGCATGTGTTGCAACGCGGCTATGCCCCCCATGACCGCAGCCTGGACATGCATATCAGCCAGATCCGCCGCAAGCTCAAGGTCATCGGCTACAGCGAGCGTGAAGTGCGTACGGTGTGGGGCAAGGGCTACGTGCTGAGCGGACACGCCGATGGGTTTTGAGACTTCGCTGAAACGGTTGCCGGGCAAGCATTCGTTATTCTGGAAGCTGGCTTGCCTGTTGATCGCCTTCTGTTTGTTGATGATCTGGCTCAGTTGGTCCTGGGGCCGGTACATGGAGCAGAAGAATGCCTACCTGTCGGACGAGGCCCGGATCACCTTGAGTGGGTATGCCGTGAGTGCCGAGCAGGCCTGGAACAGTGGCGGTAGTGCCGGCGTCGATGCGTGGCTGCAGGCGATGGGCAAGCGCGAGAGCACCTGGATCGGCGTGATCGGCAATGACTTGCAATCGTTGAGCAGTTACCCGCTGACCGACGCAGAAAGCCAGCGCCTGACATTCCTGCGCGGCCTGGATTGGCCGGTCAGCCGTCATGTACAGGGCTTGCCGTGGTTGAAGATCCCGTTTGCGGCTGACCCCAGCGCTGGCTCGCTGGTGATCGAATTGCCGCAACGCTTTATGCCGGGGCGTTACCAGGTGCTCTGGCGGGTGCTGACCAACGGTGTGATCCCCGGCCTGTTCACCCTGTTGCTATGCATAGGCCTTTATCGGCTGTTGATCATGCCGCTCAATCAATTGCGCGAGCAGGCCAATGCCTGGCGCGCGGATCAGTTGAATACGCGTATGTCCCACGATGCCACCAGCCGCCAGGACGAGCTGGGCGAACTGGGGCGGGCCTTCGATCATATGTCCGAGCGCTTGCAGGGCACGGTGGTGCTGCAACAGCAGTTGCTGCGGGACATGTCCCATGAACTGCGCACACCGTTGAGCCGTCTGCGAGTGGCCTGCGACAGTGAGCAGAACCTGGCGCAACTGCGCGAACGGCTGGGGCGCGAGATTGATGCCATGCAGCGCCTGGTGGACGACAGCCTGCAACTGGCCTGGCTGGATGCCGAGCGGACGCCGCTGCCCAAGGAAGATATCCAGGTTCTGGCTCTTTGGGACATGCTGCGTGAGAACGCGTGCTTTGAAAGCGATTGGCCTGTATCGCGCCTGCCGTGTTTGTTGGGCGCGCAGTGTTGGGTGCGGGGCAATTTAAATGCCTTGGCCCAGGCCCTGGAAAATATCCTGCGCAACGCCATACGCCATTCCCCGCAGGACGGAGTGGTATGCCTCGATGGGCGGCTGGATGGCGAGTACTGGCACCTATGGCTGGAAGACCAGGGCGGGGGGATTGATGACGAAGATCTGGAGCGGATTTTCGCGCCGTTTACCCGGCTCGAAGGGTCCCGGCCAGGGGATGGTGGCTTTGGCCTTGGCCTGAGCATTGCGCGCAATGCCTTGCAGCGTCAGGACGGCAGCCTGTGGGCGGAAAATACCGGCCAGGGTTTGCGCGTCCATCTGCGTTTGCCGGCGCGCTAGGTTTCAACCGCGACGCTGCTTGCGTTTCTTCCACTGGTGCGCGACCCACCAGCGCCAGTAGCCCATGGTCAGGCAATAGGCCAGCGCGCCCAACACCAGTCCCAACACTACCGAACCCAGCAGGAACGGTTGCCACAGCGTACTCAATTGACCGCTGATCCATTCCCAGGTCAGGTCATCGGGCAGGCTGCGTGGCGGTACGTTCATCAACCAGGCGCCGGTCAAGTACGTGCACACGAACACCACTGGCATGGTGATCGGGTTGGTCAGCCACACCAGGCTGATGGCGATGGGCATATTGCCGCGCACGGTGATCGCCAGCACTGCCGCCAGCAGCATCTGCAACGGAATCGGGATAAACGCCGCGAACAAACCTACCGCCATGGCACGTGCCACTGAGTGTCGATTGAGGTGCCAGAGGTTCGGGTCATGCAGCAAGGTGCCAAGAAACTGTAATGACTTGTGTTCCCTGATACTGGTGGGGTCGGGCATGTACCGTTTGAATAAGCGCCGGGGCATAAGGGGTCCAGGTCAGTTCGAGGGGCAAGTATGCGCGCATTCTATAAACAGAAAATTCAGACTTTGTGACAAAACATCATCAGCGCCATCTTAGTCCCTGACTAAGACTGAGTGGATCACTTGAAAGGGATGATCCATGAAAACAGGGATGTTTGCGCTTGCGCTGGGGCTGCTCACTTTGGGGTTGCTGCCGGCGCTGCCGTCCACCGGCTGGCTGATAGCCCTGCTGGTACTGGCGCTGATGCTGTTGCCGTTTCGCACGTACCCGTTGGCGTTTTTCCTGCTGGGGCTGAGCTGGGCATGCGTCAGCGCGCAATGGGCGCTCGATGACCGCCTGGCACCGTCCCTCGACGGCCAGACGCGCTGGGTGGAAGGGCGTGTCAGTGGGCTACCGCAGCAAACCGGCGACGGTGTGCGTTTTGAACTGTCCGACAGCCGGTCGCGCAAGGCGCGGTTGCCCAAGCGTATCCGAGTGTCCTGGCATGGCGGGCCAACGGTGCGCAGCGGTGAGCGCTGGCGTTTGGCGATCACCCTCAAGCGGCCCTCCGGGTTGCTAAATTTCCATGGCTTTGATCGGGAAGCCTGGCTGCTGGCCCAGCGCATCGGCGCGACGGGCTCGGTGAAGGACGGTGAGCGTTTGACGCCGGCGCGCAATGCCTGGCGCGACAGCGTTCGCCAGCGGTTGATGGCGGTGGATGCGCAGGGCCGTGAGGCGGGCCTGGCCGCCCTGGTGCTGGGCGATGGTTCCGGATTGGCCTTCGATGACTGGCACGTATTGCAGGCCACCGGCACCGTGCACCTGCTGGTCATTTCCGGGCAGCACATCGGGCTGTTGGCGGGGTTGGTCTACGGGTTGGTCGCGCTGCTGGCACGGCATGGGTGCTGGCCTCGGACCTGGCCGTGGTTACCCTGGGCCTGTGGCCTGGCGTTTGCCGCCGCGCTGGGCTATGGCCTGCTGGCGGGGTTCGGTGTGCCGGTGCAGCGCGCCTGCGTGATGGTGGGGCTGGTGTTGGTGTGGCGTTTGCGTTTTCGTCATCTGGGGCTGTGGTGGCCGCTGCTGCTGGCGCTCAATGGGGTGCTTATGCTTGAGCCGTTGGCCAGTTTGCAGCCGGGGTTCTGGTTGTCGTTCGCGGCGGTCGCCGTGCTGGTCCTGGCGTTCGGCGGGCGCTTGGGCCCCTGGAGTGCCTGGCAGGCCTGGACCCGTCCCCAGTGGTTGATTGCGATTGGTCTGTTTCCCGTATTGCTGGTGTTGGGGTTGCCCGTCAGCATCAGTGCACCGCTGGCCAATCTGGTTGCGGTGCCGTGGATCAGCCTGGTGGTGTTACCGCTGGCATTGCTGGGGACGGCGTTGCTGTGGGTGCCGTTGCTGGGGGCGGGGATTGTGTGGCTGGCGGGTGGCGCGCTGGATGGGTTGTTCCAGGGATTGGCATGGCTCGCTGGGCACGTGCCGCCTGGATACCGGCCGAGGTGCCCTTGGGGTATTGGTGCGTGAGCCTGGCGGGCGCGATATTGTTGCTGTTGCCTAAAGGCGTGCCGTTTCGCCTGTTGGGCTGGCCGATGCTGCTGTTGGCGGTGTTTCCACCGCGCGAGCCGGTGCCCCATGGGCGGGTGGAGGTGGAGCAGCTGGATGTGGGGCAGGGCCAGGCGCTGATCCTGCGCACCCGCCATCATGCCTTGCTCTACGATGCGGGCCCGCGCTCGGGAGCGATTGATCTCGGCGCTCGGGTGGTGCTGCCGACGTTGAAGAAACTCGGGGTCGGGACGCTGGACATGATGTTGCTTAGCCATGCGGACGCCGATCATGCCGGTGGCGCTGCCGCTGTTGCTCGGGGGGTGTCGATCAAACGGGTGGTGGGTGGAGAAACGGAGGGGCTGCCGACCTTTCTCGCGACTCAGCCGTGTGTCAGCGGTGAGCGGTGGGTGTGGGACGGTGTGCAATTCGAATTGTGGCAATGGCCTGAAGCTATCACTGGCAACCCGAAATCCTGCGTATTGCAGGTGCAGGCCAATGGCGAGCGGCTGCTGCTCACCGGGGATATCGATCGCGCCGCCGAGCGGGCGTTTCTCGCCTCACCGCTGGCCGTGCGCACCGATTGGCTGCAAGCGCCGCACCATGGCAGCCACAGTTCCTCCTCCTGGCCCTTCGTGCAGCAACTGGCCCCGGCATCGGTGCTGATTTCCAGGGGCCGCGGCAATGCCTTCGGTCATCCTCACCCGCAAGTGCTGCAGCGCTACCAGGCGCTGGGCAGCCGCGTTTACGACAGCGCCGAACAGGGAGCCATTCGCCTGCAGCTGGGCGCGTTTGCACCCCCAATCGTTGCGCGCAGTCAACGGCGTTTCTGGCGCGAGCGGTTACCCTAGGCCGACGAACCCCGCTGCCGAACCTATATGGTAAAGTGGCGCACTTTTTCGAGGGGACATTCACTGTGTGGGAATTGGTCAAATCCGGTGGCTGGATGATGTTGCCGATCATCTTGAGCTCCATCGCCGCACTCGGCATTGTTGCCGAACGCCTGTGGACGTTGCGCGCCAGTCGTGTCACCCCCGAGCATCTGCTGGGGCAGGTCTGGGGCTGGATCAAGAACAAGCAGCTGGACAAGGAAAAACTCAAGGCCCTGCGCGCCGACTCGCCGCTGGGTGAAATCCTTGCCGCGGGCCTGGCCAACTCCAAGCATGGTCGCGAGATCATGAAAGAGTGCATCGAAGAGGCCGCCGCCCGGGTTATCCATGAACTGGAACGCTACATCAATGCCCTCGGCACCATCGCCGCCATGGCCCCGCTGCTCGGTTTGCTGGGGACGGTGCTGGGCATGATCGATATCTTCAGCTCGTTCATGGGCTCGGGCATGAGCACCAACGCCGCGGTGCTGGCGGGTGGTATCTCCAAGGCGCTGATCACCACGGCGGCGGGCCTGATGGTGGGTATTCCTTCGGTGTTCTTCCACCGTTTCCTGCAGCGGCGCATCGATGAACTGGTGGTCGGCATGGAGCAGGAAGCCATCAAGCTGGTGGAAGTGGTGCAGGGCGACCGTGATGTGGACCTGGTCGGGGGCAACGCGTGAAATTTCGCCGCAAGCAACGGGAAAATGTCGATATCAACCTGGCGTCGCTGATCGACGTGGTGTTTATCCTGCTGCTGTTTTTTGTCGTCACCACCACCTTCACCCGGCAGACCGAACTGCGTGTCGACCTGCCGGAAGCGGTGAGCGGTTCGCCGGCCGAAGACCAGGAGGTCAAGCAGATTGACATCGCCATCAGCGCCGACGGTGTGTTCTCGGTGAATAATCAGGTACTGGAGAAAAACGACCTCGCCAGCCTGATGGTTGCCCTGGAGAAAGAGTCCGGCGGCGATACCAAGATGCCGCTGTCCATCAGTGCCGATGGCAAAACCCAGCACCAGGCCGTGATCACCGCGATGGACGCGGCCGGCAAGCTGGGCTTCAGCCACTTGCGCATGAGCACGGTCGAGGCGGCGAGCCCACCCTGATGGCCATGTCCGATCGTTTGCTCAAGGCCTGGTACGAGGGCCATCCTGCACTTGCGCTGTTGCGGCCGCTGGAGTCCCTGTATCGCCGCGTTGTGGCGCGCAAACGTGCGCGATTCGTGGCGGGCGAGGGCAATATTTATCAGTCGCCGGTGCCGGTGGTGGTGGTCGGCAATATCACCGTCGGCGGCACCGGCAAGACGCCGCTGATCCTGTGGTTGATCGAACACTGCCGGCGCACGGGCTTGCGCGTCGGCGTGGTCAGCCGGGGCTATGGCGCCAAGCCGCCGCAGTTGCCGTGGCGTGTCGAAGCCAGCCATAGCGCCGAGGTGGCGGGGGATGAACCTCTGCTGATCGTGCAGCGTTGCGGCGTGCCTCTGATGATCGACCCCGACCGCAGCCGCGCGGTCAAGGCGCTGCTGGCCAGCGAACCGCTCGACCTGATCCTTTCCGATGACGGCCTGCAGCACTACCGTCTGGCTCGCGATCTGGAGTTGGTGCTGATCGATGCCGCCCGTGGCCTGGGCAACCGCCGTTGCCTGCCGGCCGGGCCATTGCGCGAGCCGGTGGAGCGTTTGCAGAGTGTGGATGCGCTGCTTTATAACGGCGCCGGCTCAGATCGCGACGATGGTTTTGCCTTTCGCCTGCAGCCCAGCGCGCTGATCAACCTGCAGACCGGCGAGCGCCGCTGCGTCGAGCACTTCGCTCCGGGCCAGCGGGTGCATGCGGTCGCCGGCATCGGTAATCCGCAACGTTTCTTCAACACCCTTGAAACGCTACACTGGCAACCCATACCCCATGCGTTTGCCGACCATGCGCCCTACAGCGCCGAGGTCTTGAATTTTACGCCGTCGTTGCCACTGGTCATGACTGAAAAGGACGCGGTGAAGTGCCGCGCCTTTGCCCGGCCCGACTGGTGGTACCTTGCGGTGGATGCGCTGCCGTCGCCGGCGTTCGTCGCCTGGTTCGACACGCAACTGATGCGCCTGCTGCCCGACCGACTCTTGCCTTAAACGCTTCTTTCCAGGAAACCCTCATGGACACCAAACTGCTCGACATCCTCGCTTGCCCGATCTGCAAAGGCCCGCTCAAGCTCAGCGCCGACAAGACCGAGCTGATCAGCAAAGGCGCCGGCCTGGCGTATCCGATCCGTGACGGCATCCCGGTGATGCTCGAAAGCGAAGCCCGCACCCTGACCGCCGATGAGCGCCTGGATAAATGACCACAGCCTTTACCGTTGTCATTCCCTCGCGCTATGCGTCGACCCGTCTGCCGGGCAAGCCGCTGCAACTGATCGGCACCAAGCCGATGATCCAGCTGGTGTGGGAACAGGCCTGCAAAAGCAGCGCCGAGCGCGTGGTGGTAGCCACCGATGACCCGCGCATCATCGAAGCCTGCAAAGGTTTCGGCGCTGAGGCGGTACTGACCCGTGAAGACCATAACTCCGGCACCGACCGCCTGGCCGAAGTGGCCGCGCAACTTGGCCTGGCGGCCGACGCCATCGTGGTCAACGTGCAAGGTGACGAACCGCTGATTCCGCCGAGCGTGATCGATCAGGTGGCCGCCAACCTGGCCGCCCATGACGAGGCGCGCATGGCGACCCTGGCTGAGCCGATTGAAGACATTGAAACGCTGTTCAACCCGAACGTGGTGAAAGTGGTCAGCGACGTCAACGGCCTGGCCCTGACTTTCAGTCGTTCGACCCTGCCGTGGGCACGTGACGCCTTCGCCCGCAACCGCGACCTGCTGCCGGAAGGCGTGCCGTATCGCCGCCATATCGGCATCTACGCCTATCGCGCCGGTTTCTTGCATGACTTCGTCAACTGGGGCCCGTGCTGGCTGGAAAACACCGAATCGCTGGAGCAACTGCGGGCCTTGTGGCATGGCGTGCGCATCCACGTGGCGGATGCCCTGGAAGCACCGCCGGCCGGTGTCGACACCCAGGAAGACCTCGACCGCGTTCGTCGTCTGCTGGGGGCCTGATGGAGGTCCTGTTCGTCTGCCTGGGCAATATCTGCCGCTCGCCCACCGCCGAAGGCGTACTGCGCCATAAACTGCGCGAAGCGGGGTTGGCCGGTCAGGTCGAGGTGGCTTCGGCCGGCACCGGCGAATGGCATATCGGTAACCCGCCTGACCAGCGCAGCCAACGTGCGGCGCTGGTGCGCGGTTACGATTTGTCGGCGCAACGTGCGCAGCAGGTCTCCCGCGCCGATTTTGCGCGCTATGACCTGATCCTCGCCATGGACCACAGCAACCTGCGCAACCTCAAGGCGCTGCAGCCGGGGCAGGGCAAGGCTGAGCTGGACCTGTTCCTGCGCCGGTATGACGCCGAAGTGGACGAAGTACCGGATCCTTACTACGAAGGCGAACAAGGTTTCGAACGCGTTCTGGACCTGATCGAACGGGCCTGTGATTTATTGGTGATCGAATTGAAGGGGCGGTTATGACCTTGCAAGTGCTTGCGCAGGTATCGCTCAAGCCATTCAACAGTTTTGGCATTGATGTGCGCGCCCGGTTGTTCGCCGAGGCCCACAGCGATGCTGATGTGCGCGAAGCCTTGGCCTATGCCGAGGCGCAGGCGCTGCCGCTGCTGGTCATTGGCGGTGGGAGCAATCTGCTACTGACCCAGGACATTTCAGCGCTGGTCTTGCGGATGGCCACCCAAGGCATCCGTGTGCTGCACGATGATGGCATGCAGGTGGTGGTCGAAGCCGAAGCCGGCGAGGCCTGGCACCCGTTTGTACTGTGGACCCTGGCGCAGGGTTTTTGCGGCCTGGAAAACCTCAGCCTGATCCCCGGCACCGTCGGCGCGGCTCCGATGCAGAACATCGGCGCCTATGGCGTGGAGATCAAGGATGTATTCGCCGGTCTCACCGCCCTGGACCGCCATACCGGTGAGTTGCGCGACTTCACGCTGCACGAATGCAACTTCGCCTACCGTGACAGCCTGTTCAAGCACGAAACCGGGCGCTGGCTGATCCTGCGGGTGCGCTTTGCCCTGAGCCGCAGCCGCCACCTCACGCTCGACTATGGCCCGGTGCAACAGCGTCTGGCGGGGCAGGGGATCACTGACGCGACGCCGAGCGATGTCAGCCGCGCAATCTGTAGCATCCGCAGCGAAAAACTGCCGGACCCGGCCGTGCTGGGCAATGCCGGCAGCTTCTTCAAGAACCCGTTGGTACCCAAAGCCTTGGCCGAGGAACTGCAGGCGCAGTACCCGGACCTGGTGGCCTACCCCCAGGCAGAGGGGCAGATGAAGCTCGCGGCCGGCTGGCTGATCGACAAGGCCGGCTGGAAGGGCTTTCGTGACGGTGACGCGGGTGTGCACACGTTGCAGGCGCTGGTGCTGGTCAACTATGGCAACGCCACGGGGCACGACATTGCCCACTTGGCCGAACGCATCCAGCAGGACATCCGCCAACGTTTCAAGGTCGAGCTGGAAATGGAACCCAACCGGTACTGACAGCCTGGCTCTTGATGTTCTTGATAAGAAAAAAAATGCCCCGCATCTTTCGATACGGGGCATTTTTTATGCGGCTGGCAATCAGTCGTCGCGGCTCATGATGCCGAAGATCTGCAACAGGCTGATAAACAGGTTGTAGATCGACACATACAGACTGACGGTTGCCATGATGTAGTTGCGCTCGCCGCCGTGGATGATGGCGCTGGTCTGGAACAGGATGCACACCGAGGAGAACAGCACAAAACCTGCGCTGATCGCCAGTTGCAGACCGCTGATCTGGAAGAACATGCCTGCAACCACCGCCGCCAGCAACACGAAGAAACCTGCGGTGATGAAGCCGCCCAGGAAGCTCATGTCCTTACGGGTGATCAGCACATAGGCCGACAGGCCGCCGAACACCAGGGCCGTCATGGCAAACGCCGAACTGACCACCTCCGCACCGCCGGCCATGCCGAGGTAACGGTTGAGGATCGGGCCGAGGATAAAGCCCATGAAACCGGTCAAGGCAAACGCCGACACCAGGCCCCAGGCCGAGTCGCGCAACTTGTTGGTCAGGAAGAACAGACCATAGAAGCCGATCAGCACGACAAAGATATTCGGATAGCCGACGCGCATCTGCTGCGCCACGAACGCCATTACACCGCTGAAGGCGAGGGTAAGGGCGAGCAAGCCATAGGTGTTGCGCAACACGCGGCTGACTTCAAGCTGCTCAGCCTGCGCGTTGCCATTCACTGCGTAATTCTGTTCGCGCATGGCGACACTCCTTCGGTTTTGAAACGTTCAGTCGCAAAGATCATAACAGACGCTCTGTAACAAGCTATGGCGAGAGTTTGACAGTGTGTTTCATTCGGGTATTATGGCGCCCGCTGAGACAGGATGGCCTACTATAATCCTGTGACGCAAAAGGGAAATTGGCAGAGTGGTTGAATGCACCGGTCTTGAAAACCGGCGAACGTTAATAGCGTTCCCAGGGTTCGAATCCCTGGTTTCCCGCCAAGATTCAAACAAAAGCCCCGCTATGCGGGGCTTTTGTGTTTCTGGCATTCTTCTACGCTTGTCGTTGAGCGCCAGGTAGTCTGCGCATCATTTCCGGCGGTTTGCGCAACTCTTAATCAGGGCTCAAATGCCCCGAATAGCCGGGCTGGCGACACCAGCAAACCAGAGAGGCGCACTTGGACTACCTAGCAGCACTGACCGCTTTCGTAGAGTCTGCCAATGAGAACAGCTTCTCCAAAGCCGCAGGGCGTTTGGGAATCAAAGCTTCTACGGTCTCGCGTTATATCAAAGACCTGGAGCAAGATCTCGGCATTGCACTGTTCAATCGATCAACCCGAAAACTCGCATTGACGGAGGGTGGGCAAACGTTCTTGTACCATGCCCGAAAAGTCCTCTTTGAATTGTCAGAAGCCAGGGCGGCAACGTCCGCCCTCAATCAGAATCCCCGAGGGAGGTTGAAGGTTAGTCTTCCTCCTGCGTTTGCACGTCATCATATCCTTCCTCTGGTAGGCGAGTTTATCGAGCGTTATCCAGACATCACACTGGATCTCAGCCTTGAGGAGTCACAAGTCGATCTGATCGCCACTGGAATCGATCTTGCGATTCGAATTGGCAGGTTGACCAACTCCAATCTCAAGGCGAGAAAGCTGGCGCAGGTGAAGACTTTCCTATGTGTGAGTCCCGAGTTTGCCACTCGTTATCCTCCACCGGATTGCCCTGATCAACTGCCCGCAGACCTGATGATCATCGGGCGTGAGTGCCCCGAGAGGTTGATATGGGCCAACAACGACGAGCAGGTTTCGTTGCCCGTTGGTGCTGTACTTTGGATAAATGACCTTGACGCTCAGCTAATTGCGGTGAGCCGCGGGTTGGGCATGGCATTGCTCCCGGATTGGCTTGCCAGCGCCAGTTTGCGCGATGGCCGACTGGTGCGCTGGCTGCCTGATTGGGAGGTCAAGGGCTCACAGGAATCTGGCGCCGTCTGGTTTGTATATCCCCCGAAGCGCATCGTTTCCTCGAAGGTGCGATGCTTCATCGATTTCATTGCCGATCGCGTGGTCAACCCGCCTGCGTGGTGATGGTTCCCGGTATGAGCTAGCCATGCCGGGCGTCCATTTAGCTGAACCGAATATCCAGTGATCGCAGATATGTCTGTAGACCTGCATCCTGAATCGGGATCAGAAATGCCTCGCGATCCGACTCGTTGAAGTGGGCGTGCCAATAGCCAGGTGGTGTGACAAACGCCAGCCCTGGCGTCCAATCTACGCGTTCTGGATGACGAATATGGCCATTTTCGTCCAGTTCAGTCCCGACAAGCGAATAGCACCCGGTTGGGCAGTCAATGATGAAGTCCAGGGCGATGGATTGGTGCCGGTGGGGTTTTTGGATCGAGCCAGCGGGGAGGATGCCGTACATAGCCCACAGCACATGGGTCACTGTGCGTGTCTGGGGGAAGTTGCTGTTACCCAGCAGAATGCTGATGCGGCTGCGATCCTGTGCACGTGGGTCATCAGCGGCTTCACGAAGCTTTGCCGATGCGACATCCGCAGGGTACAGCGTCGGGGTGAAGCGGTCTTCACTTCTGCTCACGCCTAAGTAGCGAAGAAGAGGCTCATCATGTACCCAGTAGAATCGTGCGTCCGCCGACGCCTTCAGGGTTGTGCTGTTCATCCCTGGCAGGGCGATAAAACAACCTTTGGTCCATTCAAACGCCTCTTCACCGTACGAAAGGCTGCCGCTACCATCGATTACATACAGAACCTGTGAGGTCGCGTTGGGCGCTAATGTGACGTCATCGCCGGCGTTCAGTCGAATGAAACTAGCGCAAAGACCTGGGCCGGTTGCTGGGCCTTCACACTGTAGTTTTTCGCTCAAGTCGAGAGCAACTGTTCGAGACGGGCCTGAATCATAGAGCGAAGCGGGGAAGCTCTGGTACGGAATGCGGGTGATCAAGTTCGCGCTGATCGGGTTTGCCGCTTTGCTGTACTCGAAGTATTCGGCATCGATCTCATGTGCAGATACTGTCAGGTTTGAATGCGGTTGAATTGTACTGTTCATAATGACGTCTCGTTTTGGGGTCTCATCATCAGCACGCTGCGTGAGCCAGCATGCCACGGTGGATTCAATATACGAGTCTGGTAGGGCGCTATGAAGAACCGCACCGGCACATCACTTATGTGTAAAGGGGTATTGATCCCCTCCCGCTTTTGGCTTTTAAAGGTTGGGGTCAGTGTGATGCGCAAGGCCCTATGTAAGATCTTATGGCAGCTCGGCGGTCGTTGGTTTGGGGGCGCTTTTAAAGTGCGAGGTACGCACGTATCTTCCCAGCATCCATATGCCAACAGAAATACCCGCCATCACAATGCAAACAATCCAGGTTCCCAATACCTGCCCAAAGCTGTAAGGGGTCAAATAAACTAAAAATACGAGCACCGTAGATTCGATGACCGTTTTTACGACGTAGGCCCATAACAAAATGGATATTGCATAGAAGGGTATTGAGGCAAAAAAGCGTAGTGAATAAATTACTTTATTCATCAGCGTTTACTTCCCTGATGGCTGATTTGGAACATCTATGTTAAGGGCTTCTCGCTCTATGTCCAGCACCGCGACACCTATACACAAGCCACCTGGCCGCTGATCCGGGCAAAAAAAATCCGATGCCAGAGGTCTGGCATCGGATATTCGGACAAGCCCAGCAAAAACAGTTCTCGCTGGGTTGCGATCCGCCTGTTACCAGCGATAGTTGACCGATCCGATCACTGTGCGTTCGTCGCCATAGCGGCACGAGACATTGCAGAACAGGTATTTCTCATTGGTCAGGTTTTGCGCCTTCATGGCCACGGTCCAGTTCTTGTCGACTTCGTAGCTGACTTTGGCGTCGAACAGGGTGTAGGCGTCAACCTTCTCGTTGTTGTCCGAGCTGGAAGTTCGGCTGGTGCCCATGTAGCGGGCGCCACCGCCGATCACGACCTTGGACAGGCCCAGGGCGCTCAAGCGATAGTCGGCCCACAGGTTGGCCATGTGGTAGGGCACGCCGTCGATGCGTGTGCCTACGCGGCTGGCGA
Source organism: Pseudomonas lactucae (assembly GCF_016937615.1). GTDB lineage: Bacteria > Pseudomonadota > Gammaproteobacteria > Pseudomonadales > Pseudomonadaceae > Aquipseudomonas > Aquipseudomonas lactucae. Next base: position 14,568 of record NZ_JAFHKI010000023.1, on the reverse strand, counting down.
CGACGTCATCGGTGATTTTCGCGTCGGTGTAGGTATACGAAGCGGTGGTGGTTAGGTTGGCGGTGATCTCTGCCTTTGCCTCCAGCTCGACGCCCCGTGAGCGGGTTTCACCGAACTGCACGGTGTTGCCGGTGAGGTCGGTGCTCAGCGAGTTTTTCTGCTTGAGGTCGTAGACGGCGGCGGTCAACAGGGCATTGGTGCCTGGTGGTGTATAGCGCACGCCCACTTCGTATTGTTCACCCTCGGTCGGTTCGAACGAGGTGTTGGCATTGGCGTTGAAGACGTTGGCCGGCAGGAACGACTGGCTCCAACTGATGTAGGGGGCCAGGCCATTGTCCGCCTGATACACCAGGCCTACACGGCCAGTGGCTTTCTTGTCGTCGCGTGGGGTGCGCGCGCCGGTGGCGTTGACGTAGGTGCGGCTTTCCGCCCAATCCTGACGTCCGCCCAGGAGCAGGATCCACTTATCGTCGAACTTGATCTGGTCCTGCACGTAAACGCCCGCCTGGGCGCTGTGCAGGTCCGAGCCGGTGTCGGCCGACGTGATGCGTGTAGGCGCGCCGTACACCGGGTTGGCCGGGTTGAAGAGGGAGTTGGCGCCGGAGAAACGGTGTGAATCGTAGGTCTTGTGGTAGTAGTCCACGCCGGCCAGCAGGGTGTGCTGCCAGCGGCCGCTGTTGAGGGTCCATTCCACGTTGTTGTCGCTGGTCCAGCCTTCGGAGCGCTCGCGGCGGATGCTCGCCCGGCGCGCCAGCAGGCCCTGGTTGCGTAAGGCGGCGCTGCCGGTATCGGCGACTTGCATGTAGTCCCAGCTCAGGTCGGCGTCGAAGTGGCGCAGCGCGTGGCGGACTTTCAGATCAGGCGTGAAGTTATGTTCAAACAGGTAGCCGACCGTGGTCGAGTAGTTGTTGTAGTGATCGAAGCCACGCTCGCCCGTGAACAGATCGCGGTCGACCTTGGGATAACGGGCGCTGGACGAGGTCGTCAGGTCGTAGTCCAGGGGCGGTGCGAAACCGGTACGGGTTTCCTGATAGCTGGCCAGGAGGGTCAGCGAGGTGTCTTCGTTTGGACGCCAGGTGAAGGCCGGCGCGATGTAGCGGCGGTCGTCGTCGGCATCGGTGGTCTGGGTGTCGCTGTCGCGCCACAGTCCTGTGAGGCGATAAGAGAACTTGCCTTCGTCATCGATCGGGCCGCCCAGGTCGAAGCTGTACTGCTTGCGTGCATGGCTGCCATATTCAACGTTGATTTCATGCAGGGGCGTGTCGGTCGGTCGCTTGGTGATGGTGTTGATCAGGCCACCCGGCGACAGTTGGCCGTACAGCACCGAAGAGGCGCCCTTGACCACTTCCACGCGCTCCAGGCCGTAGGGTTCGATACCGCCGTCATATACGCTGCCTTGCAGTTTCATGCCATCGCGCAGGATGCCGCCGGTGCCCGAGCCCACGTTGAAGCCACGGATCACGAAGTCATCCCCCACACGACTGAAACCGCCCGGCTGTGAAATCACGCCTGGCGTGTAGCTCAAGGCTTCAGCCAGGGTGTCGCTCTTGCGGTTGTCCATTTCATCCCGAGTGACGACCGAAATCGACTGTGGAATCTCCTTGATCGCCGAGTTGGTCTTGCTCGCGCTCGTGCTGCGCGTCGCGACCGGGCCGGTGAGCTGGCCGGTTGGGTTCTCGACCGCCTTCGCATTAACGTTGGTTTCCTGCAGCACCAGCGCGCCACCGGGGGCGGCGGTATCGGTGCTGTCGGCGGCGTGGACTGCGCTCAATGGCAGGCCACTGAGAAACAAGGCCAGCGCCAACGGATGGTAGTGGAAGACGTTCTTTGCGTGCATGGAGGCTCCTAAGTGTGACGTAGTTTTTTTAAAGTGAGTGGGTATCAGGCCGCCCGTTGCTTGATCCCCATCAAGCAGCGGGCAGCCAACGGATAACGGTCAGGGGTAGTACTCGTCGAAGAAAGTCTCGCGCTCCAGACGCAGCAGGGCGGCTTTCTTGTGCGGCAGGGTGATGGTCTTGAGGCGGCCGTAGCCCTGGGATTCAAGGAAGCCGATCTGCCGGGTGTGGTCGATCCGCGGTTCGCCGAGGATGCGCTGGGTGCGAGGCTCGTCGATGAACATGTAATGCATGAGTGAGCGGAACCAGCCCTTGAGTTTGCCGGCGCTTTGATGCTTGCTCTCGCCAACCACGACGTGCCAGCCACGGTCGTGGTCCTGCACGTCGTAATAGGGGGCGATGCGATCTTCCTTGCACCAGTAAACCTCGAAATAGGCGAAGGGCTCGTCGTCGTAGCTGCCTATCAACGGCAACACCCGCGGGTCGTCGAGCATCTGCTGCAGGTACGCGGCATGTTCGTCCAGGCTGCCGGTCTGCTCCCAGAAAAACGCGACTTGCTCCAGGTTCATCCAGCGGTTGAAACGTTCCAGGTCGAGCCCGAGGTCTACGGTGCGTAGGCTGAAGGTGGTGTTCAGGCCGGGCAGCTCGCGGCGATAGACTTCGCCGTGCGGGATCGGCGGGCGCTGGGGGTGACGTTTATCGCCGCTGAAGGTGTAGCGTAGCGGCATGCCTGCGGCAGAACGGGTGGTCAGCCAGGGCAGGGGGTGTTGCCAAAAACTGCTGCGTGCGCAGGCCAGGCGGGCCGTATGGCCGTCATGGCCCAGCAGGGTGTCGAATACGCCTTCGCGTACCGCGTCGCGTGCGCGGTCGAGGGTGAGCGGGGCACTGATTTCCAGCATTGGGACACGGGACAAATTGCAGAAGACTTGGCCAAGCAGCGCCAGCAGGCCAAGCACGGGGAATGCTTCAGGCATGTTTTCCAGGTGCACGTAGCCGTCTTGCCGGCGGAAATGCACGACGTCGATGCCCTCGATGACCAGGCTGCCGTTGCCATCGTCCGCCACTTGGGCGATCACACTGCGGCCGTCAGCCAGATGTAGGGTGAAGTTCGGCGTGGTCATGATGATTCTCCGTTAGTGGTTTCTCACGTATGCCGACCCGCAGAAACCTCGCGGGCCTTGACCTGCTGAGTTCGTCCAGGGCATAGCTTAAGTAAGTCTGTAACGAATGGGAATCACAACTATTTAGAATTTGTTTAAAAAACCTGCATTCAAGCTCCGTCAGCGCTTACGCGCCAACAACCACATGAAATAAGGACCGCCGATAAAGGTCGCGAACATCCCGGCCGGTATTTGCCACGGGAACACCAGGTTGCGCCCCAGCCAGTCCGCCAGCACCAGGAGCGTGCCGCCCAGCAGTGCCGAGAGCAGCAATTGCGCGATAGGCCGTTGCGCGCCGAGCAGCCGCGCCATGTGCGGTGCGATCAGACCGATGAAACTCAGCGGGCCTACCACCAGGGTCGCGGCGGCGGTCATCACGGCGGTAAGCAGCAGCAAGACCAGGCGGCTGCCGCCCAGGGAAATACCCAGCGATCGAGTGTATTCGGCGCCCAGCGGCATGATCGCCAGCCAACGGTTGCACAGCGGCGTGACCAGCAGGAACACCGCCGCCAGGGCACTGATGACCACTGCCTGGCTGGCATCGATGCGATAGGTCGAGCCGGTCATCCAACTGAGCATGAGCAGCACGCGGGAGTCGCCGCTGACCATGAACAGCGCGGCGAAAGCATTGAGCAGAGTGCTCAGCGCGACGCCTATCAGCAGCATGCGGTCCGGCGCGAAGGCGCTGCGCCAGCTCAGCGCGACAATGGCCAACAAGGCCAGCAGGGCTCCGAACGTGGCCGCCAGCAGCAGTATCAGCGGGTTGAAACCGGGTACGAACAGCAAGGCAAGAATGCCGCCCAGCGCGGCGCCCGAACTGACCCCGAGCATTTCCGGGCTGGCCATGGGGTTGCCTGTCATGCGTTGCATCAGGGTGCCGGCCAGAGCCAGCAGGATGCCCGCGGCGAACGCGGCGGCCACCCGTGGCGCACGCCATGGCAGCAAGGCGTCGAACTCTGCGCCGCCGCTGAAATACCAGCCATCCGGGCCGCGTCCCCAGGTCAACGCCAGGAACACGGAGGCTGCCAGCACCGCAAGCAGTATCCACGCGGTGCGTTTAAGTGGGGTGACGTGAGCGGCGGCGCGTTGGGTGGGTGCGGCGATCCGGGTTTCATGCAGGCGGGTCAGCAACACCAGCAGCAGCGGTGCGCCGAGAAACGCAGTGAAGATGCCGGTGGGCATTTCTGCGCCCAGCATGGTCGCCGACGCCTGCACCACCTGGTCAGCGAGTAACAGCAGCAAGGCCCCGAACACAGGGGCCCAGGCCAGCCGTTGGCGCAGGGTACGGGCACCGGCCAGGCGTGCCAGGGCAGGGGCGGCCAGGCCGACGAAGCCGATCACGCCGACGCTGGCGATGGTGCTGGCGCTCAAGACCACCGCCACCGCCAGGGCCAACAGGCGCAGGCGGTTGGGCGACAACCCGAGGCTGCCCGCCGCCGCATCGTTGAGGCCGAGCAATTCCAGGGGGCGAGCGAGCAGGGCGGCGAGCGCGGCCGCCACCGCCAGGCGCGGCGCAAGGTGATACACATCCTGCCAGCTGTTCTGGTTCAGCGAACCCGATTGCCAGATGAACAGGTTGCTCAGGACCTCGTGGTTGGCCAGCACCAGCAAGGTGCTCAGGGTTCCGCAATACAGGTTGATGATGAGCCCGGAAAGAATCAGCGCTACCGGCGACAGGCGCCGGCTCCAGGCCAGGCCCAGTACTGCCAGCATGCCCAGGGCGGCACCGGCCAGGGCTACGCCTTCCTGCCCGCCGTCGAGCAGGCTCGGCGCATAGATTGCACTGGCGGCCAGGGCCAGGTAGGCGCCGGAAGCGACGCCCAGGGTGGTCGGCTCTGCGATGGGATTGCGCAGGACTTGCTGGAAGATCACCCCGGCCAGGGCCAGGGCCGCGCCCACCAGCAGGCTGATGACCAGGCGAGGCAAATAGCTGTAGCGCACCAGCAGCGGGGGCAGATCGCTGGGTGACGCTGAGCCGATGGCATTGCTCCAGGAGTGGCCGGCCAGCAGTGAGTTGCCTTGGTAAGCGCTCAGGGCCAGGGCGATGAATAACAGGCCGAGGGCCAGCCATATCGGTTGGCGGCGCAGGCGTGAGGTGCTGTCAGGCATGCTTGGTTTCCATGGCGAGCAGTTGCTCGGTGATCGACAGGGCCAGGCGTTGCGCAGTCAGCAAGCCGCCACTGGGGTAGAAGCGGGGCAGCGCCTGGATACGGCCTTCGCGAATCATCGGTAAGGCGCCCCAGATGGGGCTGTTATTCAGTCGGCGTTGCGCGGCCACGGCTTCGCGGGGGTTGGTGTAATACAGCAACGAGGCGTCGGGATGTTCCAGCAGCGTCTCGATGCCCACCGCGGGGCTGCCGCCCCATGCATTGGTGCGGCCCTGGTAGGCGTTGCGCAAGCCCAGTCGTTCGAGGACGGCCTGGTACATGCCTTTGGCGCCGAACAGCAGCAGGTGGCGGCCGTCTGGATTGAGGCGTGCGATATAGACCGGACGGTCGCTGATCGGCGTGAGCCTGGCGCGTAAGTTTTCGAGCAGGTCGTCAGTCTGTTGCAGTAAGGCGCGCGCTTCGTCGTATCGATCCACCAGGGCGCCGAGGTCCAGCATCACCTGGCCGGCATTGCGGTAGGGCTGGGCATTCGAGGTGTAGATGTCGAAGGTGCGCAACGGTGCGATGCGGCGCAGCAAGGTACCTTCCAACTGCCAGGAAGTGCCGATGATCAAGCCAGGCTTCAGGCGTTGCAGGTATTCCAGATTCGGCTCGATGCTCGGGCCCAGGTCCAGGATGTCGTCGGGCATTTCCGGCTGGACGACGAACTCGCGATAATAACTGGCGTTGACCACGGCCATGGGGGCTACACCCAGGCCTAGCAGGCTTTCGGTGAGGGCGGGCTCGAAGCTGACGATATCGACTTTCGGCATTGTAGGGCCAGCGGCGCGGGCCAGCGGCGAGCCGCACAGCGCCAGCGGCAGCAGCGCGAGGCCGGTCAAGGCTCGACGGCGGGTAATGAGCATTGCAACAGACTCCGGAGCAGGCAGGTCGCCTTTTGGCGAGGATAGGAGTCTATAGCAACAGCATCTGATTCCCAATACCTGTAATAATGCCGCCGACGCGGCTTAAAGAATCTGCCGCAGGCTTCGTTTACTCCAGTGACCCCACACTATCGACGGCGACGGCGTGACGGCCTGCGCCGGCCGACCCCAAGGAGACACCATGTCATTGTTCGGTATGCTGGTCCGCGCTTCGCGCACTCGGTTGGCCGTGGCCATTGGCGCAAGCCTGGTTTGCGGGCTGGCCAACGTGTTGCTGGTGGCGCTGATTAACCAGGCCCTGAACGCACCGCTGGACGGCTTGGCCGGCTACGCGCTGCCTTTCGTACTGGTGATAGCGCTGGTGATGGGCAGCCAAGTGCTGTCCCGCACGCTATTCGCCCATCTCAGCCAGCAAGGCCTGGCCACCCTGCGCCTGCACATCTCGCGGCATGTGGTTGCCGCGCCCCTGCGCGGTCTGGAGACCACCGGTCGCGGGCGCATCCAGGCGGCCCTGGCCGACGACACCACCACCTTGTCTAACTTCTTCACCGGTTTTCCGATGCTGGTGACCAGTGCCGTGGTGGTGCTTGGCTGCCTCGGCTATCTGGCGTACCTGTCGTGGGCGATTTTCCTGGTCTCGGTACTGGCCATCGGTCTTGGCTCGTTGGGCTACCACCTGTGCCATTCGCACATGCTCCAGTACTTTCGCAAGGCGGGCTCCAGCCAGGACGAACTCTTCGGTCACTTTGACGCCATGGTGTCCGGTGCCAAGGAACTCAAGCTCAACCGGTCCAAGGCAAGGCGCTTTCTCGATGAGGTGCTCGTCAATGCTGTCGAGCAAGTGCGTCACAACCGTGCCAAGGGTCTGATGCTGTTCGCCATCACCGGCGGTTGGGGGCGCTTGCTGTTCCTGGTGTTGATCGGCGTGGTGCTGTTCCTGCGCTTGTGGATTCCTTCCGACACGGCGGTGATCACCGGCTACGTGATGGTGTTCCTGTACATGATGGGGCCGCTGGAAGGGGTGCTGCTGAACCTGCCGCAGATGAGCCAGGCGCGCGTCGCCAGTGCGCGCATCGAAACCACGCTCGAACAGTTGAAGGCTGAAGCTCAACTGCAAAGCCCGATTCCCGGCGTACAGCCCAAGGGCGTGACATTGGAGCTGGATGGCCTGACCCATGGTTATTTCAGTGAGCGAGAGGACGAGGTATTCACCCTCGGTCCGGTGATGCTGACCCTCAACCCTGGCGAGATTACCTTCCTGGTGGGGGGGAACGGCAGTGGTAAGACCACCCTGGCCAAGCTGATCGCCGGCCTGTACCGGCCGGAAAGTGGTGAAGTGCGCGTCGATGGCCGGCCGGTGGCGGCGGACGAATGGGACGATTATCGCCAGCTGTTCTCGGCGGTGTTCTCCGACTTCCACCTGTTCGATACCCTGCTCGAGGCGCCTGACTCCAGTCTGGATACCCAGGCGAGCGAATGGCTGGCCAAGCTGCACCTGGACCACAAAGTCAGCGTCAGCGACGGTTCGTTCTCCACCCGTGAACTGTCCCAGGGTCAACGCAAGCGTCTGGCGTTGATCGTCGCTTGCCTGGAGGGGCGGCCAGTGATCATCTTCGACGAATGGGCCGCCGACCAGGACCCGGCGTTCCGCGAGGTGTTCTACTGCGAGCTGCTGCCCGAGCTGCGCGCCCAGGGCAAGACGCTGCTGGTCATCTCGCATGACGACCGCTACTTCCACCTGGCCGACCAGTTGATCAAGCTCGAACGCGGCCAGATCGTCCAGCGCCAGGCGCCCGCCGTGGCCGCGGGTTTGCAGCCGGTGGTCTGAAGATCGATGAAGAGGGGAGGCGTACCCCGCGTGCCTCCCCCCCCCGTCCAATCCGCCTCCCCGCAAATAACAATATTTATCAAAGACACTTAATTCCTCGCGCATTTCTTTCGTCCTTATTAGCAGTGTTCCAGGCAAGGCCGGTCCGGCTTGTCGATTGCTTCCAAGGAGATTCGCCGTGTCTGTCGCCCCTGATCGCATCCGCCTGTTCTGCTTCGCTTGTTCTGGAGCGAGCGCCATGGCGTTCGCGCCATGGCGTGCTGGCTTGCCGGCCTGGCTCGATGTTCAGCCAGTCGAGCTGCCCGGCCATGGTCGCCGCGCTGATGAGCCATTGCAGTTGGACATGCCTGGCCTCGCGGCGAGCCTGGCGAGCGAGTTGTCGCCGCTGATCGACGGTCCTTACCTGATGCTCGGTCATAGCGTCGGCGGTGTCATTGCCCTGGAAGTGGCGCATGCGCTGGTTGCCCTGGGTATTGAACCGCCCAACGCCTTGATCGCCGTGGCCAGCACCGCGCCCAGTCAGCGCGGCGGCAATCCGGATGCGCAACCCATGAACGATGCCGAGCTGATTGCCGAGTTGCGCCGCCTCGACGGTACGCCCCAGGCGGTACTCGATGACCCCGAGTTGCTGGCCATGGTGCTGCCCGTGCTGCGCGCCGACTTCCTGCTTGGCGACCGCTATCAACCACCCGGCCGCGCGCCGTTGCCATGTGCGCTGCATGTCTTCGGTGGGCGTGACGACAGCGTCGCGATCAGTGCCCTGGCGGCCTGGGAAGTTGAATGCAGTGGGCCGTTCCAGCTGGACATGTGCGCCGGCGGCCATTTCTTCCTGCACCGCCAACGCGATGATTTCTTGCTGCGCCTGGTTGCGCTGGCCCAGGCACACCGTCCTTCACTCCCTTCCTTGCGCGCCCTGGGCTGACCCATGCCGCACCGTCTTCCTCGTTTCGCGGAGTCTTCCATGCTTGATTCACGCTTCGACATCCGGCCCCTGCGCCATGCCAGTACCCCGTTGCCCCTGCTGATCGAGGCCCGTGAGCCTGGCCTTGATCTGTCGGTTTGCCTGTCCGATCTGCGAGGCTTGATCGATGAGCAACTGCTCAGTGCTGGTGGCGTGCTGCTACGTGGCTTTGACGTGCAGACCGCCGAGCGTTTTCGCCGTTTCGCCGTGGGCTTCGGTGCGGACCTGCTCACCTACGAATTCGGCTCCACGCCGCGCAGCAACGTCGCCGCCGGGATCTACACCTCCACCGAATACCCGCCGCACCAGCATATCCCGCTGCACAACGAGCAGGCCTACACCCGGGACTGGCCGATGAAAATCTGGTTCTTCTGCCAGCAGGCATCACCGGTGGGGGGCGCGACGCCAATTGGTGACAGCCGGGCGATCTACCGGCGGGTTGGCGAGCAGATTCGCGAGCGCTTCGCCGCCAAAGGCCTGATGTACACGCGCAACTACGGTAACGGCCTGGACGTGTCCTGGGAGCAGGTGTTCAACACCGAGGACCGCAGCGTCGTGCACGCCTACTGCGAGGCCCATGGCATCCGCCTGGAATGGAAGGAAGACGGTGGCCTGCGCACGCGTCAGGTCTGCCAGGCGGTGGCCACTCATCCACGCACCGGCGACGCGGTGTGGTTCAACCAGGCGCACCTGTTTCATGTTTCCAACCTGCCCGAGGAAGTCCGCGAGACGCTGCTCGATCTGGTCGAGGAAGAGGACCTGCCGCGTAACGTCTATTACGGCGACGGCAGCCCGCTGGAAGAAACCCTGCTCGAAGACATCCGTGGCGTGATGCAGCAGGAGCAGGTCGAGTTCGGCTGGCAGGACAACGACGTGCTGATGCTCGACAACATGCTCACCGCCCATGGCCGTGCGCCCTTTGAGGGGCCGCGCAAGGTGGTGGTCGCCATGGCCGAGCCCCATGGCGCCGACAGACGCTGAGCCGCCCTCGACTTTTACTGAATTTTTTGCGATTGCAGGAGGACGCCCCATGGCCATCCCACATCAGCCTCAACCCCAATCCCTCATCGAGATGCTGGCGCAGCGCGCCGAACAACAAGGCGAGCAACCGGCCCTGCGTTTTCTCGGGTGATGGCAACGAAACCACCGAGCTGTACACCTATGCCCAGCTCGACGCCCGGGTCCGTCACCTGGCCGCCTGCCTTGAGCAACGCGCCGAGGAGGGTGACCGCGTACTCCTGCTGCTGACCAACGGCCCTGACTACATCGTGGCGTTTTTCGCCTGCCTCTACGCGGGGCTGATCGCGGTGCCGGCCTATCCGCCGGAGCGCAATCGCCAGTTCCATGCCGAACGCCTGCAAGGCATGGCCATGGATGCCGAACCGTCGCTGATTATCTGCGAGCAGGGCGCGCTGGAAGCCTCCCTGCTCTTGCGTGACGGCCTGACCCTGGCGAACCGGCCGGTCGTGGCAAGCGTCCAGGACCTGGAGGCCCAACCGGCCCAGGCCTGGCAGGCACGCGAAGTGCCGGGCGACACCATCGCCATGCTGCAATACACCTCGGGTTCCACCTCCGAACCCAAGGGCGTCGAAGTCACTCACACTAACCTGCTGGACAACCAGCGCCTGCTGCAAATGGGCTTCGGCACCCGGCCGGGCGATGTATTTGTCAGCTGGCTGCCGCTGTACCACGACATGGGCCTGATCGGCGGCATGCTGCAACCGATCTACGCCGGCGTGCCGCTGGTATTGCTGACCACCCAGCACTTCCTCGCCCGGCCGGCGCGCTGGCTGGAAGCGATCCACCGCTATGACGGCACCTTGAGCGGCGGTCCGGACTTTGCCTTCCGCCTGTGTACCGAAAGCGTGCGCGATAACCTGCTCGCCGAGCTCGATTTGAGCCGCTGGCGCGTGGCGTTCTGCGGCTCCGAGCCGGTGCGTGCCGATACCCTGGCCGATTTCGTTGAGCGCTTCTCGCCGGCGGGCTGTCGGCAACCACGCTGCACCCATGCTATGGCCTGGCCGAAGCGACCCTGATGGTCACCAGTAATATCCGCGGCGGACCCTACTACACGCTGCATGTCGACCACGAAGAGCTGGCCCATGGCCGAGTGGTGCCCGATCCGTGCGGCACCGAAGTGGTCAGCAGCGGCGGGTTGCTGTTCGACGATCAGGTACGCCTGATGGACCCGCACACCCTGCAGCCCGTCGCGCAAGACACGGTCGGCGAAATCTGGGTGCGCGGCCCCAGCGTCGCGCGTGGTTATTGGCGCAATCCCGAGGCCACCGCCAAGACGTTCCTCGACTTGCCCGATGGGCGTTGGCTGCGCAGCGGTGATCTGGCGTTTCTGCACAACGGGGGTTTGTTCATCACCTCGCGGGCCAAGGACGTGATCATCATTCGCGGCCAGAACCGTTACCCGCAAGACATCGAAAAAGCCGTGGAGCAGGGCGTCGAAGCGGTACGCAAAGGCCGCGTCGCCGCGTTCCCGGTACAAGTCGACGGTCGGGAATGCATTGGCATCGCCGCCGAGATCGGCCGCAGCGTGCAAAAGAAATTCGACCCGCAGACGTTGATCGATGCCATCGACCGGGTGGTCAGTGAAACCCAGCAGGAGCCCGCCAGTGTCATCGCCTTGCTGGAGCCGGCGGCCTTGCCCAAGACCACCAGCGGCAAACTGCAACGCTCGGCCTGCCGCCAGCGCCTGGAAACCGGCGAACTGGGTGCCTATTACGTTTACCGCCGTCCGGTCGCGGGCCTGGTCACAGCCGGCCAGGGCGATGCCCCCCAAGGTGATACCGAGCAGCGCCTGGCGACCATCTGGTCCGACGTGCTCGAGGGCGTGGAGGTCAGCCGCGACGATGTATTTCTCGCCAAGGGCGGTCATTCCCTGGCCGCCGTGCAGGTGGTGGCGCGAGTGCGGGCCGAGTTCAATGTCGAGTTGCCGCTGAGCGCGCTATTCGCCGCCAAACCCCTTGCCCGGTTGGCTGCCATGGTTGACGCCGCGCCGCGTCTGGCCGACGGCGTGCCATTGCGCCGCGAACAGGCCAGCGGGCCGCAGGCCATGTCGCCGGTGCAGCGCAGCCTGTGGTTGGCACAACAGTTGGGCGGCGAACAGGGCAGGGCAGCCTATAACATGGTCGCCCGATTGCTCCTGCGCGGCGACCTTCGGGTGGACGCCCTGCAGGCCGCGTTGGGCGCTCTGGTCCAGCGCCAGGCGAGCCTGCGCAGTGCCTTCGTGCCGGGGCCGGATGGCGTGGCGCTGGTGCACTGCGCCAGCCAGGTTGAACTGGCGTTGCCGCTGCTTGACCTGAGCGGCCTGCATGGCGCAGAACAGGCCACCGCGCTGGCCGTGGCCGAAGCCGAAGCCGCCGGCAGCCGTTCGATCTGCAACGGCCGCCGTTGCTGCGCGCTACGCTGCTGCGACTGAACGACCAAGAGCACTGCCTGCAACTGAGCATGCATCACCTGATCGGTGACGGCTGGTCATTCGGCGTACTGGTCCAGGAACTGGGCGCGCTTTACCAGGCCCAAATGGCCGGCAGCGAACCGTCGCTTGCGCCCTTGAACATCCAGTACAGCGATTACGCGGCGTGGCAGAACGCCAAGACCGGCAGTGCCGAGCGCCAACGTGAACAGGATTTCTGGCGCGATTACCTGCGCGGCGCGGCGCAGCAACTGGCCTTGCCCACCGATCGTCCGCGCCCGGCGACGCCACAGACCGCCGGCGCAAGCGTGACCTTCCAGCTCAGTGCCGAGCAGGTCGCACGTCTTGAAACGCTCGGTCGCGCCCACGGCGCCAGCCTGTTCATGGTTCTGCGCGGGGCCTTTGACTGGCTGTTGCATCGCATCACCGGCCAGGATGATCTGGTCTACGGGACGGATATCGCCGGTCGGCCACGTGCCGAGCTGGAAAAACTCATCGGCTTTTTCGTCAACATCGTTCCGCTGCGCGCCCATGTCCGTGAGGAGCAGTCGTTCAGCCAATGGCTGGCCCACATCAGCGCGGATTCCCTGGCGGTTTTCGAGCAGGCGGACTTGCCCTTCGAGCAGATCCTCGACGCCAGTGGCGTGGCCCGCGAGCGCCAGCGCAACCCGCTGGTACAGGCGCTGTTTGTACTGCACAGCATGCCGCGCGGGCAGTTCGCCGTGCCGGGGCTGCACGCCGAGTTGCTTGCCGCGCCGGCGCAAACCTCGAAGTTCGACATGGCCCTGTTTCTGACCCCCAACGCCCAGGGCCTGGGTGGCGAGTGGGTGTTTGCCACCGCGATCCTCGACGAGGCACGGGTACGCTGCTGGGCGAATGCCTGGGTCGACCTGCTCGAACAGATTCTCGCCGCGCCCGACCAGCCTCTCGCCGCGCTGACCCTCGGTGCCCTGCAACCCGCGCCCGTCGCCCCAGCCAGCGGTCGCTCACGGCTGGAGGCCAAGCGCGACAAGCTCAAGTCCTTCACCCGCCAGGCTGCGCCGTCCGCTGGCGCATCCGCGGTGCGTTGCACTCCGCTGAATGCCGACACGCAGTTCCCCCTGGTGATCGAGCCGGTCAGTGCCGACCTCGACCCGTGCGTCTGGGCCAGCGAGCATCGCGAGTTCATCGAAACCCAGCTGCGCCGTCATGCCGGCTTGCTGTTCCGAGGCTTCGGCTTGAGTACCGCACAGGATTTCGAGGCCTTCGCCGAGGCCATCCAGCCGGGTTTGTATGGCGCCTATGGCGATTTGCCGAAGAAAGAGGGCGGGCGCAACACCTACCGTTCCACGCCTTACCCCGAGCAGCAAATGATCCTGTTCCACAACGAAAGCGCTCACCTGCGCCGCTGGCCGCGCAAGCAGTGGTTCTTCTGCGAGCTGCCATCGCCGGTCGGTGGCGCCACGCCCATCGTCGACTGTCGGGCCATGTATCGCGCCTTGCCGGCCGAGCTGGCCGAGACCTTCGAGCGCAAGGGCTTGTTGTATGTGCGCACCTTTACCCCGGGTTTCGATGTGGACTGGCGCGACTTCTACAAGACCGACGAGCGTGCGGTAGTCGAGGCGGCGTGCCGCGAGCAAGACGTGGCGTTCGAGTGGTTGGCCAACGGTGGCCTGCAGACCCGCACGCCGTGCCCGGCGGTGATCCGTCATCCGTACACCGGGGACAAGTCATTCTTCAATCAGGTCCAGTTGCACCACGACTATTGCCTGCAAGCCGATGTGCGCCGCGACCTGCTTGGCATCGTCGGTGCCGGGCACATGCCGCGCCAAGTGTATTTCGGTGACGGCACGCCCATCGATGACGCAGTGATGGAACAACTGGGCCAACTCTATGAAGCCTGCGCAGTGCGCTTCGACTGGCAACGCGGCGATGTGGTGATGCTCGACAACATGCTCGTCGCGCATGCCCGCGACCCGTTCGAAGGCCCGCGGCGGATCGTCGTGGCCATGGGCGAAATGACCGACCGCAGCGTGTTTGACAGCGCCGCCGAAGGCAGCGTCGAACGCACTGGCCTCCCTGTTTAAGGACATCCCCGATGAACGATCTGAGCCTTGATTTGACCGTGCAACACACCCTGGCCTTGAGCCCCGAGCAGCGCGCCTGTCTGCTCGGCCACGACCCTGCGCGCCCCGATGCGGGCAGCTACCGTCTGCGCCTCGCGATGACGGCGGCCGATGCGGCGGCGGACCTCCCCGCGGCGCTGCAACGCTACGCGGCAAGCCAGCCGATCCTCGCCGCGCGCTGGCTGCAAGTCGCCGGTTTCCGGGGCTGGCGCCAGGCCTTG
>NZ_JAFHKI010000229.1 GCF_016937615.1 Pseudomonas lactucae | reverse complement strand
CAAGCCCCCTCCCACATTAGGTTTGTATTGTTTTCAAGATAGAGAACCCATGTCCCAATCCCAACCCCCCAGCCAACTCGCCTACGTCCTGCACAGCCGCGCCTATCGCGAGACTAGCGCGCTGGTGGATTTCCTCACGCCCCAAGGTCGCCTGCGTGCAGTCTTGCGCAGTGCGCGGGGTAAGGCGGGTACGTTGGCGCGGCCGTTCGTTGCATTGGATGTGGAGTTTCGCGGCAAGGGTGAGCTGAAAAACGTCGGCCGCCTGGAAAGCGTCGGCACGTCGGCCTGGCTCAACGGCGATGCGTTGTTCAGCGGCCTCTACCTCAACGAACTGCTGATTCGTCTGCTGCCCGCCGAAGACCCGCACCCGGCGGTCTTCGCTCACTACGCCGCCACCTTGCTGGCCCTGGCCGAAGGCGCCCGCTGGAGCCGCTGCTGCGGGCTTTCGAATGGCGCCTGCTCGACGACCTGGGCTATGGCTTCGAACTCGCCAACGACTTGCACGGTGAGCCCATCGCCGCCGATGGCATGTACCGTTTGCAAGTCGACGCGGGACTGGAGCGTGTGCACCTGCTGCAACCGGGCCTGTTCCAAGGCACCGAATTGCTCGCCATGAGCGAAGCGGATTGGTCGGCTCCCGGCGCGTTGTCGGCCGCCAAGCGCCTGATGCGCCAGGCCTTGGCCGTGCACCTGGGCGGACGGCCGCTGGTCAGTCGCGAGTTGTTTCGAAAGCCCTGACATCCCCGTGTATGCTGTGCACCGTTTCTTTCCCTTTTCAGGAGCGCTTCCGTGACCACCAGCAATCGCATTCTTCTTGGCGTCAACATCGACCACGTCGCTACCCTGCGTCAGGCCCGGGGCACTCGTTACCCGGACCCGGTCAAGGCGGCGCTGGATGCCGAAGAAGCGGGCGCCGACGGTATCACCGTGCACCTGCGCGAAGACCGCCGCCACATCCAGGAACGCGACGTGCTGCTGCTCAAGGATGTGCTGCAAACCCGCATGAATTTCGAAATGGGGGTCACCGAAGAAATGATGGCGTTCGCCGAACGCATTCGCCCGGCGCACATTTGCCTGGTGCCGGAAACCCGCCAGGAACTCACCACCGAAGGTGGCCTGGATGTTGCCGGCCAGGAGGCGCGGATCAAGGCCGCCGTGGAGCGCCTGTCGAGGATCGGCAGCGAAGTCTCGCTGTTCATCGACGCCGACGAGCGCCAGATCGAAGCCTCGCGCCGCGTCGGCGCGCCGGCCATCGAATTGCATACCGGCCGTTATGCCGATGCCACCACGCCCACTGAAGTGGCCGATGAACTGCAACGCATCATCGACGGCGTGAACTGTGGGCTAGGCGAAGGCCTGATCGTCAACGCCGGCCACGGCCTGCATTACCACAACGTTGAAGCCGTGGCCGCGATCAAGGGCATCAACGAGCTGAACATCGGCCATGCGCTGGTGGCGCATGCGCTGTTCGTCGGGTTCAAAGGCGCGGTGGCCGAGATGAAGGCCCTGATCCTGGCTGCCGCCAAGCACTAAAA
>NZ_JAFHKI010000228.1 GCF_016937615.1 Pseudomonas lactucae | reverse complement strand
GCGCCGTCGCGCAGCAGTTGGTCGAGCCAGGTGAGGTAGTCGCGCATCTGCACGAAAGGCTGAGCGTCGCTGGCCACCGGGCCATGGCCGGGCACGACCAGGGTCCAGGGCAAGGCTTGCAGGGTGTCGAGATCGGCCAGCCATGCCGCCAGCCCTGGACTGTTGGGGGTGGTGAGGGCGCGCTGATAGAACACCAGGTCACCGGTAAACAGCACGCCGGTGCTCGGGTCGAGAATCGCCAGGTCGGCGCCGGTGTGGCCGGTGAGTGCGAGCAAGCGCAGGTCGTGGCCGCCCACGCTGAGCACGCCGGGTGTCAGCACCTGGGTGGGCAACACCACTTCGGTGCCACGCATCCAGTCGCCGACCATGCGGTAGAGGTTTTCCGCCATGCCGTCGCCCTGCTCGTGCAGCAGCCGCGTGGTGTCGGCCAGGGCGCCGATGGGCACGTCCTTGAAGGCCTGGTTGCCCAGCGCGTGGTCGGGGTGATGGTGGGTGATCAACACCTGGACCACCGGTTTGGCCGTTACCTTGGCGATCGCCTGGCGCAGGGCTTCGCCGTAGCGCCGTGACGGGCCGGTGTCGATCACCACCACGCCGGCTTCGGTAACGATAAAAGCGGTGTTGACGATATTGCCGCCGTTGCCTTGGCGAAGTTGTCGGTGCTGCCTTCGAGCAGCCAGGTATCGTCGGCGATCAACCGTGGCTGCAGGGCGTAGTCGAGGTCTGCCAGGGCGGCAGGCTCAGGCCCAGGCACAGCAAGAGGATCCAGCGCATGCCGCGCTCCTTCTGGTCAGGGAATGGCGGCGTCGAACTGGTTGCCGCTGTTGTCACGCAGCACCAGGCGGGTGGGCCCTGGAGCATCGATGTCGAAGGCCAGGTTGGGGTTTTCGCTGACCGCCGGGAACAGCTCCAGCTCGGCCAGCACCTGATCGTCCTGGCCACGCAGTTGCGCATGGTTGATAAAAAATTCCGGAATGCCGCTGACCATGCCGTTGTCCATCGGGTGCGCCACCTGCACGCGCACGCGGCTGAATTCACCACGCGGGTAACGCCCGCCGAGCACTTCGCCGATATGCTCCTCCCACCCGGGCTGGGTGCGCACCACGCTGGGTGCGGTGCAGCCACCACCGGCGGCGTCGATCAGGGTCGAGCCCACATGCCACAGCCCGTCATCGGTGAGCACCGCCGCGCGCAACGGCGTGGCCTGTTCGATGCGGATGCGGATCGACAGCCAGGGCAACACACCGGCCTTGGGTTGGAAGTCGACGATTTTCGGCAATGGGTTGAGCTCGGCCCAGGCGAGGATTTTCACCACCTGCCCTTTGAACGCACGGGCGTCGATTTCCAGCGGCACCTGGCGCGCATCTTCGGCGAAGGGTGGCGCCAGCAGCTTGACCCGCGCATCGAACACAAACGGCGCATCCGCCAGGAACTGCTTGTGGTAGAAGGCCCACATCACCGACGGCACCGGGTCGACTTCCACGGCGTGAGCCGCCAGCGGCAGCCAGCAAGCCAGGATGCAGCTCAATCGCCAGTTCATCGCCTGCTCCTATTGATACATCTCAGGCACTTCGTACTGCAGGCCGTAACGGGCATAGATGGCTTGCACCGCACCGTCGCGGATCAGGCCTTCCAGCGCCTCCTCTACCGCATAGGCCAACTGGCGATTGCTCTCGTGCACCGCCATGCCGATCTCCCAGCGCTGCTTGCCCATATTGGGGTAGGCGTTTTGCGCCAGGGCCAGTTGCGGATCGTGGGCCTCGTGCACCTGCCAGTCGATTTCACCGCGCATGGCCATCACCGCGTCGACCTCGCCGGCCTTCATCGCCGCAAAGGCCTGGGGCACGTCGGGGTAGTGGCGGGTCTTGCCGGCGAGCATGCCGTTGAACACCGAGGTGAGGTAGAACGACGGCACGCTGTCGACTTCGACGCCAATCGGGTGCTGCTCGAACACCGCCACGCTGGCGACCTTGTCCAGCCGCCGACGGTCGTAGGCCACCTGCCATTGCTCGTTCTGGTAAGGCCCGAACATCACCACATGGCCGTTTTCCAGTTCGCCCTGGTCGTTACGTTTTTGCGCGTAGGCATGGTCGTAGGGGGCACGCATCATCAGGTCGGCCAATTGCTGGTTGTGCAACGGGCTGCCGCGCCAGATGTAGTCGCGCAGGTCGTCGTCGAGCTTCTCGCCGGCCGGCGCCCAGATCAGTCTGAGCTGCACCCCCAGCGCTTGGCCAAGGCCTGGGCCAGCTCCACGTCGACACCCCGTGGGGTGCCGCCGTCCTGGAAGCTGTAGGGGGCGAAGTCCTTGTACACCGCCACCTTAATCTCGCCGGCGGCGACCATCTGGTCGTAGCTGCGCACCTGCGCCTGTGCCGTCTGGCAACACAGCAGGGCCAGGCCAAGCACATACGCGAACAGGCGCATGGCTTATTCCTCGACGCGCACGGAGTCCAGGTAGGTACGCACCGCCCACAAGGCTTCCTGGCTCAGATAGTCGGCCATTTTCGGCATGTACACCCGGCCGTCGCGCACGGCGCCATGGCGCACACGCTCGACAAACCACTCATCACCGGCCTCCCCCGCATCCAGCATGCGCAGGTCCGGGGCGATACCGCCGGATTTGGCTTCCAGACCGTGGCAGGCGGCGCAGTTCTGGTTGTAGGCGGACGAGCCGATTTCCAACGCTTTGTCATGTTCGGGCGAGGTGCGATACGGGTTCACCGCCGCCCAGCCATCGGCGTCCACCGGTACGCCGGCGTCCTTGACCGAGGTCAGGCCCTTGGTTTCCACCGCTTGCGGAACGACGTTGCCATGGGCCCAGGCGGAGCCGGCACCGATCACACCCACCAACAGGCCAGCCACGAGCCAGGCATTGTGTTTTGTTGTCATTATTTTGCCCTCAGGATTGCACGCAAAACCTCATTGCAGAGGCTATGGCAACCATCTTAGAAAGCCCTGGGCATGGCCCGTATGCTGCTTTGGTGGCCGCCCTCTCCTCCCTTGGTAGTAGGGCTTGTGGGGCACGCCTAAAACAGCGGCGGTCCGGGAAGTCTTCCCGGCCACAGCGGGACTTTTTTCCGTATCCGCCCAATGCCGCGCGCTCCACCCTGTGCAGGCCAAAACCTCCACAGGGAACCGCAACCATGACAATAAGATCGCTACCCGCCCTTTCACCGTTGAGCCTTGCCGTGCAGGCCTTGCTGCTGGTCGGCAGCCTGTCGTTGAGTGCGACAAGCTTCGCCGCCGCCGAACCGGCCCCTTCTGCTCAAAAGCCGACGCGCAACGTCACCTGGGAAGACATCGCCAACGACCACCTGACGACCAAGGACGTGCTGCAATACGGCATGGGCACCAACGCCCAGCGCTGGAGCCCGCTGGCCCAGGTCAACGACAAGAATGTGTTCAAGCTCACCCCGGCCTGGTCCTATTCGTTCGGCGACGAGAAGCAGCGCGGCCAGGAATCCCAGGCCATCGTCAGCGACGGCGTGGTCTATGTCACCGGTTCCTATTCCCGCGTGTTTGCCCTCGACGCCAAGACCGGCAAGCGCCTGTGGACCTACAACCACCGCTTGCCCGACAACATTCGCCCGTGCTGTGACGTGGTCAACCGCGGCGCCGCGATCTTCGGCGACAAGATCTACTTCGGCACCCTCGACGCGCGCCTGATCGCCCTCGACAAAAACACCGGCAAAGTGGTGTGGAACAAGAAATTCGGCGACCACGCCGCCGGCTACACCATGACCGGCGCGCCAGTGCTGATCAAAGACAAAGTCAGCGGCAAGGTGTTGCTGATCCACGGCAGCTCCGGCGATGAATTCGGCGTGGTTGGCCAACTGTATGCGCGCGACCCGGACACCGGCGAAGAAGTGTGGATGCGCCCTTTCGTGGAGGGCCATATGGGCCGTCTGAACGGCAAGGACAGCACGCCGACCGGCGACGTGAAAGCACCGTCGTGGCCGGACGACCCGACCACCGAAACCGGCAAGGTCGAGGCCTGGAGCCATGGCGGCGGCGCTCCCTGGCAGAGTGCGAGTTTCGATGCCGAGACCAACACTATTATCGTCGGCGCCGGCAACCCCGGCCCGTGGAACACCTGGGCGCGCACCGCCAAGGACGGCAACCCCCACGACTTCGACAGCCTCTACACCTCCGGCCAAGTGGGTGTCGACCCGAGCACCGGCGAAGTGAAGTGGTTCTACCAGCACACCCCGAACGATGCCTGGGATTTCTCCGGCAACAACGAACTGGTGCTGTTCGACTACAAGGACAAGGACGGCAAAGTGGTCAAGGCCACCGGCCACGCCGACCGCAACGGCTTCTTCTACGTGGTCGACCGCAACAACGGCAAGCTGCAGAACGCCTTCCCGTTCGTGGACAACATCAGCTGGGCCAGCCATATCGACCTCAAGACCGGTCGCCCCGTGGAAAACCCCGGCCAGCGCCCGGCCAAGCCATTGCCGGGTGAAACCAAGGGCAAGCCGGTGGAAGTCTCGCCGCCGTTCCTGGGGGGCAAGAACTGGAACCCCATGGCCTACAGCCAGGACACCGGCCTGTTCTACATCCCCGGCAACCAGTGGAAAGAGGAGTACTGGACCGAAGAGGTCAACTACAAGAAGGGTTCGGCGTACCTGGGCATGGGTTTTCGCATCAAGCGCATGTATGACGACCACGTCGGCACCCTGCGCGCGATGAACCCGACCACCGGCAAAGTGGTGTGGGAACACAAGGAAGCCCTGCCCCTCTGGGCCGGCGTGCTGGCGACCAAGGGCAACCTGGTGTTCACCGGCACCGGCGATGGTTTCTTCAAGGCCTTCGACGCCAAAACCGGCAAGGAACTGTGGAAGTTCCAGACCGGCAGCGGCATCGTCTCGCCGCCGATCACGTGGGAGCAGGATGGCGAGCAATATGTCGGCGTGACCGTGGGCTACGGCGGCGCGGTGCCGTTGTGGGGGGGCGACATGGCCGAGCTGACCAAGCCGGTGGCGCAAGGCGGGTCGTTCTGGGTGTTTAAGATCCCGAGCTGGGATCAGAAAACCGCCCAAAAATAGCCCTGGATCATGCGGAGCGGCTTTTGTGGCGAGGGAGCTTGCTCCCGCTGGGCTGCGAAGCGGCCCCGCTTTTTCTCCAGCACCACCGTGCAGTCAGGTTTCACGACTGCTGCGCAGCCGAGCGGAGCAAGCTCCCTC
>NZ_JAFHKI010000227.1 GCF_016937615.1 Pseudomonas lactucae | reverse complement strand
TCATCCATAACCTCGCGGCCCAAGGCATTGCGGTGATCGTGGTGTCCAGCGACCTGATGGAAGTCATGGGCATTTCCGACCGCATCCTGGTGCTGTGTGAAGGCGCCCTGCGCGGGGAACAACTGCGCGAACACGCCACTGAATCCAACCTGCTGCAGCTGGCCTTGCCGCGCCGCGTGACGAACTGAGAGACGACCATGACCACTCAAAACAACGCGTTGCCAACCGCACGCAAACCCCTGGATATGCGCGCACTGCTCGACAATTGGGCGATGCTGCTGGCGGCGGTGGGCATTTTTGTGCTGTGCGCCTTGCTGATCGATAACTTCCTCTCGCCGCTGAACATGCGCGGGCTGGGCCTGGCGGTGTCCACCGTGGGGATTGCCGCGTGCACCATGCTGTTCTGCCTGGCATCGGGGCATTTTGACTTGTCGGTGGGCTCGGTGATCGCCTGCGCCGGGGTGGTCGCGGCCATCGTCATGCGCGATACCGAGAGCGTGATGCTCGGCATTGGCGCGGCGCTGCTGATGGGCCTGATCGTCGGGTTGATCAACGGCATCGTCATCGCCAAGCTGCGGGTCAATGCGTTGATCACCACCTTGGCGACCATGCAGATCGTGCGCGGCCTGGCCTACATCTTTGCCGACGGCAAGGCGGTGGGCGTGTCCCAGGACCAGTTTTTTATCTTCGGCAATGGCCAGTTGTT
>NZ_JAFHKI010000226.1 GCF_016937615.1 Pseudomonas lactucae | reverse complement strand
CGGTGCCGCCACCGGAGCAGGCGTCGGGGCAGGCGTCGGCGCACTGAACAGGCTGCGACGGTTACTGCGCGAGATGCTGTGGACTTTCTCGCACAGCATCTGCTTGACCTTCTCGGGGTTGCGCGAGATGTCTTCGAAATTCTTCGGCAAAAAGTCCACCGCACCGGCATCCAGCGCATCGAGGGTCACTCGGGCGCCTTCATGGGTCAGCGAGGAGAACATCAATACCGGGGTCGGGCAGCGTTGCATGATGTGCCGGACTGCCGTGATGCCATCCATCATCGGCATCTCGTAGTCCATGGTGATCACGTCCGGCTTCAGCGCAATGGCTTGATCAATCGCCTCTTTGCCGTTGGTGGCCGTGCCGACCACCTGGATGCTTGGATCGGCGGAAAGAATTTCCGAGACGCGGCGGCGGAAGAAACCCGAATCGTCCACCACCAGGACCTTGACTGCCATAAACACTCCGTTAGGTGGGGCGAGCGAGACCGCCCTGCCCCACCAGAATCAAATACGCCGAGCGGCGTAACGCTTGAGCATGCTCGGAACATCGAGAATCAGCGCGATCCGACCGTCACCGGTGATGGTCGCACCCGACATGCCCGGGGTTCCCTGCAGCATTTTGCCCAAAGGCTTGATGACCACTTCTTCCTGACCCACCAGTTGATCGACGACAAAGCCGATACGCTGGGTGCCCACGGACAGAATCACCACATGACCTTCGTGCTGCTCCTCGTGAGCCGCCGATGCCACCAGCCAGCGCTTGAGGTAAAACAGCGGCAACGCCTTGTCGCGCACGATCACCACTTCCTGGCCGTCCACCACGTTGGTGCGCGACAGGTCGAGGTGGAAGATCTCGTTGACGTTGACCAGCGGGAAGGCGAACGCCTGGTTGCCCAACATCACCATCAGGGTCGGCATGATCGCCAGGGTCAACGGCACCTTGATGACGATCTTCGAGCCCTGGCCCTTGGTCGAGTAGATATTGATCGAGCCGTTGAGCTGGCTGATCTTGGTCTTCACCACGTCCATGCCGACGCCACGGCCCGACACATCGGAAATCTCGGTCTTGGTCGAGAAGCCCGGAGCGAAGATCAGGTTGTAGCACTCGGTGTCGGTCAGGCGGTCGGCGGCGTCCTTGTCCATCACGCCACGCTTGACCGCGATATTGCGCAATATCGTCGGGTCCATGCCCTTGCCGTCATCGGTGATCGACAGCAGGATATGGTCGCCTTCCTGCTCCGCCGCCAGAATCACCTT
>NZ_JAFHKI010000225.1 GCF_016937615.1 Pseudomonas lactucae | reverse complement strand
GGAAGCTGCCCCGAACTCATTGACACCTACCCATCAATCGGTTGGTTTCGCACTCGTATGTTTCTTTCTGCATACTCTAGCGCTCCCAGTAAAGCGGGATTTAAACTGGTGGTGGAAACGTTAATGGTGCACTGCTATTTCGCAATTTCAAAAAACCGCCCCGAACCAGTCGGCGTTTTTCATTCAGCAATCAACGATCAAGCCTGATCAGCCAACCGCCAAGTAGTCCCACCCTTCCCGTCTTCCAACACCACACCCATCGCGGTCAGTTGGTCGCGGATACGGTCGGATTCCGCCCAGTCTTTACCAGCACGAGCAGCCAGACGCGCCTGGATCAGCGCATCGACCTCAGCCGCATCCACACGCCCTTCGGCGCCGGCTTGCAGGAAGTCGTCGGCTTCCATCTGCAGCACGCCCAGTACGCTGGCCAGTTCTTTCAGGCGTGCCGCCAAACCCGCCGCCGCGTCGAGGTCGCTCTCGCGCAGGCGGTTGATCTCGCGCACCATTTCGAACAGCACCGCGCAGGCTTCGGGAGTGCCGAAGTCGTCGTTCATGACTTCGGTGAAGCGTGCCACGAACGCTTCGCCACCGGCCGGGGCAACGGCGGGAAGGCCTTTCAACGCGTGGTAGAACCGCTCCAGAGCACCCTTGGCGTCCTTGAGGTTGTCTTCCGAGTAGTTGATGGCGCTGCGGTAGTGGCTCGATACCAGCAGGTAACGCACCACTTCCGGGTGATACTTTTCCAGCACGTCGCGGATGGTGAAGAAGTTGTTCAAGGACTTGGACATCTTCTCGCCATTGATGCGGATCATGCCGCAGTGCATCCAGGCGTTGGCGTAGGTCTTGCCGGTGGCGGCTTCGCTCTGGGCGATTTCGTTTTCGTGGTGCGGAAACTCCAAGTCGCTGCCGCCGCCATGAATGTCGAAGGTCTCGCCCAGGCAGCAGGTGGACATCACCGAGCACTCGATGTGCCAACCCGGACGCCCGGCACCCCACGGCGACTCCCAGCTCGGCTCGCCCGGCTTGGTGCCTTTCCACAGCACGAAGTCGAGCGGGTCCTGCTTGGCTTCGTCGACTTCGATGCGCGCGCCGATGCGCAGGTCTTCGATCTTTTTGCGCGACAGCTTGCCGTAGCCCATGAACTTGGCGACGCGGTAGTACACGTCGCCATTGCCTGGGGCGTAGGCGTAGCCCTTGTCGATCAGGGTCTGGATCATCGCGTGCATGCCAGGGATGTGGTCCGTGGCGCGCGGTTCCATGTCCGGCTTGAGGATGTTGAGGCGGGCCTCGTCCTCATGCATCGCGGCGATCATGCGCTCGGTGAGCGCGTCGAACGCCTCGCCGTTTTCGTTGGCGCGGTTGATGATCTTGTCGTCGATGTCGGTGATGTTGCGCACGTACGTCAAGTCATAGCCGCTGAAACGCAACCAGCGGGTCACCAGGTCGAAGGCAACCATGCTGCGGCCGTGGCCGATGTGGCAGTAGTCGTACACGGTCATGCCGCACACGTACATGCGCACTTTGTTGCCATCGAGCGGCTTGAAGACTTCTTTGGTCTTGCTGAGTGTGTTGTAGATCGTTAGCACGACAGTTCCTTAAACAGAATCACTGGCCCCACGAATCACGCAAGGTCACGGTACGGTTGAATACCGGATGACCAGGTTTGGAGTCCTTGATATCCGCGCAGAAGTAACCTTCGCGCTCGAACTGGAAACGGTCTTCCGGCTGTGCGTCGCCAAGCGATGGCTCGGCACGACAACCAGTGAGCACTTGCAGGGAGTCAGGGTTGATGTTGTCGAGGAAACTCGCGCTGTCTTCGGCCTTCTCGGGGTTGGCCGAGCGGAACAGACGATCGTACAGGCGCACTTCGCACTCGATGCTGGCCGCGGCGGCACCCAGTGCACCACGCCCTTGACCTTGCGGCCTTCAGGGTTCTTGCCCAGGGTGTCCGGATCGTACGAGCAGCGCAGTTCGACGATATTGCCATCGGCGTCCTTGATCGCTTCATCGGCACGGATCACGTAGCTGCCGCGCAGGCGCACTTCGCCATTGGGCTCCAGGCGCTTGTAACCCTTCGGCGGCTCTTCCATGAAGTCATCGCGGTCGATGTAGATTTCGCGGGCGAACGGCAGCTTGCGCACGCCGAGTTCTTCTTTCTGCGGATGACGCGGCAGTTCGAGATGTTCGACCTGACCTTCCGGGTAGTTGGTGATCACGACTTTCAACGGACGCAGCACGCACATGGCGCGCGGGGCGTTAGCGTCGAGGTCCTGGCGGATGCTGAATTCGAGCATGCCGAAATCGACCACGCCGTCGGAACGGTTGGTGCCGACCATATCGCAGAAGTTGCGGATCGACGCCGGGGTGTAGCCGCGACGGCGGAAGCCCGACAGCGTCGACATGCGCGGGTCGTCCCAGCCATGCACGTGCTTTTCATCGACCAGTTGCTTGAGCTTGCGCTTGCTGGTGATGGTGTAGTTCAGGTTCAGACGGCTGAACTCATACTGGCGTGGCTGGGCCGGCACCGGCAGGTTGCTCAGGAACCACTCGTACAGCGGGCGATGGCTTTCGAACTCCAGCGTGCAGATGGAGTGGGTGATGCCTTCGATGGCGTCCGACTGACCGTGGGTGAAGTCGTAGTTGGGGTAGATGCACCACTTGTCACCGGTCTGGTGGTGGTGGGCATGGCGGATGCGGTACATGATCGGGTCGCGCAGGTTCATGTTCGGCGAGGCCATGTCGATCTTGGCGCGCAACACGCGGGCGCCGTCCGGGAACTCACCGGCGCGCATGCGGGCGAACCAATCGAGGTTCTCCTCCACCGAGCGGTCGCGGAACGGGCTGTTCTTGCCCGGTTCGGTGAGGGTGCCACGGTACTCCTTGGCCTGTTCCGGGCTCAAGTCGTCGACGTAGGCCTTGCCGGCCTTGATCAGCTCGACGGCCCAGTCGTGCAACTGGTCGAAGTACTGCGAGGCATAGCGCACTTCACCGGACCATTCGAAGCCCAGCCACTTCACGTCACTTTCGATCGCGTCGATGTATTCCTGGTCTTCCTTGGCCGGGTTGTGTCGTCGAAACGCAGGTGCGTGACGCCACCGAACTCCTGGGCTAGGCCGAAGTTCACACAGATCGACTTGGCGTGACCGATGTGCAGGTAGCCGTTGGGCTCTGGCGGGAAACGGGTGACGATCTGCGTGTGCTTGCCCGAATCCAGGTCCGCCTGGATGATCGGGCGCAGGAAATTGACCGGGACGGCAGGTCCGGCCTTGGAATTCGAGGTAGGGTCGACAGTGGGCTTGCTCATAGGATCCTTGAACAGACAGGTTCGTGGCCGGTGGGGGCCAGACAAAACAAAGGCGATATCATAGCTGATGCTGTCAAGACACTGACAGGCCGGGACCAAAAACTGCGGTTTAATTACCCTTTTAACGAGCGGGGCGGTAAAAAACCACCTCGAAATTCCTGGCGGGCACGCTAAACTGCGCGCCTTGGCCGCCGTTTAGCCAGACAGGTAAAGCGTTTATTCGCCCAAACCCACGAATTCCCTGAAAGAGTAGTGAACATGACTCAAGTCAAACTGACCACCAACCACGGTGACATCGTCATCGAGCTGAACGCCGAGAAAGCGCCGATCACCGTCGCCAACTTCATCGAGTACGTCAAAGCCGGCCACTACGAAAACACCGTTTTCCATCGTGTCATCGGCAACTTCATGATCCAGGGCGGCGGTTTCGAGCCTGGCATGAAGGAAAAGAAAGACAAGCGCCCAAGCATCCAGAACGAAGCGGACAACGGCCTTTCCAACGACAAGTACACCGTCGCCATGGCCCGCACCATGGAGCCGCATTCGGCCTCCGCGCAGTTCTTCATCAACGTCGCCGACAACGCCTTCCTGAACCACAGCGGCAAGAACGTGCAGGGTTGGGGTTACGCGGTGTTCGGTAAAGTCACCGAAGGCACTGACGTTGTCGACAAGATCAAAGGCGTGTCCACCACCTCCAAAGCCGGTCACCAGGACGTTCCAGCCGAAGACGTGATCGTCGAGAAAGCCGAGATCGTTGGGTGATATTGCTGATTTCAGATTTGCATCTGGAAGAGGAGCGCCCGGACATCACCCGGGCGTTTCTGGATCTGCTCCACGGCCGCGCCCGTGGTGCCCAGGCGTTGTACATTCTGGGGGACTTTTTTGAAGCCTGGATTGGCGACGATGGGATGACCGTGTTCCAGCGTTCGATTGGCGAGGCTCTGCGTGAGCTGAGCGACAGCGGCACCCCGATTTTCATCATGCACGGCAACCGCGATTTCCTGATCGGCAAGGCGTTCTGCAAAGCCGCAGGCGCGACCTTGCTCAAGGACCCGAGTGTCGTGCAGTTTTACGGCGAACCCGTGCTGTTGATGCACGGCGACAGCCTCTGTACCCGCGACCTCGGCTATATGAAGCTGCGGCGCATCCTGCGTAACCCGATCGTGCTGTTTATCCTGCGTCACCTGCCCTTGGGTACCCGCCACAAACTGGCGCGCAAGTTGCGCAGTGAGAGCAGCGCCCAGGTGCGCATGAAGGCCAATGACATTGTCGATGTCACGCCTGAAGAAGTGCCCCGGGTGATGCAGCAGTTCGGCGTGCGCACCCTGGTCCACGGCCACACCCACCGCCCCGCCATCCATAAGTTGCAGATCGGCGACCAGGCGGCCAAGCGCATTGTTCTGGGGGACTGGGACAAGCAGGGCTGGGCATTGCAGGTGGATGAGCAGGGGTTTCAACTGGCGGCGTTTGACTTCGTCAATCCGCAGTTGGCGCTGCCTGGCGCTTAATCCCAGACAGCACAAATTAAATGTGGGAGGG
>NZ_JAFHKI010000224.1 GCF_016937615.1 Pseudomonas lactucae | reverse complement strand
CGAAGACACCGTCAGCAAAGGCACCATTGCCGGCTCCTTCACCGTTGGCGACGAAGAAACCCCAGTTGCCAACCTGGTTGTCACCTTCACCGGCGACAGCAACAAAGACGGCTACTACGCCATCTCCGGCAACAACGTGGTCCTGACTCAAGCCGGTGCCGACTTCGTTAACGCGGGCAACAAACTGCCTGCGTTCGACCTGACCGTGACCGACACCGATAAAGGCAGCGCCAACGCCGCTGCTACCCCGGATGTCACCCTGGTCAACGACCTGCCAACCATCGAAGTGGTTGCCAACCCGCTGGTCGAAGACACCGTCAGCAAAGACACCATCGCCGGTTCCTTCACCGTTGGCGATGAAGAAACCCCCGTTGCGAATCTGGTTGTCACATTCACCGGCGACAGCAACAAAGACGGCTACTACGCCATCTCCGGCAACAACGTCGTCCTGACCCAAGCCGGTGCCGACTTCGTCAACGCAGGCAACAAGCTGCCTGCGTTCGACCTGACCGTCACCGACACCGATAAAGGCAGCGCCAACGCCGCCGCTACCCCGGATGTCACCCTGGTCAACGACCTGCCAACCATCGAAGTGGTTGCCAACCCGTTGGTCGAAGACACCGTCAGTAAAGACACCGTCGCCGGCTCCTTCACCGTTGGCGACGA
>NZ_JAFHKI010000223.1 GCF_016937615.1 Pseudomonas lactucae | reverse complement strand
GTGTTTGACAGCCGCCGCCGAAGGCAGCGTCGAACGCACTGGCCTCCCTGTTTAAGGACATCCCCGATCGAACGATCTGAGCCTTGATTTGACCGTGCAACACACCCTGGCCTTGAGCCCCGAGCAGCGCGCCTGTCTGCTCGGCCACGACCCTGCGCGCCCCGATGCGGGCAGCTACCGTCTGCGCCTCGCGATGACGGCGGCCGATGCGGCGGCGGACCTCCCCGCGGCGCTGCAACGCTACGCGGCAAGCCAGCCGATCCTCGCCGCGCGCTGGCTGCAAGTCGCCGGTTTCCGGGGCTGGCGCCAGGCCTTGCCGAATCAGGGCGGCGCGGTGCGTTGGGTGGAGCTGGACAGCACGGCGCCCGCCATAACGCTGGGCGAAGACGAAGTGCTGGCGGTCAGCCGCCGAACGCTGGCGGACGGCGCGGTCGAAGTGGAATTCGTGGCTGCCGCACTGGCCCTGGACTCACCGAGCCTGGAACGCCTGGCCGCCGATGTGCTGGCCTTGGCAGGCGGTGACACGCCGCTGTCCAGCGATGTGGGCTATGAACACTACGTGCAATGGCGTCAGGACATGGCTGCCGACGAAGATGCCGCCCAAGGCCGTGCCTATTGGCAGCACGCCCAGGTCGACCCCGCCCAGGGCGCCGCCCTGCAGCTGGGCCTGCGCGGCAACCCGGCGACGGCTCAGGCCGAGCGCCTGAACGTGCGGCGCCAACTGTCGGGGTCACAACTGCGCGGCGCCCAGGCCTTGGCGGATGGCCTCGGCCAACCCTTGGATTTCGTATTGCAAGGTCTGTGGTGGGCGCTGTTGGGGCGCGTCAGCGACCAGCCGAGTTTCGTTGGCGGTTGGCTGCACGATTGCCGTGGCGACTATGACCACTTCGAACACACCTTGGGCGTGTTCGAGAAAATCCTGCCATTGCGCGTCGATCTGGACCCGGCGTGCCGTTTCGCCGACTGGTTGCAACAGGCCGAAGGTCGCCTGGGCGATCATCTCGGCTGGCAGGAATACTGCCCCATCGAGGCGCCGACCAGCACCGCGCCGCTGCTGGCGGGGTTCGTCTTTGAGCAGGCACGCCTCGCGCCGGGCCAGGTGCTTGCCTACCCCAACCGACCGGCCTTTGAATTGCTGCTGCACGTACGTGCGTGGGGCGAAACCCTGCACCTGAACCTTGAAGCCAACGGCGCTGCCTACAGCGCCGCGGGCCTTGAGGTGCTGCTCGAACAATTGTGCACGCTGGTGGTAACCCTGCCGGCCGACGGCCATATTGCCCTGGCCGACCTGGAGCCAATTGGCGCAGGCGAGCGCGAACGCTTGTTGGCGCTCGCCCCAAGTCATCCGGTATCGAACGGTGAATGGCTGCCGCAACTGCTGGCCCGGCATGCCCGGCAGACGCCTCATGCCATGGCCCTCAGTGATGGTCGACAGCGCCTCGATTACGCCACGCTGCAGCAGAAAGTCACGCGCATGGCCGGTTGGTTGCAGGGCCAGGGTGTCGGCGTTGGGCAGTGCGTGGCCATCGAGAGCGAGCGCTCGCTGCAAGGCGTGCTGCAGGTCCTCGCTGTCCTCAGCGCCGGCGCTTATTACTTGCCGCTGGAGCCGGCCTGGCCGGACGAACGTCGTCATGACCTGTTGACCCGCGCCGCGCCCGCCCTGGTGCTGTGCGACCCCGCCTCAAGCAGCGCCCAAGGTCCATGGCCGAGCGCCAGCCTGGAACAAGCGCAAAACGATGCCGAACTGCCGTTCGTGCCGCCGACGCTCAGCGACCATCAGCTGGCCTATCTGTTGTATACCTCCGGCTCCACCGGCGTGCCCAAAGGCGTGCTCATCGAGCATGGCGCACTACGCAACTATGCGCAGGCGGCCTGCACGGCGCTGGGCCTGGAGCCTGGCATGCGTCTGGCGCTGACCAGCCCTTTGACCGTCGATCTGGGCCACACCTTGCTGTTCGGCGCCTGGCAGGTTGGCGCCGAACTGGTGATCGCGGCCCAGGACGATCTCGCCGATGGTGCGGCGTTCAGGCGTTTCCTGCTCCGGGAGCGTCCGGACGTGGCGAAGTTCGTACCGTCGCACCTGGCGGCCTTGCTCGAAGGCGACGCGCCCCTGTTGCCCGGCACCCTGATTCTCGGCGGCGAAGCCACGCCGCGCCGGCTGGTTGAGCAACTGTTCGCCCAGGCGCCGACGTTGCGCCTGTTCAACCACTACGGCCCCACCGAAACGAGCGTCGGCGTGCTGTTTCATCCGCTACGCGCCGACGCGCCGGACCGCGACGACCGAGTGCCGCTGAGCCGCGTCCTCGCCGGCAACCGCGTGTACCTGCTCGACGAGCACCTGCGCCTGGTGCCCACCGGCGCCTTGGGCGAGTTGTACATTGGCGGCGCGCAGCTGTGCCGTGGCTACTTGGGTGAGTCCAACGCCGAGCGCTTCGTAGACGACCCCTTCATGCCGGGCCAGCGCCTTTATCGCTCAGGCGATCTGGGCCGGTACCGCGCCGAGGGTGGCCTGCAATTGGTCGGCCGCCAGGACCATCAGGTCAAGTTGCGCGGTCAGCGCATCGAGCTGGGTGAAGTGGAGGCAGCCTTGTTGACCTTGCCTGGGGTTGACCAGGCTGTGGCGCGGCTGTGGGCCCCCAGTGAAGGGGCGGCCAGCCTGATCGCCTACGTGGTCCTCGCCCAAGGCGTTGCCGACGACGCCTTGCCACCGTTGTCGACGGCCCTGGCCGAGCGCCTGCCCGACGCGTCGTGCCCGACACGCCTGCTGGTCTTGCCGAGTCTGCCGCGTCTGTCCAATGGCAAGGTCGATCGCCATGCCTTGCCCGATCCGGGTCAGCTGGCGCGTCGTCAACCCGCGCGTGCACCGACCAGTGAGCTGGAAGCCAGCCTGCGTGATGCCATGGCCGAACTGCTGGGCTGTCCGCCGGCCGCCTTGGGCGTGGATGACGATTTCTTTGATGCCGGTGGCCACTCGCTGCTGGTGATCAAGCTGTTGGCGCGCTTGCGCACGATGTTCAAGCTCGAAGTCTCGCCGGGCGTGGTCTTTGATCACCCCAGCGCGGCCGCGCTGGCTGTGGCGCTTGGCGAACTGGCCGACCCGGCGCGCCTGGAAAAAGTCGCCCGCCTGCGCCGCGAGCTGGACAGCCTCAGCGATCAGGAGCGCGCCGAGTTGCTCGCCAAGGCCCGCGCCGCCAAGGGCCTGGCGGCCCACTGACAATGGGCCGGCGGATGCCGGCCCCCTTTATTCCGGATTGGATTGACCATGACCGATATCGACCGCGATGAACTGCTTGCCCTGC
The DNA here is from genome assembly GCF_016937615.1 of Pseudomonas lactucae. Taxonomy (GTDB): domain Bacteria; phylum Pseudomonadota; class Gammaproteobacteria; order Pseudomonadales; family Pseudomonadaceae; genus Aquipseudomonas; species Aquipseudomonas lactucae. The sequence goes on along the minus strand of NZ_JAFHKI010000223.1, from coordinate 1,477 downwards.
TACTTGATGATGAAGCGCCAGCCGCACCCACCGGGCCGGGCCGACGCACCGAGAATGGGCCGGCGCCGCTGTCGTTCGCCCAGCGTCGCTTGTGGTTTCTTCAACAATACGAAGTGGACAGCCCGGCCTATAACTCGGCACGGGCGCTACGCATTCATGGCCGGCCGGATGTCGCCGCATTGCAGGCCGCCTTGTGCCGGCTGATCGAACGCCACGCCAGCCTGCGCACGCGCTTCGTGCTGGTCGATGACCGGCCGATGCAGGTGATCGAACCCCGTGTGGATTTCCACCTCGAATGCGTGGACCTGCCCGCCGACGCCAACCTGGAAGCCGAACTGCGCCATCGCGTCGCCGTGCCGTTCGACCTCGGCCAGGCGCCGCTGCTGCGTGCCAGCCTGTTGTGCGACGAAGACGGGGCGGTGTTGCTGCTGTGCCTGCACCATATCGTCGCCGACGCCTGGTCGAACCCGCTGCTGATCGCGGACCTGGGCCAGGCCTATGCCGCCGCATTGGCCGGCAACGACCGCGCCTTGCCGAGCCTGCCCCTGGATTACGCCGACTACGCGACCTGGCAGCACCAGCGCTTTGCCGGCGAGGGGGCCGCCGAAGGCCAGGCGTATTGGCGCGAATATCTGGGCCAGGACGTGCCGGTGCTGGAACTGCCCACCGATCGCCCACGCAGCGCCGTGCCACGTCTGGACGCCGCGCGCCACGATATTCGTGTGCCGGCTGCGACTGCCCAGGCCGTGCGTGAATTCTGCCGCCAGCAGCATTGCTCGCCCTTTGTGCTGTTGCTGGGCGCCTGGCAAGTGTTGCTGGCGCGCTACAGCGGTCAACTCGACTTCGCCGTCGGTGTGCCCAACGCTGCACGCAGTCATACCCAGGTGCAGGACATCGTCGGTTTCTTCGTCAACACCCAGGTGTACCGCGCCCGACTCGAGCGACAGCTGACCACCCGACACCTGTGTGCCCGTCTGCGCGATGAAAGCCGCATTGCACTCGAACAGGCGGAGTTCCCGTTCGAGTGTGTGCTGGACGGCTTGAACCTGACCCGCGACCTGCATCACACCGCGCTGTTCCAAGTGCTGTTCAATTTCCGCCATTCCCGGGACGCCCAGGCCTTGCACCTGCCGGGGTTGAACGTGCAGGTTCTGGACATCGAGCTGGAAAGCGCGCGCTTCGACCTGAGCCTGGACGTCATCGCCAGCCCCGACGGTATTGATTGCCGGTTGGAATACGTCACCGCGCTGTATGACGCCGCGACGATCGACCGACTGGGTCAGCACCTGTGCCAGTTATTGCAAGGCATGGTCGCCGCGCCCGACAGTGCAGTGTTCAGCCTGCCGCTGATGGGCGTGGCCGAGCGGCAACAATTGAGCGCCTGGAACGCCACCGAGGAAAACTACCCTTCGTACGCGAACCTGCCAGCGTTGATCGCTGAACAGGTACGCGCCACGCCTGACGCCTTGGCGCTGGT
>NZ_JAFHKI010000222.1 GCF_016937615.1 Pseudomonas lactucae | reverse complement strand
GCGTTTTCAACCAAGGCCCACTCGTAAAAACAGCGCAACCCGGTCGGCAACTGGTGTTCCACCATGCGCCGGCCAGCATCGTAGCTGAAGCGCCGCTGCACCTGGCCAGTGGCATCGCGGACCTCAGCCAGGTTGCCGATAGCGTCGTAGCCGTAGCTGACCAGCACTTCGCGGCGCTGGTCGGGGTACAGCCGTTCGAGCCGCACCACGTGGCCTTGATCGCGGATCAACTCCACTTGCACCAGATCGAACGTATCGCGCAGCCGGATCAGTCGCCCGGCTTCGTCATAATCGATGTGAACGCGGTTGTCGTTGCGGTCGCCGAGCTGGCCAAGGCGCAGCAATGCGGGGTTGGCCGAGGGTTCAAACAAGCGATACAGCCCGTCATCGCTTTCGATCAGTAACTGCCCATTGAGGTGTCGCCGCACGGCCAGCCCTTCACCGGCACTGAACACCGCGCCACCCAAAGGGATGTAGCCCATGTCGATAGGGCGCCCCTGCTCATCGGTGTACACCAGCGTTTCGCCGCCCTCGGGATGTGGACGAACTTCGACGCACACCTCATACGGCACGCTCCAACCCGCGCCGAACAAACTGCCTGTGCGTTCGTCACGGCTGTTGTAGAAACGCTGCCAATCAATCGGCAGGATGCCGGGCAGGACGAAGTCCAACTCATCATCGCCGCCCAACACCTTGGCGCCGGTGGCCGCATGCACCGGGTTCGACGAGCCCATCGCCGCATTGGCCATCGCCCCCATCGCGCTGCTAATGGCCATCGAGGTCGCGCCGCCGATCAACATGCAGGGCAACTTGCTGAAGAACTTGCCCTTGCCGCCCTTGAGCATCAACAAAGCCGTCACCGCCAGCCCGACGCCCGGTGTCTTGCCGCTGCGAATCTCACGCACCACCACCGAGCCGCCGCCAATGGTCACGTTCGACGAGATCAACCCAGAGGACACGACGGTCGCATCACACGTGCTGCGATCACCGCTGCGCACCGCCGGCTGGCCGTTGATCGTGACCTTGTCCGAACCCTCGGCCAGAAACTGCGGTGGCATCGGCGGGTGCTTCATGCACACGACCACGTCCAGCGGCTTGGGCACGGCGCCGGGAGCCGGTGTCGCAACGGTCGGACGCCACATCTGCGAGAA
>NZ_JAFHKI010000221.1 GCF_016937615.1 Pseudomonas lactucae | reverse complement strand
CCCCGATGGCGGTGGGTCAGGTAAAGATGTTCAACCTGACACACTGTCATCGGGGGCAAGCCCCTCCCACATTTTGACCGCGTTTAACGCTTCAGATCAGCCGAACAGCCACTTCCACAGCAGCACCAGCACCACCACCGCCAACACCGGCCGCGCAATGCGGTAGGCCTTGGGATGCTTGCGCTTCCACTGCTTGACCACACCGCTGAACTTGTCGCTGAAGGTCTTGCTCCAGGCATACGCCTGTTGATCCCGCCGACGCGCTCGTCATCCAGGTTCTGTGGCGCCGTGGCGCGCCCCAGCTGCTTGCTGACCCAACGGTTGACGCGGGTCATCAGGCGGTTGCTCAGCGGGCGTTCGATGTCGCAGAACAGGATCACGCGGGTCTGCTCGGTTTCGTTCTTCACCCAGTGCACGTAGGTTTCGTCGAACATCACGTCTTCACCGTCACGCCAGGCATAAACCTGACCATCGACGAAGATACGGCAGTCATCGGAATTGGGCGTGGACAGCCCCAGGTGATAACGCAGGGAACCGGCAAACGGGTCGCGGTGCGGGTTGAGGTGGCTGCCGCCCGGCAACAACGCGAACATCGCGCCCTTGACGTTGGGAATGCTGCTCACCAGCGCCACGGTTTTCGGGCACAGCGCCTCGGCCGATGGCAGCGGTTTGTCGTACCACTTGAGGTAGAAACGCTTCCAGCCTTTCTTGAAGAACGAACCGAAACCGGCGTCGTTGTTCTTTTCGGCGGCGCGGATGTAACCCTCGTCGAACAGATGCATGGCCTCTTCGCGGATCACTTCCCAGTTGTCCTTGAGCACATCCAGTTCCGGGAACTTGCCGCGGTCCAGGTAAGGTTTGGAGGGCACCGCCGAAAACAGGTACATCAAGGCGTTATACGGGGCGAACAGCGCCGAATGGTTGACGAACTGGCGCAACATCGGCAAACGGGCCTTGCCGCGCAGATGCACATACAGCGTGCTGCCGATAAACAGCAGCAACACCGACAACTTGGCGGCCAACGAAAAGGTCATGTAGCAACTCCTGGAAATAAGCGCCTGGCCAACAGCAGACGTAGCAGCCGGCCATGATAAACAGTTGGGCCAGTATGCAGAAGGCCCAGGCTATCGGCGCTGACCCAAATCAAGCCTGGTTTTCCTGCTCGGTAAACAAATCGCTGAACAGCATGCTCGACAGGTAGCGCTCACCGGAGTCCGGCAACACCACGACGATGGTTTTGCCCTGCATCTCCGGTTTTTCGGCCAAACGCACGGCCACGGCCATGGCGGCACCGCAGGAGATGCCACACAGAATCCCCTCTTCCTGCATCAGACGCAGGGCCATGGCCTTGGATTCGTCGTCGGTCACCAGTTCCACGCGATCTACCATCGACAGATCGAGATTTTTCGGCACAAAGCCGGCGCCGATCCCCTGGATTTTGTGCGGGCTGGGCTTGATCTCTTGCCCGGCGAGCGCCTGGGTGATCACCGGCGACACGGCCGGCTCAACCGCCACCGACAGAATCGGTTTGCCCGCGGTGTGCTTGATATAGCGCGATACGCCGGTGATGGTGCCGCCGGTGCCCACGCCCGCCACCAGCACGTCTACCGCACCGTCGGTGTCATTCCAGATTTCCGGGCCGGTGGTTTTCTCGTGGATCGCCGGGTTGGCCGGGTTTTCGAACTGGGCCGGCATAAAGTAGGTGGACGGGTCGCTGGTGACGATCTCGCCGGCTTTTTCGATAGCGCCTTTCATGCCCTTGGCCGGCTCGGTCAGCACCAACTCGGCCCCCAGGGCCTTGAGCACCTTGCGCCGCTCCAGGCTCATGGACGCCGGCATGGTCAGCAGCAGCTTGTAGCCGCGTGCGGCGGCGACAAACGCCAGGCCGATGCCGGTGTTGCCCGACGTCGGCTCGACGATGGTCATGCCCGGCTTGAGTTTGCCGCTGCTTTCGGCGTCCCAGATCATGTTGGCGCCAATGCGGCACTTCACCGAATACCCAGGGTTACGCCCTTCGATCTTGGCCAGGATGGTCACGCCACGCGGGGCGATGCGGTTGATCTGAACCAGGGGCGTGTTACCGATCGAATGCGCGTTGTCTGCAAAAATTCGGCTCATGACGGGTCCTATTGGGCAATTTCAGGAAGGCAACAAGGGTATGCCTCGTGTTGCGAAGCGTCCAGTCGGAGGAACGTTGAGCGGGTCTCAGCAGTCAATTTGCTACACGCAAGGAGAACTGCCCCATGAAACGTCGCTACAGTTGGCCGCTATGGACCGTCGCCGGGCTGGTGGTGCTGCTGGTTGCCTTGAACATCGCGTTGCCCTATCTGGTACGCAACTATTTGAATGAAAAGCTCGCGGACATGGGCGACTACCGTGGCGAAATCGCCGATGTGGACCTGGCTTTGTGGCGTGGCGCCTATCGCATCAACGGCCTCAAAATCGTCAAGGTGGACGGCAAGGTGCCCGTACCGTTCGTCAACGCTCCGCTCATCGAATTCGCCGTCAGCTGGCACTCGTTGTGGTACGACCATGCCGTAGTCGCCGAGGGGCAGTTCGTCAGGCCTGAAGTCAACTTCGTCGACGGCGGTGCGAACAAGCAAGCGTCCCAGACCGGTAAAGGCACGGATTGGCAGGAACAGTTGAGCAAACTGTTGCCTATCACCCTCAATGAAATACGCATAGAAGACGGCAAGATTGCCTTCCACAACTTCACCTCCAAACCTGCGGTGAACATCAACGCCACATCGGTCAACGCCAGTTTCTACAACCTGACCAACGTGGTCGACGTCAAAGGCAAGCGCGATGCCCGCTTCGACGGCAAGGCCCTGCTGCAAGGCCAGGCGCCGCTGGAAGCCAATGCGACGTTTGACCCGCTGAGCGATTTCGAAGAGTTCGAGTTCCGCTTCCGCGCCCGCGACCTGCAGCTCAAGCGCATGAACGACTTCGCCTCGGCCTACGGCAAGTTCGATTTCAAGGCCGGTACCGGCGATGTCGTGATCGAAGCCCAGGCCGAAAAAGGCCAACTGCGTGGTTATATCAAGCCCTTGTTGCGCGATGTGGAAGTTTTCGACTGGCAGCAGGACGTGGAAAACAAGGACAAGAACATTTTCCGCTCGATCTGGGAGGCCGTGGTGGGCGCCGGCGAGACCGTGTTGAAAAACCAGCGCAAAAACCAGTTTGCCACCCGCGTCGAACTCAGTGGCAGCGTGCACCAGCAAGACGTCAGCGCGTTCTCCGCGTTTTTAGCGATCTTGCGCAACGGTTTTATCCAGGCCTTCAACGCACGGTATGAACAGCCCAAGCCGTCAGCGGAGTGAGGCCAGGGTGACCGGCCATTCAGACACTGAATAGCCCGTCTGCGTTCACAGTCGCCGGGGCTGCGCGGTATAGTCCGGGCATTGATGAATGCGAGGAAACACCGATGAAATTCGAAGGCACCCAGGCCTATGTGGCTACCGATGACCTGAAACTGGCCGTCAACGCCGCCATTACCCTGGAGCGGCCGTTGCTGGTCAAGGGCGAACCGGGCACCGGCAAGACCATGCTCGCCGAGCAACTGGCCGAGTCGTTCGGCGCCAAGTTGATCACCTGGCACATCAAGTCCACCACCAAGGCGCATCAGGGCCTGTACGAGTACGACGCGGTCAGCCGCCTGCGCGACTCGCAGCTGGGCGTGGACAAGGTGCACGACGTGCGCAACTACCTGAAGAAGGGCAAGCTGTGGGAGGCGTTCGAGTCCGAAGAGCGGGTGATCCTGTTGATCGACGAAATCGACAAGGCCGATATCGAGTTCCCCAACGACCTGCTGCAGGAACTCGACAAGATGGAGTTCTACGTCTACGAGATCGACGAGACCATCAAGGCCAAAAAACGCCCGATCATCATCATTACCTCCAATAACGAAAAAGAGCTGCCGGACGCGTTCCTACGCCGCTGTTTCTTCCACTACATCGCCTTCCCAGACCGCACCACGTTGCAGAAGATCGTCGATGTGCACTACCCCGATATCAAGAAAGACCTGGTCAGCGAAGCGCTGGACGTGTTCTTCGACGTGCGCAAGGTCCCGGGCCTGAAGAAAAAGCCGTCCACCTCGGAACTGGTCGACTGGCTCAAGCTGCTGATGGCCGACAACATCGGCGAAGCGGTGCTGCGCGAGCGCGACCCGACCAAGGCCATCCCGCCCCTGGCCGGCGCCCTGGTGAAGAACGAGCAGGACGTGCAATTGCTTGAGCGTCTGGCGTTCATGAGCCGTCGCGGTAATCGCTGATGCTGCTCAACCTGTTCAACGAGATGCGCGCCGCCAAGGTGCCGGTGTCGGTGCGCGAGCTGCTCGACCTGATCAACGCGCTCAAGCAGCGCGTGACCTTCGCCGACATGGACGAGTTCTACTACTTGGCCCGGGCGATCCTGGTCAAGGACGAGCGGCATTTCGACAAGTTCGACCGCGCCTTCAGTGCCTATTTCAATGGCCTGGAAAAGCTCGACGACCACCTGCAGGCGCTGATTCCCGAAGACTGGCTGCGCAAGGAATTCGAACGTTCGCTCAGTGATGAGGAACGTGCGCAGATTCAGTCCCTGGGCGGCCTGGACAAGCTGATCGAAGCGTTCAAGAAACGCCTGGAAGAACAGAAAGAACGCCACGCCGGCGGCAACAAATGGATCGGCACCGGCGGCACCAGCCCATTCGGTTCCGGCGGTTACAACCCGGAAGGCATTCGCGTGGGCGATGCGGGCAAGCGCCAGGGCAAAGCAGTGAAAGTCTGGGACCAGCGCGAGTACAAGAACCTCGACGACCAGGTGGAACTGGGCACGCGCAACATCAAGATCGCCCTGCGCCGCCTGCGCAAATTCGCCCGCCAGGGCGCGGCCGACGAGCTGGACATCGATGGCACCATCGACCACACCGCCCGCGATGCCGGGCTGCTGAACATCCAGATGCGCCCCGAGCGACGCAACACCATCAAGCTGTTGCTGCTGTTCGACATCGGCGGTTCGATGGATGCCCATGTGAAGATCTGCGAAGAGCTGTTCTCGGCGTGCAAGACCGAGTTCAAGCACCTGGAGTATTTCTACTTCCACAATTTCGTGTACGAATCGGTATGGAAGAACAACCAGCGCCGCACCTCGGAACGCACCTCCACCCAGGACCTGCTGCACAAGTACGGCGCCGACTACAAAGTGATCTTTATCGGCGATGCCTCAATGGCGCCGTACGAGATCACCCAGGCCGGCGGCAGCGTCGAGCACTGGAACGAGGAGCCGGGGTATGTGTGGATGCAGCGCTTCATGGCCAAGTACAAGAAGCTGATCTGGATTAATCCGTATCCGAAGGACACCTGGGACTTTACGGCGTCGACGGGGATTGTGCGGGAGTTGGTGGAGGATCAGATGTATCCGCTGACGCTGCGCGGGCTTGAGGAAGGGATGCGGTTCCTTTCCAAGTAACCCTGATCTGCGATCCAATACACATCCAATGTGGGAGGGGCTTGCCCTAACGCCAGTCAGTTAAGGGACAACACTGTATTTGTGGCGAGGGAGCTGGCTCCCGTTGCCGCAAAGCGGCCCCTCTCTTTGTTTACACAGAATGGGACTGCTGCGCAGTCCAACGGGAGCAAGCTCCCTCGCCAACAGGTCACTTTTTACCCCTTTCAAAGTC
>NZ_JAFHKI010000220.1 GCF_016937615.1 Pseudomonas lactucae | reverse complement strand
GGCTCGGCAGCTGCTACGGACCTATATCGGGGGCAAGCCCCCTCCCACATTGGATCTCCGATAAATTTGGAGATCCGCGTTACAGGATCCGCACGCGCAACGAACGGCCCTTGATCTTGCCGTCATTCAACCGCTGCAACGCCTGCTTGGCGATGCCACGCTCCACGGCCACGAAGGCCTGGAAATCAAAGATGGCGATCTTGCCGACCTGGGCGCCCGGGATGCCGGCCTCGCCCGTCAAGGCGCCAAGAATGTCACCTGGGCGAACCTTGTCTTTACGCCCGGCGGCGATGCACAGGGTGCTCATCTGCGGCAGCAGCGGACCACCGCTTTGCGGCTTGAGGTTGTCCAGTTGGTCCCAGTTCAGCGGCGACTTCTGCAGTTGCTCGATGGCCTGGGCGCGGTGCGCTTCGGACGGCGCCACCAGGCTGATGGCGATACCGGTCTCGCCGGCGCGGCCGGTACGGCCCACGCGGTGGATGTGGATTTCCGAGTCGCGGGCCAGTTCGACGTTGATCACCATGTCCAGCGCATCAATGTCCAGGCCACGGGCGGCAACGTCGGTGGCCACCAGCACCGAGGTGCTGCGGTTGGCGAACATGGCCAGCACCTGGTCACGGTCACGCTGTTCCAGGTCGCCATGCAGGCCGACGGCAGAGATGCCCTTGGCCGTCAGGTGGTCCACGGTTTCCTGCACTTGCTGCTTGGTAAAGCAGAACGCCACGCACGACGCCGGACGGAAGTGCGCCAGTACCTTGGTCACGGCGTCCATGCGTTCTTCCGGCGAGATTTCGTAGAAACGCTGCTCGATCTGGTCGTCGGAGTGGAACGCCTCGGCCTTCACCTGCTGCGGCGCACGCATGAACTTCGACGCCAGTTGCTTGATGCTCACCGGGTAGGTGGCCGAGAACAGCAGGGTCTGGCGGCGTGGCGGGGTCTTGCTGATGATGTCTTCGATGGCGTCGTAGAAGCCCATGTCGAGCATGCGGTCGGCTTCATCGAGGATCAGCGTGTTCAAACCGTCGAGGACCAGCGAACCCTTGCGCAGGTGTTGTTGGATACGGCCCGGAGTGCCGACGATCACGTGGGCGCCGTGTTCCAGTGAGGCGATCTGCGGGCCGAGGGACACGCCGCCGCACAGGGTCAGCACCTTGATATTGTCTTCGGCGCGGGCCAGGCGACGGATTTCCTTGGCGACCTGGTCGGCCAGTTCACGGGTCGGGCACATCACCAGCGCCTGGCAGCCGAAGTAGCGCGGGTTGATCGGGTTCAACAGGCCGATACCGAACGCAGCGGTCTTGCCGCTGCCGGTCTTGGCCTGGGCAATCAGGTCCAGCCCTTTGAGGATCACCGGCAAGCTTTGCGCCTGGATCTGCGTCATCTCGACATAACCCAGCGAGTCGAGGTTAGCCAGCATGGCGGCGGACAGGGGCAAAGTATTAAAAGCGGTGGCGATGGTAGTCACGGGACTGGCTCTGCAAAACAAAATGTCGCGCAGTGTAGCAGTCCGTGGGATTTTCCCTGCAAGTTCTCGACGAGACGCCCGCTAGTGCTCGATATCGTGTTCGCGGCTGACCACGCGTTTGCCGTCTTTTGGCGACAATTGCAGGAAGATCGCCGCTGCCAGCATCGCCATGATGCCGACGGTGAGGAACGTCAACTGAAACGCGCCGAGCACGCTTTCCACGCCGTCATTGCCGGACTCCGCGGTAAACCCGCCGAGCAACGCACCGGCGCAGGCCACGCCGAGGCTCAGGGACAGTTGCGCCACCACCGACAGCAAACTGTTGCCGCTGCTGGCCTGGGCGTCGTCGAGGTCGATCAGGGTGACGGTGTTCATCGCGGTAAATTGCAGCGAGTTGATCGCCCCCAGTACCGCCAGCATGCCCAGCAGCAATGGGTAGGGCGTGTGCTCCGTGACCAGCCCCATGCTGGCCAGCATGATCCCCAGCGCCAGGGTGTTGCCGGTCAGCACCACGCGGTAACCCAGGCGCTCGATCAGCGGCCGGGCGATGGACTTGGCAAACATCGCCGCCGCTGCCAGGGGCAACATGCTCATGCCGGCTTGCGACGGCGAATAACCCAGCGCCACCTGTAACAGCAGCGGCACCAGGAACGGCAGCGCACCGCTGCCCAGCCGCGCGAACAGGTTGCCCAGGATGCCCACCGCAAAGGTGCGCGTCTTGAACAGCACCGGTGAGAACAGCGCGTGGTCGATATGCCCGGCGCGCAGCCAGTAAGCCGCCAGGCACGCCAGCCCGCCGAACAGCAGCAACATCACCCGCAAGTGCGGCAGGTGCAGTTCACCCAGGCCTTCCATGGCGATGGTGATCAGCACCATCGCCGCGCCAAACAGCAGGAAGCCTGCGCCATCGAAGCGTGTGCGCTCGCTGCCGCGCAGGTCGGGGATGAATTTCCACACGGCGTAGCAGCCGATCATGCCCACCGGCAGGTTGATCAGGAAGATCCAGTGCCAGGTCAGGTATTGCACCATCCAGCCGCCCATGGTCGGGCCGAGCAAGGGGCCGAGCAGGCCGGGGATGGTGATGAACCCCATGATCCGCACCAGTTCGGAGCGGGGATAGGCACGCAACACCACCAGCCGCCCCACCGGCAACATCAACGCACCGCCCAAGCCCTGTACCACTCGCGCCCCCACCAGCATGGTCAGGCTGCTGGACAAGGCGCACAGCAAGGAGCCGATGCTGAACAGCATGATCGCGCCAAAGAAGATTTTCTTGGTGCCGAAGCGGTCGGCGATCCAGCCCGACGCCGGAATCAGCAACGCGACGGTGAGCATGTAGGCGATCACCACCCCTTGCATGCGCAGCGGGTTTTCCGCCAGGTCCCGGGCCATGGCCGGCAGTGCCGTGTTCAGAATCGTCCCATCCAGCGACTGCATGAAGAAGGCAATTGCCACCACCCAGGGGAGCCAGCGGGCGGTCTTGGCATCGAGAGGGGCGCGATTCGGCATGGGATCCCTTTTGTTAGCAGGCTATGTGTCGGCGATTATGCGTCATTCGTCGCGCCTTTTCCCACTGGCGGTTCGTCTAATTCCGACAGCGCTGCGTGCTCGCCCACCAGGAAATTCAACAGCGCCCGGTGCACCGCCAACGCGGCCTCGCGGGACTCCAAATCGAGCAAATGGCCGGTGTGTTCGGCCACGGTGAAGCTGCTGCGTCCCACGTATTGCTTGAACAATTGGGCGTCGGCGGCCGGGGTGTATTCGTCCAGGGCGCCGTTGAGGAAATGCACTGGCGTTTCAATCTGCCGCAGTGCCGGCAGGTAGTTGCCATCGCCCAGGGCCAGCACCTGATGGATATGAAAGCGCGCCTGGCGGTACTCGGTGGTGGCCATGCTCGACAGGTGGCGGTGGTTGTTGCGCTTGAGGCGCGGCGACAGGTATTTGCCGACCGTCTCGTTGAGCAAGTGACCGACGGCGGATTTGTCATCGGCCTCGATCAGCACGCGCACGCGCTCTACATAGTCGAGCATCGCCGGGTTGAGGTTGGGCGCCAGGGCCATCACCACCGAGCTTTCGATGGAGGGCGGGTTATGCGCCAGGGTCAGCAACGTCGAGATGCCGCCCCAGGAGGCCGATACCAGATGGTTGACTTCAAAGCGCTCGACCAGGGCGCGCAGCATCTGTACTTCATCGTCCTTGGTCACCAGGTCCAGGTCGGTGTTGTGTTCGCGCGAATAACCGGAGAACGGCAAGTCGAACAGCAGCACATTGAAATGCGCAGCCAGGCATTTGCTCGTACGGGCGAAGGAGCGCGTGGTCGACAGCGCGCCGTTGACCATCAGTACGGTCTTCTTGTGTGGGTCGTTGCCGAGTTGCTCTACATGGACGTTGTAGTGTTTGAACAGCTTTTGTATGACGAAACTTCCCTGGTTCATCGCAGCACTCCCTGTGGTGTGGCGGTATGCCATTAACTCTTATAACGGGGTTTTTTGCGGGCGACAACAGGCTGCCCGTGCAAGCTGGGAGGAAGAGAATTTACTGTAGGAAGGGCCGAAGCCGAGAGGTTTGAATTCAGCACAAGACAGTGTGGGAGGGGCGGTGCGACGATTCGACTTGCTCCCTCCCACAGGGATTTTGGTGCTTAGAGGGTCAGTGTCAGGCGCTTGATCAAGGCGCCGGGAAGCAGGTTGGATGAAGTATTGCGCTGCCCGTAGGTACTGGCCGACAGCAGCAGTTCGCGTTCAGCCGTCAGCGCTTCCAACTGCGAACCCAGCAAGTGGTAGACGCTGTCATCAAAACGCATGGTGCTGACCGGTGCCTTGATCTCGCCGTCTTCCACCCAGAACGTGGCAAAACGCGTCATGCCGGTCAGGCGCGCCGCCGGCAGGTCGGAATAGTTGAGGTACCACAGGTTGCTGATGTACAGCCCGGTGCCCAACTGCTTGAGGATATCGGCCTGGGCCAGGCTGCCCGCCGCCATCTGCAAGGCGCTGGGGGCTTCATCGCGGCTGGCGCCGTTGGCGCTCAGGCCGTATTCGGCGGCGCTGCGCGAATTGACCAGTTGGCCGTCGGCCTTGCCGGCGTTGATCAGGGTCACGTCGCTGCGCGGGTAGCCCTCGGTGGAGAACGCCTGGCTCAGGGAGCCGCTGACCTGTTCGTTCACCGTCACCAACGGGCTCAGCTGTTGCTCGCCGGCGTACAGCCGTTGCAGCGAACTGCCTTTGCTGGCGATGGCCTGGGCCGAGAACCCGCCCCAAGTGATGATGCTGATGATTTCTTCCAGCGCGGCCGGCGCCAGGTAGGCGCGGTACTGTCCGGGCGGCAACGGGTGTAACGGGCGGTCGAGGAACGCCAATTGCTCGCGCGCCTGCTGCAAGCGCGCGATGAACTCGGCGCTGTCCCAGGTGTGCCCGGCGTAGCTGGCTTTGACGGCTTCGCCATTGGCATGGAACAGGCTGAAATCGAAGTTGAAGCTATTGGCCCGGTGCCAGCCGAATGCGCCGTCCGAACTGGCGAAGCCACGGCTGATCGGGCCGGCGGCGTAGATGCCTACCAAGTCGACGCCGTCGGCGGCCTGGCTGATGTCTTCCAGCACCCGCGCCAGTTCGGGCAGCGGCCGCGCCTGCTCATTGTTGCTTTGCCAGGCGTTGTGGTTGAGCAACAGGTACGGGTCCTGCGGCAACAACGGTAAGGTTTCGCGCAGTTGCCGCAGGCCATCGGCGAGGCGCTGACGGTCCAGTTCGGGCTCGCCGGCCAGGGTGATGCCGAGGTCGGCATGCCGGCCGCCGTTGATCAGTTTAAGGTTGATGCTGGCCTGCTGCACTTGCCCGGCCTGGCGTACCTTGGCGTGGTTGAAGCGCACGAACTCGGAGGCTTCCGCCGCGTAGCCGAGGTGAAATTGTTCCTTGTCGGTGATGGCCTGTTTGAGCCATTGCACCAGTGCCTTGAAATCATTCATCAGGCGTCTCCCCCGAATACGTCAACATTGCTGAACACACAGGCCGGCGACGCATGGCCGACGCGGATCACCTGGTTGGGTTCGCCCTTGCCGCAGTTCGGCGTGCCCAACACCTTGAAGGTGCTGGCGTCGCCCACGGCGCTGAGCTTGCGCCAGAACTGCGCGGAAATGGCCCGGTAGTTGGGGTTCTTCACCACGCCCTTGAGTTCGCCGTTTTCGATCAACTGGCCCCATTCGCAGCCGAACTGGAACTTGTTGCGCGCGTCATCAATGGACCACGAACGGTTGGTCGACATCAGGATGCCGCTTTCGATGCCACCCACCAGTTGTGCCAGGCTCTTGTCGCCAGCCTCGATATTCAGGTTGGCCATGCGGTCGATCGGCGGGCGGTTCCAACTGCTCGCGCGGCTGTTGGCCACGCCGCTCATGCCTGAACGAAATTGCGACAACGCCCCACCCAGCGGCTTGAGCAACAGCCCCTCGCGGATCAGGAATTGTTTGCTGGCGCGGCTGCCATCGTCGTCATGGCTATAGCTGGCGAGCTGTTCGGGGATGTCCGGGTCGAAGGTCACGTTGAGCAGTGGGGAGCCGTATTGCAAATGGCCGAAGTCGCTGGCTTTCACAAAACTGGTGCCGGCGTAGTTGCGTTCGTCACCGAGGATGCGGTCCAGTTCCAGCGGGTGACCGATGGATTCGTGGATCTGCAGGATCATCTGATCGGGCATCAGCAGCAGGTCGCGTGGTCCCTGGGGCGTGTTCGGCGCCAGCAGCAGTTGCAGGGCTTCATCGGCCACCCGTGGCGCCGCGCCGATCAGGCCGAAGCGGCTGATCACGTCAAAGCCGCCTTGCTGGCCGAAGTTGGTGCCGCCCAGGGTACGGGTCTGGCTGTCGTTGCCATCAAAGGCCGTGACGTTGACGCCGGGGAATACAAAACGCTGGGCCTGACGCAGTTCGGCGCCGGCCGTGTTGAGGTAGATCTGCTCGACGTGGGTCAGGCCCAGGCTCACGTCCCAGCTCACCAGGCGCTCGTCCTTGGGCACGGCGGCAGACTCGTCGCCCAGCAGTTGGTAGCAGTCGCTCAAGGCGGGGAAGGGCTGGTCGAGGTCGGGCGACAGGTAGTCGGCGACGTCGCTGGACACCGGTTGTTCGCGCAGGTCGAGCAGCGCATGGGGTTTGATGCGCCGGGCTTGCTGTTCGGCGCGCTCAAGGGCGGCTTGCAGGCCGGCAAGCGAGATATCGTTGGTCGCGGCGTAGGCTTCCACCCCATTGAGGCGCACGGTGAGCATGGCGCCTTCGTCGTGGCTCAGGTGCGGGGGGTCGGCGACGTTCTTGCGTACCGACAGGTAGTGGCCGGATTCGCGGACGTAACGCAGGGAGAAAAATTCGGCGGCGGTGCGCAGGGCACTGAAGTGTTTTTTGAGTGTGGCGTGGTGGTCGAACATGGGGCCTTCCTTGTGGGCGGCTCAGCGCGGGCAGGCAAACAGAGTAGGCCTGGGCTGGGGGCTGATCAAGGACAGTGTAGAGGGGAGGTTTTGCTGTGTCTGGTAGGGCCCAATCGGG
>NZ_JAFHKI010000022.1 GCF_016937615.1 Pseudomonas lactucae | reverse complement strand
GTGCCGAGTGTTGGGGCAAGAGCGTTGCTTACTTTTGACTGGGCCGGCATTCCGGCTTTTCAAAAGTGAGCCGCTGTAAAAGCGGAACCAGTAGCCGCCGTTACCGCAGAAACGCATATGTACTCAGTCAGATCCAAAAAAATAGTCGCCTGACAAGCTGCTATCGGGAGCAAGCTCCCTCGCCACAGCCATCACGACATCATGGTGCCCACGGCCAATTCGATCGAGCTGGCCAGGCGCATTCCCGGTGCCCAGTTGATTCTTTACAAGGACGCCGGGCACGGCGGGATTTTCCAGTACTACGCTGAGTTTGTCGCCCAGGCGCGGGCGTTCCTTGACGCTTGAGCGCTTTGACGCCGTTTTCCTCCCACTGACAAGAGTATCCGCAGCATGAAGGCATTTTTCATAGAGCGTTACGGCAAGCGCAACGGCGCGATGGGTGAAGTACCCGAGCCGGTGGTGGGGGAGCACGATGTGCTGGTCCGAATTCACGCCGCCAGCGTGAACCCGTTGGACTCAAAGATCAGGGCGGGGGAGTTCAAGCTGATCCTGCCCTACGCATTGCCCCTGGTGTTGGGCAATGATCTGGCCGGTGTGGTGGTCGGCATCGGCTCGGCGGTTACGCGCTTCAAGGCCGGCGATGAAGTCTACGCACGTCCTCCCGACGGGCGCATCGGTACCTTCGCCGAGCGGATTGCCGTGAACGAGCACGCCTTGGCGCTCAAGCCCACGAACCTGGACATGCTCCAGGCCGCGTCCATTCCCTTGATCGCACTCACCGCCTGGCAGGCACTGGTGGAGACCGCCCAGGTGAAACCCGGCCAGAAGGTATTGATTCACGCCGGGTCCGGCGGTGTCGGCACGCTGGCCATCCAGCTCGCCAAACACCTCGGCGCATTTGTCGCGACCACCACCAGTACGGCGAATGTCGAGTGGGTCAAAGCGCTGGGCGCGGACGTGGTCATCGACTACACACAGCAAAATTTTGCCGACGAGCTGCAGGGTTTTGACGTGGTGTTGAACAGCCTCGGTGGCGATGTACTCGAACAGTCGCTCAACGTGCTCAAGCCTGGCGGGCAGCTCATTTCCATTTCGGGCCCGCCGACCGCGCAATTCGCCCAGGCGCAAGGCTTGTCCTGGCTGCTGCGACAGGTCATGCGCCTGCTCAGCAGCGGGATTCGACGCAAGGCACGCAAGCGGGGCGTAGGCTACACATTTTTGTTCATGCGCGCCGACGGCGCGCAGCTGCAGGCGATCACCGCGCTGATCGAAGCGGGATCGATCAAACCGGTGATTGACCGTTGCTTCCCTTTTGAGTCGACGGCCGAGGCATTGACGTATGTCGAGCAGGGCCGGTCCAAAGGCAAGGTGTGCATCCGCATCCACTGAGTACGCCATTCGTCCTTTTTCGCGCACTCCAGAGCCAAATGCGATTCCAAGGGATTATCACCGGTGAACTGGAGATTTCCCATGAAACATGACCCCTCCCATCCCCAGCAGGACTCCCATGAAGACCTGGGTGACCCGAATGACGACGGTTGCCTGGTCGGCACGGCCGGGCGTGAGGAAGACCCCAACGCGACCACCGACTGGGATCACCCCGATGACATCGATACCGAGCTGGAGATCGATGTAAAGCCGCCCAATGGCACGCCCGGTATCGACGTTGTGCCTGATGATGACAATGAAGGTGCGGATTGACCGGCCTGTCGAGCAGGGCCGGACCAACGAAGCATAGGTATCTGTGGCGAGGGTGCTTGAGATCAAGATCAACAGCCAGAGCCACAGCGCAGCGTCGCACTCCGAGCGGTTTTTATGGTCAATGGGACACGCACCACTGACCCGGAGGTGAACCTTGGCAAAAAATACAAAGCCTGTGGTCCACGACAGCGATCTGGCGGCGTTGTCCGCCCACCGCAAAGACCTGTTCTTCGCCGCCATGCAAACCAGCCACAGCGCGATGATCGTGACCGATCCTGCGCAGCCCGACAATCCGATCATCTTCGCCAACCAGGCGTTCCTGGCCCTCACGGGGTATGAACAGGATGAAGTGATCGGGCGCAATTGCCGCTTTCTGCAAGGGCCGCACACCGACAAGGACGCCTTGCGCCACGTGCAGCGCGCGTTGGAGCGACACCACGAGGTGTGCGTGGAGGTCATCAATTATCGAAAGGATGGCTCGACGTTCTGGAATGAATTGTTCCTGGCGCCCTTGTTCAACGAGCGCGGGCAACTGGTGTATTTTTTTGCTTCCCAGCTGGACGTGAGCCGGCGTCACGACGCCGAACGACGGGTGCGTCGCCTACAGGACCTGGAAGCCCTGGGGCAATTGACCGGCGGTATCGCCCATGACTTCAATAACCTGCTGCAGGTGATGGTCGGCTATCTCGAACTGATCCAGCAGAGCGCCAAGCGCCCCGGCAGCGACCCGCAGCGCATCGTCAACAGCGCCGGTCGTGCCAGGGCGGCCGCTGAAAAGGCGCAGACCCTGACCCAGCAATTGCTGGCGTTTTCGCGCAAGCAACGGCTCGACAGCCGCGTGATCAACTTGAACCGCTTGCTCAGCCGCCCGGACTTCATGGCGCAGGCGCTGCCGGGTGTCGATCTGCAGCTGGAACTCGCGCCTGACCTCTGCAACTGTTGCGTCGACCCTGCACAGGCGGAGCTGGCGGTGCAGCACCTGCTGTCGAACGCCAGGGATGCGTTAGAGGGGCGTGACGCGCCGACGGTGACGGTCAAAACCTGCAATGTCCAGGTGCCGGGCGATGTGCTCGCGCAAGACGCTGGCCTGGCCGCGGGCGACTATGTGAGCATCTCGGTCAGTGATAACGGCAACGGCATGGCCACCGGCATCCAGGAAAAAGTCATGCAGCCGTTCTTCACGACCAAGGAGGAGGGCAAGGGCTCGGGGCTGGGGTTGTCGATGGTGTATGGGTTCGTCAAGCAGTCGGGCGGGGCGGCGCGGGTCCATTCATCCCCCGGTATCGGTACGACGATACGCCTGTATTTTCCGGCGGACGACAGCCAGCCTTGGGTCGAACAGACACCGGCGCAGACGACCTCGCTGCAAGGTCGCGAGCGCATCCTGATCGTGGAGGACCGGCCCGAGGTGGCCGAACTGGCGCAGGTGGTCCTGGCGGATTACGGTTACCGCACAGACACCGCGCTCAATGCCGCCGAAGCATTGGCCAAGCTCAAGCACACGACGTATGACTTGGTGTTCAGTGACCTGATCATGCCGGGCGAGATGAATGGCGCAGCGCTCGCACGTGAGGTCTCGCGCCTGTACCCCTGCACCAGGATCCTGCTGACGACCGGCTACGCCAAAGACTCGTTGGAGCGCGCCGATGTGCAGGTGCAGGAATTCGAGCTGATTCCCAAACCCTATCGGCCGGTTGATCTGCCGCGCAAAATCCGCGCGGTGCTCGATGCGTAACCCGCGAACGCCTAGCGTAGCCGCAGCCTCGCCAGTGCTCAGTGCGCCAGCATATTGTGGTGAATACTGTTCATGATCCATAGCGACAGGCCCACCAGCAGCACAATGATGACCGCCGAGAAAATCAGCGCAATCAGGTTCCAGCGTTGTTCCTGCGCCGTGTCCAGGTGCAGGAAGAATTTGAGGTGGACCACGATTTGGATCGCGCCCAGTGCCACCACCAGCCACGCGGTGACGGTGCGCGGCAGTGACGGGAACATCGCCAGGCCGAAGGGGATCAGGGTCAGCAGCACCGACACCACAAAGCCCACCAGGTAAGAGCGGCTGCTGCCATGGCTTGTACCGGCGCTGCTGTGAATCGAACTTTGCTTGTACATGTCACACCACCCCCAGCAGATAGACCACGGTAAACACGCAGATCCACACCACGTCCAAAAAGTGCCAGAACAAGCTCAGGCAACTGAGACGCGTGGCATTGGTGGTGGTCAGGCCGCGTTGATGAACCTGGGCCATCAGTACCGCCATCCACACCAGCCCCGTCAGCACGTGCGCGCCGTGGGTGCCCACGAGGGTGAAGAACGCGGTCAGGAATGCACTGCGGTCCGGTCCGTGGCCCGCTTCGATCAGGTGGTGGAATTCGTTGATTTCCATGGCGATAAAACCTGCGCCCAACACGAATGTGAGCCCCAGCCAGCGCAAGACGTGCCCTTGCTGACCACGGTTCATGGCGAGCATTGCGTAGCCGTAGGTGATGCTGCTCAGCAGCAACAGCATGGTTTCACCCAGCACATAGGGCAGTTCGAAAATATCCACGCTTGAGGGGCCGCCGGCCACGCTGTCGCGCAGCACGGCATAGCCGGCAAACAAGGTGGCGAACAGGATGCAGTCGGTCATCAGGTAGATCCAGAACCCGAACAGGCTCAGGGAACCGGCGTCTTCGTGCCCTTGTTCGTGGGTATGTGCGATGTCTTTTTCGATAACGATATGGGACATGGGTCAAGCCTCTGCCAGGTCTTTCAGACGTGCCGTTTCGATGCGCGCGACTTCCTGCGCAGGCACGAAGTAAACGGTGTCTTCGTCGTAGCTGCGCACCACGAATGCAACCACCGACGCCACCAGGCCGAACGCCGCCATCCACCAGATATGCCATACCAGGGCGAAGCTGCAGACCAGCGCGAACAGGCTGATGACCAGGCCCGAGGCGGTGTTGCGCGGCATGTGGATGCTTCGGTAATCAGTGTGGCTTAGGGTGCTGACGCCGCGCTCCTTCATGCCCCAGTAAGCGTCCAGGTCGCTGACCTTGGGTTGTTCGGCGAAGTTGTACAGCGGTGGCGGAGAGGCGGTGGCCCATTCCAGGGTACGGCCGTCCCACGGGTCACCGGTGAGGTCGCGATAGCGGTGACGGTAGCGGATGCTGACAAACAGTTGCAGGGCCTGGGCGGCGACACCGCAGAGGATAATCGCCACGCCCGCCAGTTCGAGCAGCAGCCAGGGCCGCCACTCCGGGTTGTTGAAGTGGTTGAGGCGGCGCGTCATGCCCATGAAACCCAGCACATACGACGGCATGAAGGCGAAATAGAAGCCGGTCAGCCAGCACCAGAAGGCAATGCGCCCCAGCCTGTCGTACAAGCGAAAACCAAAGGCCTTGGGGAACCAGTAGGTCAGGCCGGCCATGTAGCCGAACACCGCGCCGCCGATGATCACGTTGTGAAAGTGAGCGATCAGGAACAGGCTGTTGTGCAGCATGAAGTCGGCGCCGGGCACGGCCAGCAGGACGCCGGTCATGCCGCCGATGCTGAACGTCACGATAAAGCCCAGGGTCCACAGCATGGGGGTTTCGAAGCGCACTCGACCCCGGTACATGGTGAACAGCCAGGTAAAGATCTTCACCCCGGTCGGCACGGCGATGATCATCGTCATGATGCCGAAGAACGCGTTGACGTTGCCGCCCGAGCCCATGGTGAAAAAGTGATGCAGCCACACGATGAACGACAGCACGGTAATCGAGATCGTCGCCCACACCAGCGACACGTAGCCGAACAGCCGTTTACTGCTGAAGGTGGCCGCTATTTCGGAAAATACCCCGAACGCCGGCAGGATCAGGATGTACACCTCCGGGTGCCCCCAGGCCCAGATCAGGTTGACGTACATCATCGGGTTGCCGCCGGCTTCGTTGGTGAAAAAATGCATGCCCAGGTAACGGTCCAGGCTCAGCATCAGCAGGGTGGCGGTCAGAATCGGGAACGACGCCAGGATCAGCACCGACGTGCACAGCGCATTCCAGGTGAACACCGGCATCTTGAACAAGGTCATGCCTTCGGTGCGCATCTTCAGGATCGTCACGAAGAAATTCACCCCCGTGAGCAAGGTGCCGATGCCCGATATCTGCAGTGACCAGATGTAATAGTCCACGCCGACCCCGGGGCTGTAACCCAGCTCGGACAACGGCGGATAGGCAACCCAGCCGGTGCGCGCAAACTCGCCCACCCCGAGTGAAATGTTGACCAGTGCCGCGCCGACCACGAACAGCCAGAAACTCAACGCATTGAGAAACGGGTAGGCCACATCGCGCGCGCCGATCTGCAACGGCACAACGATATTCATCAACCCGACCACGAAAGGCATGGCCATGAAGAAGATCATGATCACCCCGTGGGCGGTGAAGATCTGGTCGTAGTGTTCCGGCGGCAGGTAACCCGGCCCGCCGCCGGCGGCCATGGCTTGCTGGGTGCGCATCATGATCGCGTCGGAGAAGCCGCGCAGCAGCATCACCAGTGCGACGATGATGTACATGCAGCCGATTTTCTTGTGGTCCACCGAGGTGAACCATTCGCGCCACAAATACCCCCATTGGCGTTTCCAGGTTATCGACCCCACCAGCGCCACACCGATCAGCCCGACGACGGCCAGGGTGTACATCACAATGGGTTCAGTCGTCGGAATCGCGTCCCACGATAGTTTTCCGAACATGCTTATTGCTCCTTGACCAGGTAGTGATCGGAACGCTTGCCGGCGTCGTTCAACTGCGTCTGGCCGCGCCTTTTATCGGCCTTGTTCATGCCTTCGTACTTGTCGACGATGTCCAGGAACAATCGCTCCTGTACCGCCGAGTAATAGGTCACCGGGTGGCGGGTGCTGGGCTTGGCCAATTGCGCATAGCTGTTTGGGTCGAGGGGCCTTGCCGCGCCCTTGACCTTTTCGACCCAGGCCTGGAAGTCGGCAGGGCGCAGTGACAGCGTGGCGAAGTGCATGTCGGAAAAACCGGGGCCGTTGTAGTTGGCGGCAATCCCCCTGAACACGCCGGTTTCGTCGGCGATCAGGTGCAGCCTGGTCTGCATGCCGGCCATGGCGTAGATCTGTCCGCCCAGGGCCGGGATAAAAAAGGAAGTCATGGCGGCGTCGGAGGTGATGGTAAAGCTCACCGGCGTGTGTACCGGCAGGGCCAGCTCATTGACGCTGGCGATGCCCAGGTCGGGGTAGATGAACAGCCATTTCCAGTCGGTGGCGACCACTTGCACGTTGATTGGTGGTGTGTCCGAGTCGAGCGGTCGATAGGGGTCCAGGGCGTGAGTGGTTACCCAGGTGACCCACCCCAGGGCAATGATGATAAGCAACGGAACGCCCCAGACCACCGCTTCGATTTTGTGTGAACTGGCCCAGCGGGGGGAGTAGCGCGCTGTTTTGTTGGTCGCGCGGTAGCGGTAGGCAAACACGAATGTCAGCACGATCACCGGCACCACCACCAGCAACATCAGGCCCGTGGCGAGGATAATCAGGTCGCGTTCATCGGTTGCAATCTGCCCCTTGGGGTTGAATACCACCAGATTGCAACCGGTTAACAAGAACATGCCGGTGAGTGAGACCAGGCAATACCCAAGCATTCTATTCATGCCCTGCTCCTGTGTTGAAAGTTCCACTGTTTCCCTGTTGAAACTGCCGCAATTGCGTTCGCAAGTTAGTCTGTCGACGCACTGACGCTGCGCTTGTTACAGGCCCCGTTGTCGTCAGTCGGCTAACGCCTGGCAATAAGCCGCCCGCCACGGATAAATCCCCGGTTTTGTTGGGTTCAAGGTTGGGCGGCGGGGCGTGTTGCAGCCAGCTCCCGAAAGGTTTGAATGGGGTCTTCCGGGTTGGTTTAACAATTTGTTACGTCGCCTGACGAACGGTTTAACAAGCGAAACGGTGACGGCGTTTTAATAGGTGCGTGAGGTAATCAAGTTGTCAGGTAAGTTGAGGGCGCTCAACTAACGTTGGTGGAGAACACTATGTTTATTCGTGGCAATACCTATAAGGCGTGGGCCGCCAAGGCGCTGGACGAAGAGTGCTTTACCCAGGAAGTGGAAAACGGTTGCCATATCGAAGTCAGGGCCCGGGAACGCGAGGACGCTGACATTGAAATCCTGATCAGCGTCTACACCGCCACAGGGGAGTGTGTCGTCGAACGAACCCGGCAGTTGCCGGGCGCGGAATGGACGGTGCGCGACGCGCTCAAGCGCGGGATTGACCAGGCCGAAAGGATCGCGGGTGGCGAGTCCGGTCGATTGCCCTGCGCTGATGCGCACCAGCACGCAGACGACTGACTGCTCATCGGAGGGAGAACGCAAAATTTCGATGCCTTCATTCGATCTTCTGGTCATCAAGGAAGGGCCATGAAACCTGTGACGATTGCCGCGGCGGCCCTTCGTGATGACTGATGAAAGGAGATCGATCCATGTCGAAAATCGATAATCTGCTGGACAACAAGGGCACCCCCTTGGACAAGCAGAGCTTTACCTGGCGTGATCTGGCCAGCAAGCCGATCAGCAAGCTGGACGACGATGCATTCACCCGGGTGCGGATGATTTTGATGAACGGCGTTGAATCCGACGCCTTGCGACTCAAGCACTTCGGCGCGCGGTTTCACAAGAAGCTGCAGCTGCCGCTGGCGCAGATACGCCGTGTCGAGCAACACCAGATGACCGCGATCAACTGGCTGCTGTAGGCCGACCATTCGCCCCTGGAAACCACCGTGGCCTATGAGCAGGTGGCGATCGAGGTGACCGCCGCCGTTGCCCAGAACGAGCCCGACGCGTATCAGGCGCAAACCTACCGTTTCGGTCTGCTGGAAGACTTCGATCACCTTTATCGCTATGCCGCCATGCTTGATCGGTTGGAAGGCAAGGATGCCAACAACATCCTGCAGGGCTACACCGACCTCGTTCCCGGCCGGCCGACCAGCGAGCATCATCGCGCGCCCAGCGATGACCTGCGTGACAACTATGAGAAGGACAATGCTGCCCTGATCACCAAGATCCACGCGGCGCTGATCACCGGTGCCGAATACCAGACCCACGATTACTACATGAACATCGGTCCGTTGTTCGCCGACCCGGTCGCTCGCGCGCTGTACGCCGAAATTGCCTCGGTCGAGGAGCAGCATGTGACCCAGTACGGTTCGTTGCAGGACCCCAGCGAAACCTTCATGGAAAAGTGGCTGGTGCACGAGGCGATGGAGGTCTACACCTATGCCAGTTGCGCCGAGCAGGAAGACAACCCGCGCATCAAGGCGCTCTGGGAGCGCTTTGTCGACTATGAACTGGGCCATCTCAACCTGGCCTGCGAGTTATTCAAGCAATACGAACGCCGCGATCCCACCGAGGTATTGGCCGGCCCGCTGCCGCGCATGATCGAATTCAAGAGCCAGCGCGATTTTGTGCGCGAGACCTTGTCCCGCGAGGTCGACCTGCGTGCCCATGGCATCGATTACGTGCCGAAGGAAAGGGAAGGGCAGGCGTCTCTGGATCAGCGCGCACGCCTTAACAGTGAGGGCGTTCCGGCCAACGTGGTGTCGGCTGGCTACACCTCCAAACCGGGCACCGAACTCAACCCAGCGGGAGAACAGCAATGAGCGAACGTCAAGTGATCATCGGCACCAACCGCACCGGCGCGCAGATGTCGCCTGAAGGCACCGCACGCCAATTGGAAGCTACGCGCATGTTTCCCGCCGATGTCCCCGGCGGCATGAGCGCCTACACCGCCGAGCGCGAGCGGGCTATTCGCGAAGCCGACCTGATCGGCTCGGTACCGGCGCCCGGCACGGCCAAAGGCGTGGTCAAGACTGCGCTCGACAAAACCCTCGGCAAGGCGCCTGAAGTACTGCTCGACAAGCTCGGCGAACGCCTGGCCTTCGAGCGCACCGGTGTGCGCCTGTATGAAGCGATGATCGCCAAGGCCGCCTCGGCACCTGGCGCCGACCCCGCGCTGGCGGACACCTTGCGGCACATCCAGGCAGAAGAACTGGAGCACGTGAACATCGTGCGCGAAGCCCTCGAAACCCTGGGCGCCGACCCCACCGCCATGACGCCTTGTGCGGATGTGGCCGGGGTCAAGGCCATGGGCGTGCTGCAGGTGTTGACTGACCCGCGCACCACCGTGTCGCAGTCGATGGGTGCAATCCTGACCATCGAACTGGAAGACAACGCCGCCTGGGAGCTGTTGATCGAACTGGCCGAGAAAGGCGGGCATCCGCTGATTGCCAAGCGCTTTAAAACGGCGTTGCAGCAGGAAGAAACGCACCTGGCCACGGTTCGCCAGTTCATTCGCGATGACCTGCTTGAACAGGTGAGCTGACCTGAGTGCAAGGCGCGGTTTCATGCCGACACCGGCGTGAAACCGCGCGTACGCAAGGTAGCGCAATCGGCTCGGCGTCATGGACGTAAAAAACGTCGTTGTGTTCCGGATAGAGCTACTCGTAAAAAAAGCCCGCACAAAGTACGGGCAAACAGGAGTATTACCAGGGACTTAATGAGTGAACACTCAGGAGTAAGAAATGCAAACAGCGAATACAGTTTGGTTTTTTTAATCAGCTGGCGACGTATGGCAATAGGCGTGATAACGCGCAGTGTTGTTTAAAGTTATGTTCATTCGGGAGGGGGAGGCGTATAGGGCTTTGCAATGAACGGAACACTCCCCGAGGGACGCCACCTGACATTTTCAAGGCCATAGCGCTCGGCAAGCGGTTTACTGATGCGTTTGATCTTTTCATTGCGCGACCGCGGAATGATACCGATGCCGGCGTCGCAACAGGCCCAGTGCCACGCCTCTGCGTTGCTCATGACGTCGGCCCTGATAATGAAGGATCTGGATTCATGGTGAAGTTCGTATTCGATGATATATAAAGAGTTTTTCATAAAGGCTCCGTCTGAATTTTTTTTGTTAGTTGTTACGGACGAAGGTTCAGAATTTTTTCTTGTACGCGCGCGCTTGGTTTGTACAGCTTTTTAGCGGCGTGTCAGTGAGTGCCGTTCGTCGGTGTTTGATGAAAAAAAACCAACATCTATCGCCTGTTTTCATTCTTAATAATGAGTCTGTTAATCAGGCAGGCTCTTGGTAAAAACTCCTGTCTTGCCCGCACAATGTGCGGGCTTTTTTAGTGCAAATAAGCAGGCGCGAACGATTGCACGTCAACTAAGTGAGGGTGAGTTGTGCGTGGCCGTTACGCTTGAAGATGCCTGCCCGCTCGACTTCAAGAGTGAATAAAGCTGCTCACGAACTCAGCCTTGATCACCGGCAGTTCGATTCCATGGATCAGACCGGCCGCCAGGGCTTGTTGAGGGTCAAGAATACGTGGGGCCGCGATCAGGTACTTTTCGGTTTCCAGTTTTTCGGCGGCATCGGGCGTGCGTTCGGCCACGATGCGGGCGTAGAGCTGCAAGTCATAATCGAGGCTCATTGCATATTCGGACATACGCGAATGGTCGACAGCACCTTGCAGGTGCCAATGAAACGGATGGAACAAAAACTTGCTGTGCCGGCACGCGGTGCGCCGCTCGCCGGCCAGGAAAATGATGTTACCCATCGATTCCACGGTACCCAAATTATGGGTGTGGACCGGAATCGGCAAGGACAGCAAAAAGTTGTACATCGTAAAGCCGTAGCTGCATTCACCGCCCATGGTCGCGATGTTCAGCACCAGGCCAGAGGCGTCGCGCTGCACGGCCAACGAGGCTTTTTCGATGAGTTGGCTACAGGTGGACGCGTTAACCGGTCCGGTAAAGTTAATGACGTGTAAAGGCATGGGATCCCTCGTCAAAGAAAGCAGGGGAGCCATGCTCCCCTGCGTCAAGCGCCTCAACTGTTGCGGCCGCCGCCGTGGCTGTGCTCGCCGCCTTTACGTCCGGCTTCAGAGGCTTTTTCACGGTCGTTGGCGAAATTGCCGCCACTGTTCTGACCGCCTTTACTGCCGGCTTCAGCGGCACGCTCAGGGTCGTTCTTGAAGTTCCCGCCGCTGTTCTGGCCGCCTTTACTGCCAGCTTCCGCTGCACGCTCGGGATCGTTCTTGAAGTTCCCACCGCTGTTTTGGCCACCTTTGCTGCCGATCTCCTGGTAGAACTCCTTGTCATGCGTGGCAGAAGTGGCTTCGCCGCCTTTTTTACCGGCTTCGCTGACGCTCATTTTGCCTTGCTTGTCTTGAGTACTCATCTTTAGCTACCTCGTCGTTATGTCGGTCAATAAACGTTAACTTCGATGTTGCATGGGTGTTGCTACCAACTTGCGCGTGTCGCTATAAGTGCCTTTCGCACAAGGGTGGCGTTTGTGCGGCGCCAACAGTGGCTTCGGCATGGTCAATAACTTGCTGGCGCTCATAACACCCTGAGGTGTTAGAGCGTGCGCTTGTTGTGGCTTGCGGTCGAACTTCCACTACAGGTCCGCGATGTAAGTCACGTCGCTGATAATCAATTGGCGCGCGCATGGTTAGTTACCTGGTTAGTGATGTAAGAGGAGGCGTGCAGTCTCCCGAGTCAAGACTTGCGACCGCCGCCGTGGCTGTTTTGCCCGCCTTTACGGCCGGCTTCCGAAGCTTTTTCGCGATCATTGGCGAAGTTGCCGCCAGATGCCTGGCCGCCCTTTTTACCGGCCTCGGAAGCTTTTTGAGGGTCGTTGGCAAAGTTTCCAGGGTTTTTATTACTGGTCGTCATGATAACTCTCCAAAATAAGGGATCGTTTCGCTAGTTGCGCATTTACGCAACGTGCACTTACTCCGATTGGGGCCGTCGCGAAAATGCTTTGTGGATTTTGAAAAATGGCGATGAACGGTAGTTAACTGAAAAAAACTTGTACAGGTACACGCACTGACTGCCGCTTCGTATAACTTTTTTGTGTTCGTTGATATTAAATTGATAGCTGTGCAGGCCGCTTCGCTTAGTCGGTGCTTATAGGCTTTAAGTGGTGAAAAAAGAATGAACCCTTACTGCGCGCTCCACACCTAACGAACATGGACTGACTGGAGGTGCATCATGCAATTCACCTATTTCTGGATTTCCCTGGGCGTCATTCTGTTGTTGCTCGACCTGTGGGTCATCAACAGTGTCTGGCGAAGCGATAACTCTTCCGGCAACAAGGCCGGTTGGACGGCCCTGGTCGTGTTGTTGCCGTATCTCGGGCTGGCGATCTGGAGCATTGCGGGGCCGCGCGGCGTGACCAAAGGCCCATCCTCGCCGGAACACAGCAAGGGCTAAGCCGGTGCGCCGTATGAAGCCACCGGTTCACGACGACCTGCGCAGCCGCAGTTACCCGGTCAATGAAGACATGGCTTTGCAGCGCAAGGTCTGGCGCTTCGAGCGCTTGGGTTGGTATGCGCTGGTCATGTTGATCGGCCTGAGCTTGGCCGGCTTGTTTTCCAAGGGGCCGCTGAGCACCACACAAACACGCAGCGCCGATGGGCAGTTGCGCGTTGAACACCAACGCTTCCTGCGCAACGGCGCTTCGGACGTGCTGGTGATTCATCTGCGGGGCAAGGCGCGCGAGCCCTTGGAAGTCGCGATCAGTGGCGAGCTGCTGCAGGGTTTCAATATTGAGATGCTGCAGCCGCAACCCCTCAAGGCCAGTACTGCGGGTGAAGGCGTCAGGCTGTGGGTGCTGAGCGACAATGATGGTCAGGCGGTGCTGTACCTGACCTTACGCAGCGACGGCGTGGGTAGCTTCGACACCCAGGTGACGCTGGCAACGGGCGCGTCCGTGCGTTTCTCACAATTCATTTACCCGTAGGGGGCACCATGGACTCGGTCTTGCGCGCAGCGGCGATTTACCTGATGTTGCTGGTTCTATTCAAGATCGCCGGCAGGCGCTCCCTGGCGGAACTGACCACCTTTGACCTGGTGCTACTGATGGTGATTGGCGAGGCCACGCAACAGGCGCTGCTGGGCGAAGATTTTTCGTTGACCAACGCCATTCTGGTGATCGTTACATTGATCGCCATCGACATTGGCTTCTCGCTGGTCAAGCAGCGCTCACGCTGGTTTGCCCGCTTGCTGGATGGCGGGCCGACCATCGTGGTTGAACACGGCAGAGTGCTCGTGGAACGTCTCAAGCAGGCGCGACTGGACGAAAGCGATATTCTCGAAGCGGCCCGCTCCGCCCAGGGCATCGTCGAGATCGAGCAGATCAAATTCGCCATTCTTGAGCGCAACGGAAAAATCTCGGTGATCCCCTTTGAGTGAGCCCTGCCTAACGGCGTGAACGGCAGAGTTGTTCGATCAGGTTGATCAACGCATCATGGGGCACGGGCTTGCTGACATGGGTGTCAAAGCCTGAATCAACGGACTTTTTCTGGTCATTGCCGGCACCGTAGCCGGTCAGGGCAATGGCCGGAACCTTGCGCAAATGGCCGATCTTGCGCAGTTTCTGCATCAGCTCATGGCCGTTCATTTTCGGCATGCCGATGTCCGAGATAATCACGTCATAGCGGGCGTCACGGGCGGTTTCGAGGGCGTTTTGCGGATCGTTGAATGCGCTGACCTGGGCGCCTTCCATTTCCAGCAGCATATTCAGCACATCAAGCACCTCCGCGGAATCGTCCACCAGCAATACCTTGATGCCGTTCAGGCGTTCATTCTCGGCCTGGGGGTCGCCGGCGTTCGGCAAGTGATCCTGTCGTTCGCTCAGCGGCAACAGGATCGAGAAGGTGCAGCCAAAGCCCAAGCCTTTGGAGTGAACATTCACCGAACCGTCGTGTGCTTCCACCAGTTGGCGCACCAGCGACAGGCCAATCCCCAGGCCCTCGCGTTGATGGGTCTGATGCTGGTTTTCCGCCTGCCCGAACAGGTCGAAGATTTTTTCCAGGCTGTCGTCGGCGAGCCCGGCGCCGCTGTCGATGACGTCCAGTTGCGCGTGCCCGTTCGAGCGGCTGAGCACCAGTTGCACCTGGCCATCCTGTGGGGTGAACTTCAGCGCATTGTTGACCAGGTTCCAGATCACTTGCTCGATTCGCGTCGGATCGGCGTCGACGATCAATGCACCGGGTTCCGACGGTGTCTGCAGGGTGACTTGGCGATGATGCCCGTCGGCAAGCACCACGCTGTGGATGTCCTGCAGTGTGCGAATCAGGTCGACCGGTTGTTTTTTCAGCTTGAGCTTGCCGGTACGAACCCGCGCCACATCCAGCAGGTCATCGATGATCCGCGCCTGGCTCGACACCGCTTCGCAGATAGTCTCCACAGCCCTGACCGCCGGGGCCGCAGTCTTGGTGACGGGCAAGCGTCGCAGCAACTCGGCGTTCAACTGGATCAGGTTCAACGGGTGTTTGAGTTCGTGGGACATCACCGCAAAAAATTCATCCTTGAGATGACTGTTGGTCTGGGTTTCCCTCAACCGCTGACTCTGTTCATCCTGGGTGCGTTTGTGGCCGGTGAGGTCGCGGGCGATCTTGACGTAGCCCTGCAGGCTGGCGCTCTTGAGCAGGGTGACTTCACCGCTGCAATAGAACCGGCTGCCATCCTTGCGCACGTGCCAGCGTTCATCTTCGCCGCGCCCATGGTCGCGGGCGGCGCGCAGTTCGCTCTCGGGTATGCCGGCGGAGCGGTCTTCCGGTGAGAAAATCAGATCGTAATAAGCACCCAGCACTTCGTCCTTGGTGTAGCCGAAGATCAGTTCGGCACCGGTGTTCCAATCGGTGATGGCGCCATGGTCATTCAAAATGATAATGGCAAAATCATGGGTGCTCTCGGCGACCAGGCGCATGCGCTCTTCACCCAGGCGCAGTTCCTCTTCGGCCTGGCGGCGCTTGGTGATGTCGATAAAGGTCAGCACGGTGCCGTCGATGTGGTCTTCGCTGGAGCGGTAGGGCAGCAAACGCGCAATGTACCAGCGCGCGTCCTTGCTGCTGATTTCCCGCTCGATGATGCTCAGCGATTCAAAGACGGTCGTCGCATCCTCGGTCATCTGCGGGTAATCGAGGCGGTGCGTGATGTCCATCAGCGAGCGCCCGGTGTCCACCGGCAGCATGCTGAAAAGATCAGTGGCCCGCGGGGTGAACCAGCGGATGCGCATGTTGCGGTCGACGAACACCGTGGCAATGTCGGTGGAGGCGATCAGGTTGGTCAGGTAGTCGTTGACCTTGTCCGTCTCCTCGACCTTGGTCTTGAGTTCGTAATTGACCGTCAACAACTCTTCATTGATCGACTGCAGCTCTTCCTTGCTGGTTTCCAGTTCCTCGGTGGCCGAACGCAGTTCTTCGTTGATCGCCTGCATCTCCTCGTTGGATGCCTTGAGTTCCTCGCTGGAGACTTCGGCCTGCTCGATGGTGTCCTGCAAATGCAGCTTGGTGCGTTGCAGCTCGCGCTCCAGGGTGCTCATGAGCTGGTTTTCTGCGAGGCTGATGGTGTCGGCCTCGACCTGCTGCGGGTCGACTTCGGTTTCCTGGAACATCACCAGCACATAGTCGTTTTCGGTGGCGTCATCGCGGTAGGGGCGGGCGCTGATGTCCACCAGGTAAGTGCCCTTCTCGCGTTGTATGCGGACCTTGCGCGAGGTCACGGCGATGTTCGATTGCTGGGCCTGGAACAGCGTGGTGCGGATATCCAGGCGCAGGTCGGGATGCACCAGCGCCAGCAAATTGTGGGTGATTTCCCCGGCCACATAGCGCAGGAACCGTCCCGCGCCTTCGCTCATGTGCAGGATATCGGCGTGGATGTCGACAATCACGCTGGGCGGCGCGGCCTTGGCCAGGGCGCGCAGGTGGATATCGTTGAACGAGAGCTTGTTGGGGGGCGGCGCGACAGCGGCGGTGGTCGAGGCGTTCGGGCGCAGATAGCCACCGCGCGGCATGGTGGGCGCGCGGCGCACCGCGGAGGAGCCGGCGCGCACACGAAAGATGCGGTTGCGCTTGTCCACCGGCACAAACAGGTCCAGGCAGGCGTCGGCCGACTCCGACGAACCCAGGAACAGGTAGCCACCGGGGCGCAGCGCAAAGTGGAACAGTTGCAGGATGTCGCGCTGCACTTCACGGTCCAGGTAGATCAACAGGTTGCGGCACACGATCAAATCGATCTGCGAGAACGGCGGGTCCGCCAGCAGGCTGTGCTTGGCGAACAGCACCTTTTCGCGGATCTCCTTGCGCACCCGGTAGTGTTGGTTTTTCTCCTTGGCGAAGTACTGGCGCAGGCGTGACGGCGGCACGTCCGTGATGATCGCTTCGGGATACACACCGTTGCGCCCGTGGGTAATGGCGCGCTCATCGATATCGGTGGCAAATATCTGCATCTTCGCGTTGCTGGCCTCCAGCGCCAACTGCTCGGCGACCAGCATCGCGAGGCTGTAGGCCTCCTCGCCGGTGGAACAGCCGGCCGACCACACGCGCACTTCCTCGCGGTGCGGCACGCTGTCTTCCAGGGATTTGACCAGGTTGGGAATCACATCCCGCTCAAGCGCTTCGAAGGCCTCGCGGTCGCGGAAGAAATTGGTCACCCCGATCAGCATATCGCCGAGCAATGCCTTGGTTTCTTCCGGATGCCCTTGCAGGTAGGTGTAGTAGGTGGCCAGGTCCGGTTGGGCGGTGACCTGCAAGCGCCGCTCGATCCGGCGCAGCACGGTGGCGCGTTTGTAGTGCTTGAAGTCGTGCCCGGTGCTGGCGCGCAGTTGGACCAGGATGTCGAGCAACAATTGCTCGGCCACCGCCGCATCGCGTTCGGTGGCGGGCGGGATGGTACGGATCTCGGGGTCATTGGCCGTGGGCAGGATGATCGACTGGGCGTTGCGCCACAGCTCCAGCAATTTCTGTGGCATCTCCACCACGGGCAGCACCAGGTCGACCATCTGGGTTTCCAGCGCCGCCAGGGGCATGCCGTCGTACTCGGCGTCTTCCGGTGTTTGCACCAGGGTGATGCCGCCTTGCTCCTTGATGCGTGAAAGGCCCACCGCGCCGTCGGAGCCGGTACCGGAGAGGACCAGGCAAAACGCCCGCTCTTTGTGGGTGTCTGCCAGGTCGCGAAAAAACAGGTCGATGGCCACATGCGAACCGCCCTCGCGCACCGAGGGCGATACAGACAGATAGCCATCATTCATCTTCAACAGCTGTGCAGGCGAAATGACATACACCTGATTCTTTTCAATTGGCAGGGTGCTATTGACCTGCACGACCGGCATGCCGGTCGACTCCTGGATGATCTTGTCCGCCACGCTCTGATGATCGGGGGACAGGTGCAGGATCACCACGAACGCCATGCCACAGTCTTTGGGCATGTGCTCAAAAAAGGCTTTCACCGCTTGCAGTCCGCCTGCCGACGCGCCAATACCTACCACCGGAAAGCTCAGGTGGCTGGGGGTCAGTTCCTTGCGTTGCGGAACGTTGGGGGACCGCAGGGGGGCAGACTTCATAAATACCAACCTTGGTTAACTGCGCACGAGAGAGCGTGTAGAGGGGACGAATTCCAGCGAGGGGTGAGGGCTGAACGAAAAGCGAAATATAGCTGAAAACCTGCGAATGACAGAATCCCTTCAGTCCACTCGAAGGCCCTCGCGTGGACCTTTACCTTTCGGTTGAGGCGAAGTTGAGCGCGAAGGTTTATTCAATCGGACGAGTGGTGCGGTCATAGCCGCACGGATATACACATATCGAATGCAACTTCGAACCTGTGGCGAGGGAGCTTGCTCCCGCGACGGCTTGGGGGCAGACGACTATCTGCCTGACACCCCCGCGACCTAAATGTGATCTACATAACTTTTAAGAATTGAAAATCCTCCTTGTGGTGAGCGGATAGTTACTTGCGCATGGCGCGTCGAATGCGCATCCAGTCTCGATAAGCGGCAGTGCGTTGCGCGTCCGCGAGTTTCTTGGCTTCGAGGAAGCGCGCCCAGGTCACCGGATCGCCGCTGTAGGACTCGATGATTTTGTACGCTTGCGCGTCCAGTCGATCGGCCTCAAAGAACATTTCGGTGTTTTGCGCGATCTCTTCATCCCATGTCTGTCTTGTTGTGTAACCCAGGATGTGGCTGTTCATTGTGTCAGGCCTCCGCCCACTCGATCTCTGCGGCGCTGCTCCAGCGCACGTCCGTAATGCCGTATTTTTCCGCCATGGGTTTGGACACACGCTTGACAGTGTGTTGCCCAAACCTGGGGATGACCGCTACGCCGGCATCGCAGCTGGCCCAATGCCACGCCTCGGCATTGTTCATTTGCCCCGCACGCACGACGAACGACTTTTGCTCACCGTGGAGTTGGTACCGAATTGTGAATAAACCGTTGTGTTTCATGAGGCCTCCTTGTGCTCATGAACTAAAGATTTAGGGCGTCAGAAAAGATTCAAAAAATTGTCCGACAACGCGATGACGGGTATTGAACACCTCAGTCGTCCACGGTGAATGTCACCCAGCCCGGTCCGTCCTGAGGGCGTTGAATCTCGGCGATGATGCCGCTCACGGACGTGCCTTCCGGCAGGTTGACCGTGACGAAGTTTGGGTTGCCGGGCCAGTCGAGCGGCGCGTGGAAATCCAGGCGGGCAATGGTGGGTTTGCCGCTGCTGGTCAGTTGGATATCGACTGATTCATTCAGGCGTTCATCCGATGGCGTGCCCAGATGGCGTGATGCGGTGATGACAGTGGCGTTACCTTGATAGTCGTAAGACATGCTGGTTTACCTCTCAGTAAAAGGGGGCGGTTGCCCCGGCGTGTGGTTCGTTTGCTTGTTACGAGCTCCTACGCTCGATGACCCGGTGGCGCCATCAGTGCTGATGGGGCGTTTCGGTCGGATCAGCGATCTGGATGACATTGCCTTGGCGCCATGCATCCGCACCGGGTGCGATAGCTGGCGCGCGGATATCGACACGGGCGCGCTTCTTCTCGCGGCTGTCGATGCCCAGTTGCTGATCGCGTTCGGTGACCATGCGCGCGTCAGCCTGACCATCGGCGGTAAACCCCATCATCAACTGGGGCACACCCAGCGGCAGGCGTTTGTGCAGGTCGGTATGCCAGGTGTGCCAGGTCTTGCCATAGGTGTGCACCAGCTTTTCCATCAGGGCATGTTCGGCCACTTCGGGAATGCCCGGCGCGACCAGTTGCCCGGATTTCACCTCATGCACGTGGCTGTGCCACAAGGCCTTTTCAGGGGCGGGCAAGGTGTTGAACAACTGCTCGCTGATGATGTACTCCACGCCCATCAACTTGGCGTCCTTGCGGTTGCCGTCGTAGATCACACACTGGATCACCTCTTCGTTGAGGATGGCGCAATAGTGATGCGCCTCCATTTGCACATCGGGATGGCCGTTGTAGAAGTGAAAGCCGTCCAGATAAGCGTTCAACGCCTCGATGGGCGGACGCGATTGGAGCAGCCCGGCGCCAGCGTCGAGCGCGCGCGTGGTCGGCGAGGTGGGGGTGCCGGGCGCCACGACATTCGAAACGGAGTTATTGCCGGCGCAGGCTGTCAGAAAAGTAACGGCCACCGTCAGGCAGAGCGATTGGAGGATGGTTTCCCGGTTGGCTTGTTTCATTGCTGGGGTCCTTCCATGGTCGTTTTCGGGGCGGAGCTTGCCGGGTTCAGGCATGCAAGTACTTAGAAGGCCCGGCCAAACGGGCGTTCAATCGGATGTTAAAGATGCAGGAGGTAAAACCATGTCCGTAGCGGCTTCCACCGTCGACTATCTAAAACGCAACCAGTTGGTGCTGACGACTGCCGAGTCCTGTACGGCCGGTAAGATCGTCACGCTGCTTTCGCAAGTCGAGGGCAGTGGGTCAATGATTGAAAGTGGTTACGTCGTGTACTCGCCAGAGGCCAAGCAACGCTTGCTGGGCGTGCGCGCCGGCACGATCGAGACGTTCAACCTCACCAGTTGCGAGGTGGTGTGCGAGATGGCCAGGGGCGCGTTACGCGACAGCCCTGCCGATGTGGCGGTGGCTACCAGCGGCATCCTCGGCCCCGAGGATGTCGATGGCATACCGGCGGGGACGATCTGTTTTGCCTGGGCCTATCGCACCGCCCGAGGGCTCAGTGTGTTCAGTCGAAAGGAGCGTTTCATGGGCGGGCGTGAGGACGTTCAACTGGCCGCGTCGGTGCATGCCTTGAAATGGCTGCCGCATTTTCACCAGCGTGCGCTGGCGGGCGAACAGGCTTAGCGCTGGACGAGCGGGGCGGCGCCGATGGCCGCGGCGCTGTCTACTGAGCGGACTGCCATGTCCACTGCCCACCGTCTTTCTCGCAATCGATTTTGGCCTGTTTGAGGTCTTGCGCCGCATAGTGATAAGTCACCATACGAGCGTTGCCGGGAAGCACAGCGCCTGTGTGGCCCGGGGCCTTGGCGGTGGCATGCGGGTTGGCAAGTGCTTCCTGGGTCAATGTGGCCTTGCAACTGGCCGCGTAGTCGCCGGGGCATTGGGCAACCCGGCTTTTTTGCGTGATCAGCATGTCTTTTTGTTCGTTGCTGCATGACCAGTCGATGGCTTCGGAGGGCATGCCTTCGTAGGCATAACAGGTGTGTTGTTCAACCATCGGCACTTGGTCACTCTGGGTGCGGGTATAGACATCACACGCCGCCGCCAAGGCAGTCGCAGAGGCAGAGACAGTCATCAAAAATATCAGCAGGCGCAGGTTCATGATCGTTATCTCCATGCGGCTTACGCAGGGCTCCTGGGTAACGAGCCGTCCCCCATCAAGGCTAGCTCACCGCTGCGTGGCGTAAATACTGGCAACCTGCTAGCGGCGCAGTCGCGGCAGCGGTTTATTTATTTAAATAAAAACATTTATTGACTAAAGAATATTGCCCGGTTAATTATTGCTGCGCATCTGCTCGCATGCAGAGTCATTTCCAGGGTTATGCCATGGGTCAGAAAATCACGCCGTCACTGGCCAGTCTGTACGTCCAGACCGCCGAGTCCTTATCCGCGCCGCGCTTGGCACCGTCACTCATGCAGGGCTTTCCGGCAGCGCCGCAATACCGCGTCACATGGAGCAACTGGATGCGTTCGCCCTTCAGCCAATGGGGCTTTCGTAACCTGGCGCGTCTGCGTCCCACCATCGACGTGCAGGCGGGCGCGATGCCAGTGGCTGCGCTCAAGCACGTCCCGACAGCACTGGACGCACTGTATTTCGACAGCGAGTGCGGGTTGAGCATCAGCGTCATCGATCATCTGGTGGCCAGCCAGACCGACGCTTTTGTGGTGATGCAGGGTGACACGGTGCTGTTCGAGCGCTACTTCAACGGGCAGCGCGCCTGTGACCGCCACATCATGTTCTCGGTGACCAAGTCGTTGATCGGCACCCTGGGCGAACAACTGGTCACCCAAGGCGTGCTCAGGCCCGAGTTGCCGGCCGCGTACTACGTGCCCGAACTGGTGGGCAGCGCGTTTGGCGATGCCACGGTGCGCCAGCTGTTCGACATGGCGGTGGGCATCGACTACAGCGAGGTGTATGACGATCCCAACTCGGAGAGTTCCCAGTACGGTTACGCCTGCGGCTTTCAACCGGCCCCGGCGCAATACGCCCAGTTCGAATCGTTGTACACGTATTTGCCGTCGCTCAAGAAGCGCGGCGATCACGGTGGTTTTTTCCACTACGTGACGGCCACCACCGAAGCCCTGGCGTGGGTGATGGAGCGTGCTTCGGGCAAGGCCTGCAGCGCGATGCTGGAGGATATCTGGGCGCGCCTGGGGTGCGAGCGCGACGGCTATTTCATGGCCGATCCCTGGGGGCGCAATGTGGCCGGGGCCGGCTTCAGCGCCACCTTGCGAGACATGGCGCGTTTTGGCCGGCTGCTGGCCAGCGATGGCTGTCACGATGGGGTCGAACTGCTGTCTCGCGAGACCGTGGCGCGTATCGCCGCCGGTGCCGACCCTGCGGTCTACGCGCAAAATACCGAGTTCTCCAGCTGGACGCCGGGTGCCTCCTATCGAAGCCAGTGGTACGTGTTCAACGACCACAGCCAGGCGTTGATGGCCGGCGGCATTCATGGCCAGTACCTGTTCATCGACAAGCCGTCGGGCGTAGTGATCGTCAAGCAATCCTCGCTGACCGACGCGGTCAGCCCGTTCGATGGCGACAGCGTGCGCATGCTGCGTGCCATCGCCGACCACCTGAGCCACTGACACACCTAAAACAATAAGCGTCTTGCGTTCTATTCACCTGGCCTGGCCAGGTGTTGGCGGCGCGCTGCGTCGCCATTGACTGCCCTGTAACAACAATAATTCCACAGGAGCTTCTTATGGTTTTCACCAAGCGTTTCTTACGAGCGCTCTTAGCGCTCGGCTTACCCCTGACCACCCATGTCGCGTGGGCGGGCTATACCTTTGAGGACGGTAACCTCAAGGGTGAAGTCAATCTCACGGCAGGCGGTGCAACCTTGTCCACGCGTGGCGTCAACTTCGGTCGCGGCCGGGTCGATGCGCGCAACGGAAAAAATGGCGGCACCCGGATCGACTGGCAAGAGTTCTACGTAAAACCGGGCGTCAAGCTCGAGTACGCGGTGCAAACCGATTTCAGTCTGCTGGCCGGCGGGTCGCTGGTGGCTGCCACCACATTTGGCGACGGCGATGCGGGCGGCTTTACCCGCAGCTCCGATGGCAAGGTCGCGGCCGAGGAACTCTATGGCGGTTTTCGCGCCGGCGAATGGACGTTCACCGCCGGGCGCCAGAACTACATGATCGGTACGGGCTTCATTGTCATGGACGGCAACCTCGACCAGTTCAAGGACGCCGCTTACTGGCTGGGCCCGCGCACAGCCTTCGAGGACTCGGCGATCCTGGCCTGGAACCACGGCGCGCTGAAATCGCAGGTCTTCACCTTGCGCACCGATGATGACCTGGGCGATTTCCGCATGACCGGCGTCAACCTCGATTACACCCTTGATGACCAGGTAACGCTGGGCGCCATGGCCCTGAAGGTCAACGCCCTGGGCCCCAAAGGCAGCACGTTGCCGCGTCGTCGCGACGGCATGCAGGTGTACAACCTGCGGGCGCTCAATGCCAAGGTGCCCGGTGTCCAGGCCCTGACGTTGAATGCCGAGTACGCACTGGAGCGCGGCAGCGGCGAGGGAGTCGACTATGATGCCAACGCCTGGTACGGCCAGGCCGACTATGCCTTCAGCGCATTGCCGCTGACGCCTGTCATCGGTTATCGCTACGCGAGTTTTTCCGGTGACGACAACCTGGCCGATAACCGTCAGAAAGCCTGGGACCCACTGAGCAAAGGCTTCGTCGATTGGAGCACGTGGCTGGTCGGTGATGTGGTCGGCAACTACCTGCTGTTCAACAGCAACGAAAACGTCCAGCAGTTCTCACTCAAGACCCACCTCAACGAAACCCTGACCCTCGGCGCGATTCACTACCAGTTCTGGCTGGATGAGAAGAACTACATGGGCGCGGCGGTCAATGATCGGCGGTTTGCCGATGAAAGCGTGATATTCCTCGACTGGACGCCAACGCCGTCGTTCTATAGCTCGCTTTCCTATAACTGGGTCAAGCCACTGGCGGCTGCCAAGCAGGTGTTCGGCAACGACCAGAAGTTCAGTGCGTTGGAGCTGTATTTCACCTATCGCTATTAAGTGCTGCGAGCCATCGCGGCCGCGCTGGAGTGTTTTGATCATGAATGGTTTTTTGCGCAACACCTTGCTGGGCACGCTTGCTTCATTGTTGATCAGCGGTTTTTGCCTGGCCGAAGAACGCACCGTACGCATCTACAACTGGATCGAGTACCTGCCTCCTGACGTGCTCAAGAGCTTCCAGGAAGAAACCGGCATTCGCCCGATTTACGATGTGTTCGACAGTGCCGAGACCATGGAGTCCAAGCTGCTGACGGGCAACTCCGGGTATGACGTGGTGTTCCCCGGCACCGCCAACCTTGGGCACTTGATCACGGCCGGCGCCGTGCAACCGCTGGACCGCAAGCAATTGCCGAACTGGCAGCACCTGGACCCGCCATTCATGCAATCGCTGGAGGCGGTGGGCGACACCGGCAACCGTTATGCCGCGCCTTACCTGTGGGGCACCACGCTGATCGGCTACAACGTCGACAAGGTGCGCAAGGCCCTGGGCCCCGACGTGCAGATAGACAGCTGGGACATCATCTTCAAGGAAGAAAACCTCGCCAAGCTCGCCAGCTGCGGCGTGGGCTTTCTCGATGCCGGTAACGAAATCCTGCCGATTGCCCTGCACTACAAGGGCCTGGACCCCAACAGCCAGAAACGCGAGGACTACCCGCAGGCCCAGGCCTTGATGATGAAGATCCGCCCCTACATCACCTACTTCAACTCGTCGCGCTACGGCATGGACCTGGCCAACGGTGATATCTGTGTCGGCGTGGGCTGGTCCGGCGGTGTTGCCCTGGCCACACGCCTGGCCGATGCCGCCGGCAAGGGCGTCAAGGTCGAGATGGCCCTGCCCAAGGAAGGCGCGCCGATGTGGTCGGATGTGATGATGATCCCGGCCAATGCGCCGGACCTGGCCGAAGCCCACGTGTTCATCAATTACATCCTGCGTCCGGATGTGATTGCCCGCATCAGCAACCAGATCGGCTACCCCAACCCGAACAAGGACGCCACCGCGTTGGTGGACGCCAGTATCCGCAACAATCCGAACATGTATGTGCCGGATGCGGCGCGCAAGACGCTGTTCGCCCTGGAACCGGTGCCAGCTGCCGTGGAGCGTATCCGCAACCGCACCTGGACGGCGATCAAGACTAACCGTTGAGCAGTATGGCCCGGTGCATGCGCGCCGGGCCTGGAGTTGCACCATGACTGAACCTTTGGACTTGATGGCCGTGGCGCCCAACTTGCAGCGCGTGCTGACCTTGCGCGTTGCGATAGGGCCGGGCGTGATGCTGGGAGACAGCGTCGACGGAGTGCGCTGCAATTACCCGATTGTGGGTGGGACATTCGAAGGGGTCGGTGTCAGCGGCCAGGTGCTGGCGGGCGGTGAGGATCTGTTTCTTTTGCGCCCTGACGGCGTGGGTCAGTTGGACGCGCGTTACAGCCTCAGAACGGATCAGGGCGAACTGATCAACCTGCGTAACCGGGGGCTGCTGAACATGACGGAGTATGGTCGCCAGCTGGAGCGCGAGGGGCAATGGCCGATTCCCGAGACGGAGTATCGCTGCACGTGCACGCCGGTGTTTCAGGTGCCCAAGGGGCGGTTGGATTGGCTGAGTCGTGCCAGTTTCATCGGGCTGGTGCAGTACCCCAGCGCCGATCAGGTGGTGATTCGGTGTTATCGGTTTTACTGAGTGTTGAGCATGGGCGCGAGTACATAGCCATTGGACTACATAGGTCGCGCGCTTCAGGGGAGAGTTGGTTGCGCATAGCAGGCGCCGCACCCAGGTGAGGCTACGTCGGTGGTCTATCAGACCCGCATCCCATAAAACAGCAACTCAGTAATACGCCGCACCTGCAACGAGTGCGCCTCGATATCCGGCTGCTCCTGATTCACCAGCCTGAACAGTTGCAGGTGTGAGTAGTCGTTCAACAGGAACGCGGCCAATTCCACATCCAGTTGCGGGCGCAGTTTGCCGGCCTCTTGCAGCTCCCTGAGCAGTTGGCTGATTTCGGCCCTGAGTGCATCGTTCATGGCCCGGTAGCCTGCGGGCAGTTCGTTGCTGCCGCCGAACAGGATCAACGGCAGCAGCTCGCGCCATAAGTTGGGGTGCATGACCTCCAGGGCGTAACCGGTCAACAGCCGCTCTAAATGGCACATTGCCTCGACCGGATCTTCAATGTTCTTGATCAGGCTGCGGGTGTCGGTGATGGCGCGCTGATCGGCGTGGTGCAGGATTTCCAGGATGATTTCCTGCTTGTTGCCGAAGTACTTGAACACCGTGGGCGGCGACACGCCGGCCTGGCTGGCGATCTGTTCGATGGTGGTGTTCTGGAAGCCCTGGCGCTCGAACAGTTCGATGGCTGCCTGGCTGATGGCTTGCCGTCGCTCGGCTTTCTGACGTTCACGCAGTCCGCTCACGGGGAGGTCCTTGTCACAAGGTGAGGGGCGTTCGTCGCCCCGTTATCCCTGCAAAATACTTAATTGGATAAAGCTTTTAAAGCACTGATTGCCAGGCACGCCGTCTGCGCTCGAACACTTAAGGGGTTTGCCGCTGGTGTTTCTTCAATCGATAGGCAAATTGAGCCCGGCTGAGCCCCACCAGCCGGGCGGCGGCGGCCAGGTTGCCGGCGTTGCGTTGCAGCGCTTCGTTGATCAGGCGTGACTCAAGGCCCTCGATGGAAAACCCCTGGTCCAACTGGCCAAGGGTGTCCAGCAGGGCAGGGCGCACCACCGCTGCGGTGTTTGACAAGCTGCCCTGGTCGTCCAGGCTGTACGCGTCCGTTGGCAGCGGCTCATTACGAAACAGGTGCATCAGGTCGATGGCCTGGCCTTCGTCACTGGCGATCAAGCCGCGCTCGATCAGGTTCTGCAGTTCGCGCACATTGCCTGCGAAGTCGTAGCGCAGCAGGACTTTCAAGGCCCGCATGGTCAGCCCGGCGGGCGTGCGAACATAGTCCTGGCAGAAGCGCGTGAGGAACGCGTTGATCAACAGCGGAATGTCATCCCGGCGCTCGCGCAGGGGCGGCAGGGCGATGGGGTAGACATTCAGCCGGTAGAACAGGTCCTCGCGAAACGTGCCATCCGCCACCGCTTTGCGCAGATCGATATTGGTCGCCGCCGCCACCCGCACATCCACCTGGATGCCGCGCACGCCCCCCACGCGCTCGATTTCGCGCTCCTGCAACGCCCGCAGCAGTTTGCTTTGCCCCGCCAGGCTGAGGCTGGTGATTTCATCCAGAAACAGCGTGCCGCCCTGGGCGCGCTCGAAACGCCCGGGCCGTGAGTGCGTCGCGCCGGTGTAGGCGCCGCGCTCGACACCGAACAGTTCGGCCTCGATCAGGTTGTCGGGGATGGCCGCGCAATTGAGCGCCACAAACGGGCCGTCAC
The DNA here is from genome assembly GCF_016937615.1 of Pseudomonas lactucae. Taxonomy (GTDB): domain Bacteria; phylum Pseudomonadota; class Gammaproteobacteria; order Pseudomonadales; family Pseudomonadaceae; genus Aquipseudomonas; species Aquipseudomonas lactucae. The sequence continues at coordinate 4,867 of NZ_JAFHKI010000022.1, read as the reverse complement.
GACGGGCGCTGAGCTGATGCAACTGGCGGGCGAACATTTCCTTGCCCACGCCGGACTCCCCACTGATCAATACGGTGGCGGGTGTGCGTGCAACGCGTTGCAGGGCCTGCATCGCCGCGTTGAACGCCGCACTGGCGCCACCAACGGGTGGGGCTCGCTGACGCCGGTACGGCTGGCGGCCGGGCTGTCAGGCGTGGGCGCCGCGACGGTATGGCTGACGGCTTGGGACACGTTCAGGTAACGCAGGTCCTGCTCGACATCGCCCCATTGCTCGACGGTCTTGCCGATCACCCGGCAACTGCCATGGCCCATGCCCCGGCATTGCACCTCACGGAAAATCACCAGTTGCCCGAACAGGCCACTGACGAAACCGATGGCATAACCGGTTTCGGTCCAGCACACCGGGTCCTGGCCAATGCCGTAGGCGCCCACATGCTCATCGGCCTCGCACGAGTGGTGCCAGAGAAACTCGCCTTCATAGAACCCCGAGTCGGCATCGAACTTGAAGTGCAGCGGTTCGACCTTGGTCATGCCCTCCAGCGTGTGCAGGTGCGTGCCGGCGCGAAACACAGCGGCGGCGTCCGCCTGCGGCCAGCGTTCACGGATCAGTCGGGCGTCGCGCGCGCCGGAGGCGTAACCGGTGCGTGTGAACAGGCCGCGTGCCTGCTCAAGCCCCAGGCGCTCGATGACTTCCCTGCGCAGGGCGCCGAAGGAGGAACTGTGCAGCAGCAGCATGCGTTGGTCGTTGAGCCAGATGCGCCCATCTTCGGGAGAGAAGAACAGGCAGTCAGTCAGCTCAGCGGGCGTAGGCGAGCTGCTGTCGTTGAGGTGGCGGCTGTCGCCACGCGGATGATAGTGCGCGGTGCTCGCCCGGTCGTCGGGCAACGCGCTGTGGGGATTAGTCATTGTTATGCCCCTGCAGAGCTGATGAACGATATGAGTAACTGCTCAGATAGTTATTAAACATAACCTTCTCAATTGAACAAGTGCCCGGCCCGGGTTTTCGTCGGCGTGCTGCCTTGCGGTTTGCGCCAGGCTGTACGCAAGCCGCGAAACAGACGCCTCGGCGCTGCGCGTGCGGTGTGTTCGCGGTAAGCGGCACAGCCTTTGCTCTAGGTGTTGTGCGGCGTTTGCGCACTGCGCGAACGGATGACAATTACAAGAACCGGGAGTTGCCATGTCAGTGTCTGAAACAACCCACCTGCTCCAACCCTCTCTTGAGGCCGAATGCGTGTTCAACGGCGATTGGGTACCGGCTTCAGGCCAGGTCATCGGCGTGATCGAACCGGCCACCGGCGAGCCGATGATGCGCTGTGCCATGGCCGATGCGGCGGATGTCGCCGTGGCCTGTCGCAGCGCGGCGCTGGCCCAGCCGGCCTGGGCCGCAATGGGGCCACGGGAACGTGCGCAGGTGTTTCGCAAGGCGGCTGAATGTGCCGAGCAGGCGTTCGATGAGTTGGCGCTGTATGTCGCCAGGGAAACCGGCGGGGCGCTGTTCAAGGGCGCCCATGAAGTACGCGAGGCGATTGTATTGCTGCACCAGGCGGCCGGCATGTTATCCGAGCCCCACGGCGTGGTGCTGCCCAGTGCGGCCGGGCGCCTGTCGTATGCGCGGCGCCAGCCCCACGGTGTGGTCGGCGTGATCTCACCGTTCAATTTCCCGCTGGTGTTGTCGATGCGCTCGGTGGCGCCGGCCTTGGCCGCGGGCAATGCGGTGGTGCTCAAGCCCGACCCGCAAACCCCGGTCAGCGGCGGCTTTCTGATTGCGCGGTTGTTCGAAGCGGCGGGCTTGCCCAAGGGCCTGCTGCACGTGTTGCCGGGGGGCGGCGCCAGCGGGTGAGGCGCTGTGCCGCGATCCCAATGTGCGCATGATCGCGTTCACCGGCTCCACGGCCGCCGGACGCAAGGTCGCCGAGGTGGCCGGGCGCAACCTGAAAAAAGTCGCGCTGGAGTTGGGCGGCAAGAACCCATTGATTGTCCTGGAGGACGCTGACCTGGACCTGGCGGCCAGCAATGCGGCCTGGGGCGCTGGTTGCACCAGGGGCAAATCTGTATGGCCACCGGCTTGATCCTTGCCCATCACACCATCGCCGCAGCGCTCACGCGCAAGCTGGTCGACAAGGCCCGCGCGCTGACCGTCGGCAATGCGGCGCGGGGTGAGGCGGCGCTCGGCCCGCTGATCAACAAGCGCCAGCTGGAGCGCGTCCACGCCATCGTCCATGACAGTGTGCAGGCCGGCGCGCGCATTGAAGTCGGCGGCGAGTACGACCGCCTGTTCTATCGGCCGACCGTCCTCAGCGGGGTGCGTCCAGGCATGCGCGCCTTCGATGAGGAAATGTTCGGGCCGGTGGCGACGGTGGTCAGTTTTGCCACCGACGAGGAGGCCATCGAGCTGGCCAACCTCACCGAATACGGCTTGTCGGCCGCGATCATCTCGCCTTCCATCGGCCGCGCCATGGCCATCGGTGAGCGGCTTGACTGCGGCATGTTGCACATCAACGACCAGACCGTGGCCGATGAATGCAGCAACCCCTTCGGCGGGCGCGGCGCCTCGGGCAATGGCGGCAGCGTGGGCGGCCCGGCGGACTGGGACGAATACACCCAATGGCAATGGGTCACGGTCAAGGACACCCCGCCGACCTATCCCTTCTGAGCCTCGGCTCATCGCAATGAATGGCGTGTGCCTATACAACAATAAGAGGGCTTGAACATGAATCTGTACAACAAAACCCTGGTGGTGACGGGCGTCGCTTCGGGCATTGGTGCCGAGGTTGCGCAGTTGGCGCGTTTTCAGGGCGCCAGGGTGATCGGTGTCGATCGCCATGAACCGCAACTGACCCTGGACGGTTTTTTCCACGCCGACCTGGGCGACCCTGCCAGCATCGATGCTCTGGTGGCACGCTTGCCGGCGCGGGTCGATGTGCTCTGCAACATTGCCGGCGTGCCCGGTACCGCGCCGGTGCAGACGGTCGCCGAAGTCAACTACCTGGGGCTGCGCCATTTCACTCAGGCGCTGCTGCCACGCATGCCGGTGGGCGGCAGCATCGTCAATGTCGCCTCGATCCTCGGCGCGCAGTGGCCGCAACGGCTGGCGCAGCACAAGGCGTTGGCGAGCACTGAAAGCTACAGCGCCGGGCAGCAATGGCTCAAGGATCATCCGGTCGAACAGGCTACGTGCTACCAGTACTTCAAGGAGGCGCTGATTGTCTGGAGCTTTGCGCAATCCCAGGCGTGGTTTCGCGACCACGGTGTGCGCATCAACTGCGTCGCGCCGGGACCGGTGTTCACACCGATTCTGGGCGATTTCATCAGCATGCTCGGCCCTGAACGCGTGGCCCAGGACGGCCAGCGCATGACCCGTCCGGCCATGGCCGACGAGGTGGCGGCGGTGATTGCCTTCCTGTGTTCGGACGCGTCGCGCTGGGTCAACGGCGTCAATCTGCCGGTGGATGGCGGGTTGGCGGCCACCTACGTGTAGGCGCTGCGACCGCCTTAAGCCCCGGCGCGGATGCACCGCGCCGGGGGTCTTGAACAACAACAAAAATACAGGACACACAAGATGCTCAAGCCTATCTTGCGCACGGTCGCGGCCACGACGTTTGTCGCGCTGTCATCGACCGCCTACGCCTACGACTTGCCCGGCCTCAACCTGGGCAGCACCAGTTTCTATGATGGCTCGCCCGCACCCGCCGGTCCCGGCTGGTACCTGGAGGAATACCTGACCTACTCCCGCGCCAGTCGCTTCAACGATGCCCACGGCAACAAGCTGGCGCTGCCCCGGCAGGACGTGGAGGTGGTGGCGCCGACCACGCAGATCATCTATGTCGGCCAACCCCTGGCCAACGGCGCGATGCCTGGCATAACCCTGATCAATACGTCGCTGGCCCATGTGGATGTCGATGACGGTCTGGGCAACGCGGCGCTGAGTTCCCGCGCGGGATTCGGCGATCTGACAGTCGGGCCTTTCCTGCAACTGCCGACTGTGAGCCGCGCTGACGGCAGCCCGTTGCTGACCCAGCGCGTCGAGGCCGATATAACGGTGCCGGTGGGTGCCTATGACCGCAATCGCTCGATCAACCCCGGCAGCAACTTCTGGTCATTCAACCCGTATTACGCGGCCACCTACTGGTTCAACTCCACGTGGTCGGCGAGCGGACGTTTCATGTACCTGTGGAATGGCAAGAACGATGACCCGGCGACCGGCTTCGGTGATGTTTCCAGCACCCAGGCCGGCCAGGCCTTGCATGCCAACCTGACGCTGCAATATGCCGTGAGCCAGCAACTGAGCGTGGGGTTGAATGGCTACTGGCTGAAGCAGATCACCGACACCAAGGTCGATGGCAGCGCGGTAAGCGGGCGTCGCGAAAAGGTCTGGGCCATCGGCCCAGGCCTGGTCTACGCGTTCAACAAGGAGAACGTGCTGTCGGTGAACGCCTACTTTGAGCAGCAGGCGCAAAACCGCACCCAGGGCGACAAACTGGTGCTCAACTGGCTGCACCAGTTCTAGACGCCGGCGTACCGGGCAGGTCCAGTGGCGCCGTACGCACCATCACGCTGATGATGGTGAGTGCGGCGATTACCAGACCGGGTGAGGTCGCCAGCAGCACGCCCGTGGTGCCGGCGCCTGCTGCCAGCAGTTGCCCGGCGGCCAGCGGCCCGGCCACCGACCCCAGTCGCCGATGGCCACGCCGCACCCACGCCGGTGGCCCGCACCGCGACGGGATAAGCGGGTGGGGCGCTGGCATACAGCACCAATTGCGCGGCCAAAATGAACAATCCCGCGGCGAAACCAAAGATGGCCATGGGCACGATGCCCTCCGACAGCCCGACACCCGGCCAGCGCGGCCCAGCAACCCCGGCCGTACAC
>NZ_JAFHKI010000219.1 GCF_016937615.1 Pseudomonas lactucae | reverse complement strand
AGCTCCCTCGCCACAGGTATCACAGAGGTTGCACGATGAACTACCTGCCCTTGTTACTCCTACTCGCCCTGCCCATGGCGCACGCCGATGATGGCGACGACGCCCTCATCATCAACGGCTGCACGATCGCCGAACACAGCCAATGCCCCGGCGCCAACCTCCAGGGCGCCAACCTGCGCAATCAGGACTTGCGCAAGATGAACCTGGCCGGCGCGACCTGCGCGGTGCGGATCTGCGCCACGCCAATCTCGACCTGGCCAACCTGGAAAAGGCCCGGCTGCAAGGCGCCAACCTCACCCGCGCCAGCCTGCAACAAAGCAACCTGCGCCTGGCCGATTTCAGCGGCGCCACGCTGATGGCGGTGCAAGGCTGGGGCCTGTTCGCCCAGGGCGCGCAGTTTGAAAACGCCAACCTCAGCGCGGCCTACCTGCAATTCGCACGGCTGTCGGGGGCGAAGATGCACAAGGTCAACCTGCGTGCGGCGGATCTGGAAATGACATGGTTGAGCAAGGCGGATTTGCAGGGGGCCGACCTGAGTGATGCGAATTTGCAGGAGGCCAAGTTGGGTGAGAGCAACCTGGAAAATGCGACGCTCACCGGCAGTCGCCAGCACTATGCGAACTTTCAGGACGCCAATATGGAAGGCTGCACGGACTGCCCCACCACCTGGGACCGTTAGCACACCGCCATTCAAATGTGAGAGGGGTTCTGCACTGGCCCGCCTATCGAGCCACCCGCACCAGCCCCATATCGATCCCCAAATGCACCAATTCAGCATGGGAACTCACCTGCAACTTGCTCTTGAGCAGGGTCAGGTGGTTGGACACGGTCTTGCTGCTGATATTCAGCCGGTCGGCAATCGCCCGAGTCGGCGTGCCCCTGGCCAGCATCAGAAAAATTTCCAACTCGCGCGGCGTCATGCCCTGCAAGCGTTGGTCGCTGGGCGTATAGGCCAGTTCGGTAGCCAATACCTGTTCGATATAGGCGTGACCGTCAAGGATGCGCCGTACCGCTTCGATCAACACCTCGGGCGCCGAGCTTTTGGTCAGGTAGCCTGAGGCGCCTGCGTCCAGAGCCTGGCGCACCAGCGGCAATTCATCGTGCATGCTGAAAAACAGCACGCGCAACTGCGGCAGACGCTGGCGCAGGCGGCGGGTGGTTTCCAGGCCGCTGATGCCCGGCAGGCCGAAGTCCATGATCACCAGGTGCGGCACCGCTTCCTGCACTCGGCTCAAGGCCTCTTCGCCACTGGCCGCCTCGCGCACCTCGATGGCCGGCAGCAATGCGCGCAACAGGCTGGCGTAGCCCTGGCGCACCACCGCATGGTCATCCACCAACAGAATATTCATGTGGCCTCCAACGGCATGTTCACTGCCAACGCCCAGCCGGCGCCGGGGTGGCTGAGGATCTTCAATTCGCCGCCCAGGCAGCGCGCGCGTTCAGCCATGGAATACAGGCCCACGCCCGGACGCTGGGGCGTCTGCGCGCCGCGCCCGTTATCGCGCACCCACAGGCGCAGGCGCGAACCCTGATGCTGCAGACGCACGCGCACCTGGCTGGCGTCGGCATGCCGCAGGATGTTGGTCAGGGCTTCCTGGAGCAGGCGATACAGGTGAGTCTTGCTGGCGCCGGATAACGTCGGCAAGTCGCTACTGACCTGCAACCGGCACGGGATGCCGTGGCTGGCCTGCCACTGCGTGACCAGCATGGCGAACGCCTCGGCCACCGGCAGGTGTTGCAGGGCCACCGGGTAAAGGTCGTGGACCAGCGCGCGGAACCCTTGCTGCAACTGTTCGCAGTGGTCCTCCAGCAGCCCCACCGTGCGCGTGAGCACCTGAGGCTGATCGGCCACCAGGCGCAACAGGCAGGCCTGGGCGCGGATACCGGCCAGGTACTGACCGAGGTCATCGTGCAGGGTCTGGGCCAGGTGGGTACGTTCCTGCTCCTGCACCGCCAGCAAGGTTTGGGTGAGTTGGGTGTTGTCGGTGCGGGCCTGTTCCAGGGCGTGGGTCATGCGATTGAAGTGCAGCGCCAATTGCCGCGCTTCCGGCGCGCCTTCACTGCGCAGACGCACATTGAGCCGGCCGGCGCACACCTGTTGCAGGGCGCGTAGCAGTTCATCCAACACGCCCATGCCACGGCGTACCGCCCAGCGGATGGTCAACAGGCTCAGCGCCAGCGCCATGACACACAGGCCCAGCAGTTGCTGCAGAGAGTCCCAGACCTCGTCGATTTCATCCCGTGGGTCGACCGCGATGGCGACGCGCCGACCGTCCGGCAAGTCCAGCACCTGGGCCGTGCGCCGTGCCTCGACGAACAACAGGCGCCCGAGCCAGGCATCCAGGCCCTGCGCCGTGGGCGTGTGCACGGTCTCGCCCGGCTTGAGCCAGCGCACGCGCACATGGCGCAGGCTGGCGGTGAGTTTGGGTTGCAGGCTGGCGGGGTCGCGCGCGGCGGTCTCGCTCAGGTAGTGCACCACCGCTTCGGCCGACTGCAACTCGCGCTCCACGTCCGCCAGGGCCTGGTGCAACAACAGCGCGGTGCAGGCGCAGGTGACCAGGACGAAGAAGCCGCACACCCACAGGTTGATCCGCCACAAGGCCGACAAGACGCGCATGCTGGTGTCACTCCTGTGAAAAGGGCCTCTGGTGTTCCATGCTAAAACCGCATGGCGCGCGTGGGGCTACTACCTTGGTACTGGCCCGGCGGTACTTTCTGCATATTTGCAGCGCCGTCAAGGCTTCCTATGCTGGCGCTACCTGTCATGGAGTGCCTTATGCGCCAGCTCGCCCCTTATGCCGTGGTCTGCCTGATGGCGATCGCCTGGGCCACCACCGGCCAGGCCGCCGAGACGCCGTTGCAGGTGCAGCTCGGCTACCTGGGCTATCGACCTGACCCTGGGCCGCTGCTGTCGAATGTGATTGCCGAACCCGCCGATGCCGGGCAACGCGGCGCCGAACTGGCGATCATCGACAGCAACAGCACCGGCGCCTTTCTCAATCAACGCTACAGCCTGGCCACCGCCACGGTGGACACGGCCGACGCGCTGCTCGCCGCCGCCAAGGCCCAACACGACCAGGGCCTGCGCCTGTTCGTGGTGAACGCCCCCGCCGCCAGCCTGCGCCAACTCAGCGCCGCCCTGCCCGACAGCCTGTTGTTCAACGCCGGCAGCCCCGACGACAGCCTGCGCAGCACCGACTGCCTGAGCAATGTGCTGCATACCTTGCCCAGCCGCGCGATGCTCGCCGATGCCCTGGCGCAGTTTCTGGTGCTGCGCAAATGGCAAAAGGCGCTGCTCATCGTCGGCCCCACCGACGATGACCAGGCCTATGCCGCCGCCCTGCGCCGCGCCGCCAAACGCTTCGGCGTGCAACTGGTGGCGGAAAAAGCCTGGCGTTTCGATAACGACCAACGCCGCAGCGCCCAGGCGGATATGCCGCTGTTCACCCAGACCACCGAATACGATGTGGTGCTGGTGGCCGACGAGCGCGGCGACTTCGGCGAGTACGTGCCCTATCAAACCTGGTACCCGCGCCCCGTCGCCGGTACCCAGGGCCTCACGCCCACCGGCTGGCACAAAACCGTCGAGACCTACGGCGCGGCCCAATTGCAAAAACGCTTCGAGGCCCTGGCCGGGCGCTGGATGAACGACCGCGACTTCGCCGCCTGGATGGCCGTGCGCAGCGTCGCCAGCGCGGTGAGCCGTTTACGCCAGGCCGATGCCATGGCGATCCGCCAACTGGCGCTCAGCGAACACCTGCCGCTGGACGGTTTCAAGGGCCGCAAGCTCAGCTACCGACCCTGGAACGGCGAGCTGCGCCAACCGATTCCTCTCGTACAACCGCGCGCCCTGGTCAGCACCTCACCCCAGGACGGTTTCCTGCACCCCACCAACGAAATGGACAGCCTGGGCTATGACAAGCCCGAGGTGACTTGCCGCTTTCCCTGATCGCCCCACAATAATAAGGAATCCGCCATGCGCCGCACCCTGCTCTCATGCGCCCTGCTGCTTGCCGCCGGGCACGCCGTGGCCAGCACCGCCTGGGTCTCCAACGAGAAAGACAACAGCCTGAGCCTGATCGACCTGCAGACCCTGCAAGTCACCGAGACCCTCAAGGTCGGCCAGCGTCCACGAGGCCTGCTGCTGTCCCATGACAACAAGCTGCTGTACATCTGTGCCAGCGACTCGGACCGCGTGCAGGTGATGGACGTGGCCACGCGCAGCATCATCAAGGAACTGCCCTCCGGCAAAGACCCCGAGCAGTTCGCCCTGCACCCCAATAACCGCTGGCTGTATGTGTCCAACGAAGACGATGCGCTGGTCACGGTGATCGACACCGAGACCGCCAAGGTGCTTGGCCAGATCAACGTCGGCGTCGAGCCCGAGGGCATGGCGGTGAGCCCGGACGGCAAGTGGGCGGTGAACACCAGCGAAACCACGAACATGCTGCACTGGATCGACACCAGCACCCAGACCCTGGCCGACAGCACCCTGGTGGACCAGCGCCCACGCTTTGTCGAGTTCAACCACGACGGCTCGCAGCTGTGGGCGTCGGCGGAAATCGGCGGCACCGTGACCATTCTCGACGTGTCCAGCCGCGCGGTCCTCAAGACCCTGACGTTCGCCATCAAAGGCGTGCACCCGGACAAGGTGCAGCCGGTAGGCATCAAGCTCAGCGCCGACGGCAAATACGGTTTTGTCGCCCTCGGCCCGGCCAACCATGTGGCGGTGATCGACGCCAAGACGTTCGAGATCCTCGACTACCTGCTGGTGGGCCGCCGCGTGTGGCAGATGGCGTTCACGCCGGACCAGAAACAACTGCTGGCCACCAACGGCGTGAGCGGTGACGTGTCGGTGATCGACGTGGACAGCCTCAAGGTGATCAAGTCGGTGAAAGTCGGGCGCTACCCCTGGGGCGTGGTGGTGACGCCATGAGTACCCTGGAGGTCCGTGCGCTGAGTTTCGCCTACGGCTCGCGCGAGGCCTTGAGCGCGGTGAGTTTCAGCCTGGCGGCGGGACAGTTTGCGGCATTGCTGGGGCCCAACGGCGCGGGTAAATCGACATTGATTGCCCTGCTGACCCGCCTGTATGACCTGCAAACCGGCGATATCCGCGTGGGCGGGCATTCCTTGCGCGAGGCACCGCGTGCCGCCCTCCCCCAACTGGGCGTGGTGTTCCAGCAAAGCACCCTGGACCTGGACTTGAGCGTGGAACAGAACCTGCGCTACCACGCCGCGCTGCACGGTTTGTCGCGGCGTCGGACCGACGCCCGGGTCGAGGCCGAACTGGCGCGCCAGACCCTCACC
>NZ_JAFHKI010000218.1 GCF_016937615.1 Pseudomonas lactucae | reverse complement strand
GACTTGCTCCCGATGAGGGCCTCAAGGTCAATGCCTGATCAACTTCTCCTGCACCGCCAACTGATCCACCTCCAGCAAAATCTGCTGCTTACCCCCAACCATCACAGCAGCCGGCAGCCCATCCCGATACACAACCCGATTCCCACTCACCGCCGGCACTTTGGTTCCCGGTAACAGCGTTCCGACCAGATTCAGCGGATCGGCCCCACACACCGCAATCAAACTCCCGTCATGGGGCCGGCGCCGCACTTCGCGCAGCAACGGGATCGCTTCCGGCAACGCAAATTGTTCCCCCGCCAGGCCGCTGACAAATCGCCCGCCGCGAATCTGCCCCCGCGCTTCCAGCCGGTGAAACGTGCGCAGCAATTCGCGCCAGCTCGGCAGCCAATCCGCCTCGCGTTCCAGCAGGCGCCAGAACACCACGCCATAGCGGCGCAGCAGGGTCATTGCGATATGTTCCAGCGTCTCGGTCGAATGCGCGCCGGCAGCCGCGGGCGCGCGTCGTACCAAGGCCCAGCGTCCGGCATCGTCCATCCCGCCGATAAACGCCCCACGCCCACGCCGACTGCTGCGCGCCTGGCGTTTGCTGGCGGGCGTGGTCAGCGCGCGCAGCCCGGCGAAGCTGTCGGCATTCACCAGGCCGGCGCCCACCAACTCTTGCAAGGCGCTCTCCAGTTCGCTGCGCAGCAAGTGGGCCTCGTGCACCAGCTCATCGAAAAACAGCGCGCCATGTTCGCGCAGGGCCAGATGGACTTTCTGGGCCTTGGGCGACAGGGTGGTGCTGTCGGTGAGTTCGGTCAGCCCGCTCCACAACGAAACCTGGCTGCGCGGCAGCAACACCACTGGCGTGCTGCGCAGGGCCATGGCGCTGCTCTTGTGGCTCAGGCGCGTCCATACCAGCTTGCCGCTGCGGCACAGGTCGTCCAGCCAGGTGGGTGAATAATCCTTGAGCCGTGCGCTGAGCAAGTCGCTGTCCCAGGCCGAGGTGGCGGCCGCGTAGCCTTCGAGCTGAGCGACGATCTGCGGCAATACGGCGCTGCCCTGGCCGCGGGTGCCATCGGACAGGTGCTGCCAATCGAACAGAAAGCGCATGAAGTCCTGCAGTGCCACCGGCTCGATTTCCCGCCGCAGGCACTTGACCGTGTAGCGATGAATGCGCGCCAGCAAGTGCCGTTCGCACCATTGCTCCTCGGTGGCGCCGGGGCTGAAGCGGCCGCGCAACACGTAGCCTTCCTGTTCCAGCCGGGCCAGTGCCTGGGTGATGTTGGCCACTGGCAGGCCCAGGGGCGCGGCGATCTCAATCAGGCTCAGCGGGCCAAAACCGCCCAGGCGTGCGCGCACCACTTCCAGCAGCGCTTGATCATAGGTCCAGGGCTCGTCGAAACCGGGCAGCAGCGGTAAGTCATTCGGGTAAATCGCCTGGACACAACTCAAGCGCTCCGCCGCCACCCACAGGCCGTTGGGCAACGAATGAGCGCGACCACTCTTGGCCAGGGTGTGCAGCCATTGCGCCCACTGCGGCGTAACTTCGGCGGCGGCAATGCACGCCAGGCTCATCAACGCCTCGTGCATTTCATCCACGCCATGGGGCGCCGGCCACGCCTCTTCGCGCACGCCGGCGATGGCGTCGGCATCCAGTGCGCCCAGGTCATCGGTGCTCTGCGGGTCGCTCCAGCGCCGGTTGAGCACCGCTTGGGTACGACGCTCTTCCAGCGGTGCGTCGTCCAGAAAGGTATAGGGCCGCGCGCTGAGGATCTCCGCGGCCATGGGCGAGGGCGCCGGCAGGTCGCGGCTGACCAGGCGCACCTCGCCACGCTCCATGCGCCGCAGCAGTGCCAGCCAGGCATCGCTGTCCATGGCGTCGTGCAGGCAGTCGTCGAGGGTCTGTTCCACCAATGGGTGTTCCGGCACTTCGCGTTGCCGGCGAGGTTTTCCAGGCAGGCGATCTGGTCGGGGAACACGCTGGCGATCAGGTCTTCGCTTTTCATGCGCTGGATCTGCGGCGCCACCTTGCGCCCGCCGGTGTAGCGCGGCAAGGCCAGGGCCACGCCGGCGTTCCAGCGCCAGCGCACGCCGAACAGCGGCGCGTCCAGCACGGCCTGGATCAGCAGGTGCTCGGCGCTGTTGCTGTTGAGATAGCGCCACACGTCATCCAGCGCGAAGCTGTGGCTGGTGGACAACGACAGCACGATCGCATTTTCGCTGGCCGCCGCCTGCAATTCGAAATTGAAGGTGCGGCAAAAGCGCTTGCGCAGGGCCAGGCCCCAGGCGCGATTGAGGCGGCTGCCGAAGGGCGTGTGGATGATCAACTGAGTGCCGCCGGACTCGTCAAAAAACCGCTCCATGATCAACGTGTCCCGGGACGGCAAGGCGCTGAGGGCCAGGCGTGTGCGGGCCAGGTAATCGAGGATCTGCTCGCTGCTGGCGCGGTTCAAGCCGAGGGTGTCGGTGAGCCAGCCCTGCGCGGGTTGCAAGTCGCCCGGCGTGATGCTGAGCAAGGCATCCATCTGGCCCAGCAAGCGCGCCACGGCCATCGACAATTCGTGACTGCGCCCGGGTGCTTCGCCCAGCCAGAACGGAATGCTCGGCGGCTGGCCCTGGGCGTCTTCGACCCGCACCTTGCCGGTGTCTACCCGCAAGATCCGGTAGGACGTATTACCGAGCTGGAAGATATCCCCGGCGATACTTTCTACCGCAAAGTCTTCGTTGACGCTGCCGATATTCAGGCCCTGGGGTTCGAGCAACACGCTGTAGTCGGCGTTGTCCGGGATGGTGCCGCCGCTGGTTACGGCCGTGAGCCTGGCGCCACGCCGGCCGCGCAATGTGCGGCTGAGGGCGTCGCGGTGCAGGTAGGCGCTGCGGATGCCTTGGCGACCGTTGTAGCCTTCGCTGAGCATCTGCAACAGCGCCTGGTAATGGCGTTCATCCAGTGCGGCATAGGGCGAGGCACGACGGATCAGCGCGAGCAGGGCCTGCTCCGACCATTCCTGTGCGCTGACTTCGGCGATGATCTGTTGGGCCAGTACATCCAGCGGCGCGACGGGAATGCGCAAGGTGTCCAGTTCACCCCGGCGCACGCAATCGAGCAGGGCGGCGCATTCGATCAGGTCGTCGCGGGTGATGGCGAACAGGCGTCCCTTGGGCGTGCCGCCGACCTGGTGCCCGGAGCGGCCGACCCTTTGCAGGAACCCGTTGATGGAACCGGGAGAGCCGATCTGGCACACCAGGTCGACATCGCCGATATCAATCCCCAACTCAAGCGACGCGGTGGCGATCAGCACTTGCAGCTCACCGGCCTTGAGGCGCTGTTCGGCGTCCAGGCGCAGTTCCTTGGCCAGGCTGCCGTGGTGGGCGGCCACTGCGGTTTTGCCCAGGCGCTCGCTCAAATGCCGCGCCAGGCGCTCGGCCAGGCGTCGGGTATTGACAAAAATCAGCGTGGTGCGGTGCTCGCGGGCCAGGGTGGCGAGGCGGTCGTAGACCAATGCCCAGACATCGTTGGCCATCACCGCCGAGAGCGGCACGGGCGGCACTTCGATCGCCAGGTCGCGCGGGCGGGCGTGGCCGATGTCGACGATGGCGCAGGTGCGGTCGGTGCCGACTAAAAACCGTGAGACCGCGTCGATGGGTTTTTGCGTGGCCGACAGCCCGATGCGGGTCAGCGGCGCGGCGCATAACCCTTGCAGGCGCTCCAGGCTCAGGGCCAGGTGGCTGCCGCGCTTGCTGGCGGCGATGGCGTGGATCTCATCGACAATCACCGTGCGCGTGCTGGCAAGCATCTGTCGACCGGAGTCGGAACCGAGCAGCACGTAGAGCGATTCGGGCGTGGTCACCAGGATGTGCGGCGCACGCTTGCGCATCTGCGCACGGTCTTTTTGCGGGGTGTCGCCGGTACGCACGGCGGTGCGGATCGCCACGGGGGGCAGGCCCAGGGCATGTAACTGTTCGGTAATGCCGGCCAGCGGGTTCTGCAGGTTGATCTGAATGTCGTTGGACAACGCCTTGAGCGGCGACACGTACACCACCAAGGTTTCGTCCGGCAGTTGTCCGCCGTTGGCCAAGCCTTGGTGAACCAGGTTATCCAGCACCGCGAGGAAGGCTGTCAGCGTCTTGCCCGACCCGGTCGGCGCGGCGATCAGGGTCGAGCGGCGCTGGCGGATCAACGGCCACGCCTGCGCCTGGGCGTGTGTCACCGAAGGGAAGGTGCTGCGAAACCAGGCGCTGACGGCGGGGTGAAAGTCGTCCAACACCGTATCGGTCGATTCAGGAAGGCTCATGCAGTGATTGATGCCACCGGTTCCAACAAGTTGCAACCCAGCACTTTATCCGTGACGGTTGCGCTACAAACCCGCAAAATGCAACGATTCTGGCAACTACCTGCGGCAAGGCTCACACGCCTGTCGATAATAACCATCGTTCCAAACAGACCGGGCCTGCTCAATCTATGCGAATGCGCCTTATGTTACTGGGCGGCGGGAATGCCCTCGGGCAGGCGCTGATTCGCCTCGGTGCGGAGGAAGACATCGGTTTCCTCGCTCCCAAACCGCCCCAAGACGGCTGGGATGCCGCGAGCCTCACCCAATTGCTCGACGACACCCGTCCCGATGCCTTGATCAACCTCGCCTACTATTTCGACTGGTTCCAGGCCGAAGCGGTCAGCGAAACCCGTCTGGCCGCCCAGGAGTTCGCCATCGAACGCCTGGCCGAACTGTGCCAGCACCACACCATCACCTTGGTGCAACCGTCCAGTTACCGTGTGTTCGATGGCTCCCGCGCCACCGCCTACAGCGAAAAGGACGAGCCGGTGCCCCTGGGCCTGCGCGGCCAGGCGTTGTGGCGTATTGAACAGAGCGTGCGCGCCACCTGCCCGCAGCATGTGCTGCTGCGCTTTGGCTGGCTGCTGGATGACAGTGTCGACGGTACCTTGGGGCGCTTCCTGGCCCGGGCCGAACAACCGGATGAGTTGCTGATGGCGGACGATCGTCGCGGCAACCCGACGCCGGTGGATGATGCCGCGCGCGTGATCATCTCGGTGCTCAAGCAACTCGATTGCGCCGCGCCGCTGTGGGGCACTTACCACTACGCCGGGCATGAGGCGACCACGCCGCTGGCGCTGGGCCAGGCGATCCTCACCGAAGCGCGCAACTTCCACGCGCTGGTCATCGAAGCCCCCACCGCCCAGGCCCACGCGGCCCGCCCGGACGCGGCGGACGAACCGCAACATGCGGTGCTGGCCTGCAAGAAGATCCTGCACACATTCGGCATCAAGCCACGGGCGTGGCGGGCGGGGTTGCCGGCGCTATTGGATCGCTTCTACCGCCACAGCTGAACCCACCGCAAAACCAAATGTGGGAGGGGGCTTGCGCCCGATAGCAGAGTGTCAGTCAATAGATTCATTGGCTGATTCACCGCTATCGGGAGCAAACCCC
>NZ_JAFHKI010000217.1 GCF_016937615.1 Pseudomonas lactucae | reverse complement strand
CTCCCTCGCCACAGTCAGTCACCGTTCCCGCTAACCAAGGACTCTTATGTCGCGTCGTATTTCCCCCGTCATACCCGGCTTCGGGCTGACGCTGGGCTACACCGTGGTGTACCTCAGCCTGATCGTACTCATCCCGCTGGCGGCGATGTTCGTACACGCCGCTCAACTCACCTGGGATCAGTTCTGGGCCATCATCTCCGCGCCGCGGGTGGTGGCGGCGTTGAAACTGAGCTTCAGCACCGCGTTGTACGCCGCGTTGATCAACGGCGTGATCGGCACCCTGCTGGCCTGGGTGCTGGTGCGCTACACCTTCCCCGGCCGCAAGATCATCGACGCGATGATCGATCTGCCGTTCGCCTTGCCCACCGCCGTGGCCGGTATCGCGCTCACCGCGTTGTACACGCCGACCGGCCTGGTCGGGCAGTTCGCCGCCGACCTGGGTTTCAAGATCGCGTATTCGCCGCTGGGCATCACCCTGGCGCTGACCTTCGTGACCCTGCCGTTCGTGGTGCGCACGGTGCAGCCGGTACTCGCCGATATCCCCCGGGAAATCGAAGAAGCCGCCGCCTGCCTGGGCGCCAAGCCGTTGCAGGTGTTCCGCTACATCCTCGTGCCGGCGCTGTTGCCGGCCTGGCTGACTGGCTTTGCCCTGGCGTTTGCGCGTGGCGTGGGAGAGTACGGTTCGGTGATTTTCATCGCCGGCAACATGCCGATGAAAACCGAGATCCTGCCGCTGCTGATCATGGTCAAGCTCGACCAATACGACTACCGCGGCGCTACCTCCATTGGTGTGTTGATGCTGGTGGTTTCCTTTGTCTTGCTGCTGCTGATCAACTTGTTGCAGCGGCGCATCGAACGTCCATAAGGAGGCGCGGAACATGTCCCAATCGTCTATTTCCGCCGCGTCCTCGGCCAATGCCGCCCGGCGTGGCAGTGCCGCTTCGCGACGCATCCTGATCGGCCTTGGCTGGCTGGTGTTCCTCCTGTTCCTGTTGCTGCCGCTGTTTATCGTGGTGTCCCAGGGTTTGAAGAACGGCCTTGGCGCGTTCTTTACCGCGATCCTGGAGCCCGACGCACTGTCGGCGCTGAAACTCACGGTGATCGCCGTGTTGATTTCGGTACCGCTCAACCTGGTGTTCGGCGTCAGCGCCGCGTGGTGCGTGAGCAAGTACTCGTTCCGTGGCAAAAGCATCCTGGTGACGCTGATCGACCTGCCGTTTTCGGTCTCTCCGGTGATCGCGGGCCTGGTGTATGTGCTGATGTTCGGTGCCCAGGGCTTGTTCGGGCCATGGCTGCAAGAGCACGACATCCAGATCGTGTTCGCGCTGCCGGGCATTGTGCTCGCCACCATCTTCGTCACCGTGCCGTTCGTGGCCCGTGAACTGATCCCGCTGATGCAGGAGCAGGGCACCCAGGAAGAAGAGGCGGCGCGCCTGCTGGGCGCCAATGGCTGGCAGATGTTCTGGCATGTGACCGTGCCGAACATCAAGTGGGGCCTGATCTACGGCGTGGTGCTGTGTACCGCGCGGGCGATGGGTGAGTTCGGCGCGGTGTCGGTGGTGTCCGGCCACATACGCGGCGTGACCAACACCTTGCCGCTGCACGTCGAGATTCTCTACAACGAATACAACCACGTTGCCGCGTTTGCGGTGGCCAGCCTGTTGCTGATCCTGGCGCTCTTCATCCTGCTGCTCAAGCAGTGGAGCGAGAACCGTATCAACCGCCTGCGCAACAGCGCCGGTGAGGAATAAGTCATGTCGATCGAAGTCCGTAATGTCAGCAAGAACTTCAACGCCTTCAAGGCCCTGAACAGCATCAATCTGGACATCCAGAGTGGCGAGCTGGTGGCGTTGCTCGGGCCCTCCGGCTGCGGCAAGACCACCTTGCTGCGCATCATCGCCGGCCTGGAAACCCCGGATGACGGCAGCATCGTATTCCACGGTGAAGACGTCTCCGGCCACGATGTACGCGATCGCAACGTCGGGTTTGTGTTCCAGCACTACGCGCTGTTCCGCCACATGACCGTGTTCGACAACGTCGCCTTCGGCCTGCGCATGAAGCCGAAAAACCAGCGTCCGACTGAAAGCCAGATCGCAACCAAGGTGCATGAACTGCTGAACATGGTGCAGCTCGATTGGTTGTCCGACCGCTACCCGGAACAACTCTCCGGTGGCCAGCGCCAACGGATCGCCCTGGCTCGCGCCCTGGCGGTGGAGCCGAAAGTGCTGCTGCTGGACGAGCCCTTCGGTGCCCTCGACGCCAAGGTGCGCAAGGAGCTGCGGCGCTGGCTGGCGCGCCTGCACGAAGACATCAACCTGACCTCGGTATTCGTGACCCACGACCAGGAAGAGGCCATGGAAGTCGCCGACCGTATCGTGGTGATGAACAAGGGCGTGATCGAGCAGATCGGGTCACCGGGTGACGTCTACGAAAACCCGGCCAGTGATTTTGTGTACCACTTCCTCGGCGACTCCAACCGCCTGCACCTGGGCGAGGACAAGCATGTGCTGTTCCGTCCTCACGAAGTGTCGCTGTCGCGCCATGAGCTGGAGGATCACCATGCCGCCGAAGTGCGCGATATTCGCCCGCTGGGCGCGACTACGCGGGTGACGCTCAAGGTGGAAGGCCAGCCCGAGCTGATCGAGGCTGAAGTGGTGAAGGACCATGACAGCCTGACCGGTCTGGCGCGTGGTGAGACCCTGTTTTTCAAACCCAAGGTCTGGCAAAAAGCCTGACAACCCCGCATACCCAATGTGAAAATGGGAGCAAATGTGGGAGGGGGCTTGCCCCCGATTGCAGTGGGTGAGCAGCAGATAGGCTGGCTGAAACACCGCTATCGGGGGCAAGCCCCCTCCCACATTCCAGACCCCGCTTGGCTTTAGATCGCGGCGCGCCACCGGCCCGAGCCGTTCTCAATGTTCGCCTTCAGGTCATGCCGCACCCCAGCAAAAACGCCACCTCC
>NZ_JAFHKI010000216.1 GCF_016937615.1 Pseudomonas lactucae | reverse complement strand
AGCTCCCTCGCCACAAATACAGTGTTGTCCCTTAACTGACTGGCATTAGGGCTTGCCCCTCCCACATTTGATTTATGCCATCTTGAAGTGCCATGGACAGCCCATGAAACGCCTGTACCTTGCCCTGCTGCTGCTCCCCACACCCGAGCTGCTCGCCGACACCCGCGACGCCGCCCTCAAACTTCCCGATGTGCTCGTCAGCGCCAACCGCCAGGTCCAGGCGCGCAACGACAGCAGTGCCGCCAACACCGTCTTCACCCGCGACGACATCGACCGCCTGCAACCCACCAGTCTCACCGACCTGCTCAGCCGCGTGCCCGGCGTGCAAGTAGCGCCCACCGGCGGACGCGGCAGTTTGCCGGGGATCTACCTGCGCGGCACCAAATCCGCCCAGAGCCTGGTACTGGTGGACGGCCAACGCATTGCCAACACCACTTCCGGCGATAGTGGCCTGCAATACCTCAACGTCGACCAGATCGAGCGCGTGGAAGTGCTGCGCGGTTCTCGCTCGGTGATCTACGGCAGCGATGCGATCGGCGGGGTGATCCAGGTGTTTACCCGACGCAATGCCGAACAAGGCCTGCAACCGCGCCTTAAGCTGGGTTATGGCAGCCACGACACGTGGGAACGCAGCCTCGGCCTGTCGGGCGGCGATGAACACACACGCTTCAACCTCGGTGCGAGCCTGGATGAAACTGCGGGCATCAACGCCACGCACCCGTCATTCCCCAGTGACGGCGATCACGATGCCTATCGCAACCAGTCGGTCAGCCTGAACCTCAGCCATTCATTCAGCGACGAATTGGAGGCGGGGTTCAACCTATTGGATAACCGCGGTAAATCGGAATACGACAACAGCTTCGGCCGCTACGACGCCGCCAGCGGGCAGACGTTGGGGCAAAAGCCCTACACCGATTACGCGGTCAGCAGCACCAGCGGTTATCTTGACGCCACACTCAGCGAGCGCTGGCAGTCGCGCCTGGAGCTGGGCCACAGCGAAAACCGTGACACCAAGCGCGACACCCTCAGCGATGACTTCAGCGTGTTCAACACCTACCGCGACTCAGTGAACTGGCAGAACGACCTGACGCTGGATGAGCAGAACCGCCTGATCCTGGGCGGCGACTGGTACGAAGATCGCTTCCACGGCTCCACCACGTTTACAGAAAACCGCCGCTGGAACCGCGCCGCGTTCGTGCAGCACCGCTTCCACGGCGACGGGTTTTCCACCGAACTGGGCCTGCGCCGCGACCAGAACCAGCAGTTTGGTAGCCAGAACAGTTGGAGCGGAACCCTGACCTTGCCGGTCAACCCCGACAACGATGTATTGCTGACCTACAGCGAAGGCTTTCGGGCGCCGACCTTTAACGACCTGTATTACCCGGACGCGAAATACAGCAACCCCAACCTGCAGCCCGAGACCTCGAAAAGCTACGAACTGCAATGGCGCAGCCAACTGACTGACAGCACGCACCTGGAAGCCTCGCTGTACCGCACCGAGTTGAGCGACGCGATCATTCTCGACCGCACCGGCAAGCCGCAGAACGTGGCATCGGCACGCATCAACGGCGTTGAAGCGGCGCTCAAGCAGACGCTGTTCGGCTGGCAGGGCAACCTGGGGCTGTCGATCATCGACCCGCGCGACCGCGACAGCGGCCACACCCTCGCCCGTCGCGCACGGCGTACGTTGAGCCTGGATGTGGACCGACAATTCGACCAATTGGGCCTGGGGGCCAGTTGGCAGGCGGTCAGCAGCAGTTACGACGATGAAGACAACACGCAGCGTCTGGGCGGTTACGCCTTGCTCGGGCTGCGCAGCAGTTGGGCGCTGAGTCGGGAGGTGGTGCTGTCGTTGAAGGTCGATAACCTGTTGGATAAATCCTATGCACGGGCGATGTACAGCTACAACGATCCCTCGTTCTTGAACAATCAGGATTATCGGGAAGACGGTCGGGTGTGGAGGGTTGGGGTGACGTGGACACCTGAAATCTGATCGTTGCCTGTACCGGCCTCACAGGCCAGGTGAAATCACCTGACACAACCGCGCCACCGCCTCCAGCATCTGCCCACTGGGCCGCTCCAGGCCCTTGTCCGGCACGAGCCGCACTCGCTTCGCCATCGCTGGCCAGACCTTCCAGGCCTGCGCTTGAGCCTGATCACCGACCAGAATCACCTCTGGATCACGCTGCAACACCGACTCAATGCTGACCTGCGGCGCAGGTAGCTGCAGGTCATCAAACACATTGCGCGCACCGCATACCGTCAACGCGTCGCTGATGATCTGCCCACCGCCCACGGTATAGAGCGGCTGGTTCCACACCTGGTAAAACACCCGTAGCGGCTTGGCCCGCTGATAGCGCTGGCGCAGCTCGGCCAGGCGCTGGCGCAGTTGGGCCGCCAACGCCCGGCCCGCATCGTCCCGGCCCAATTGCTGGGCAATGGCTTCGACCTGACCGGTCAGTTGTTCAAGGCTATGGGGTTCGGCGACGTAGACAGGGATATTCAGGCGCTGCAACTGTTCACGCTGAGCCGGGCCGACGCTGCCGGGCCATAACAGAATCAGGTCGGGCTTGAGGCTGAGCAGGCGCTCAATGTTCAATTGGCCGTAATGGCCCACCGACGGCACGCTCACCAACGCGGCAGGCCGGTCGCCGCCGTCCAACACGCCAACCAGCTTGTCGGCGGCGCCCAGTTCAAGCACGATTTCAGTCAGCGAAGGCGCCAGGCTCACCACGCGCTCGGCCGCCAACGCCTGGGCGCTCAGCACCAACAGCACGGCCAGCCAGCAGCGCATCACCCCAGTTGACGCGGGATGCGGTAGAGGTAGAACAACACCATCGTCGACAGTGCCAGCAGAAACAGCGGCACCGCCTCCAGCCCGACGAACACCGCCAGCGCGCCCACCCAGGCGGGGATCGCCGCCACCAGCAGGGCCGTACGCCGACGGGCCGCCAGGGTGATCCAGGCCGCCGGTTCTTCAGGCGTATCGAGGGCTTTTGAGGTCGCGATCAACGCGTGTTTATAGCCGTTGAAGAAGCGCAAGCTGAGAAACATCGAGGCCACGCCGGCGATAAAGAACGGCATGGCCAGCACTGGCAACAGCGACTGTGCCTGGCCGAACACCAGGTTGATCACAAACAACGGCAGCAACGCCAGGGCCAGGTACTGCCACCAGTCGAACGACAGTCGTCGCTTTACCTGACCGCGGGTCACGCGCGATCGACCTCGCCCTGGTGCTCGTTGCCCATCATGTGGTCGAGCTTGCTGGCCTTGGTGGCCAGGTAGAGTTTGTTGTGCGGGTTATGCCCGGTGTGCAGCGGCACGCGCTCGGCGACGGTGATGCCCATCTCGGTCAAAGCCTTGACCTTGCGCGGGTTGTTGGTCATCAGGCGCAGGGATTTGACGCCCAGGTGTTCGAGCATCGGCAGGCAGATCGCGTAGTCACGCTGGTCGGCGGCGAAGCCCAGGCGCTCGTTGGCCTCAACGGTATCGGCGCCGCCATCCTGCAATTCATAGGCGCGAATCTTGTTCAGCAGGCCAATGCCACGGCCTTCCTGACGCAAATACAGCAGCACGCCACGGCCCTCGCGAGCGATGGCGCGCATGGCGGCCTCCAATTGCGAGCCGCAGTCACACCGCTGGCTGAACAGCGCATCGCCGGTCAGGCACTCGGAATGCAGACGCCCCAGCACCGGCGCGCCATCGGCGATATCGCCCAGGCTGAGCACAACGTGCTCGCGCCCGGTGGCTTTTTCGAGAAAGCCATGCATGGTGAACGTGGCAAAAGGGGTAGGCAGCTTGGAGGCAGCGACGAAAACGACGGGCACCGTGTGCTCCTGATTTCAGATTTCACAGAGGTGGGCATTGTAACAGCAGGTTCCTACAGACGCTTAAGCTGAATTATCGCTGATAAAGATCAATCGGTTTGATTGGCCTTCATCCCGGTTCTATGCAGGTCAGAAGGGATACGGCAGTTTCCAGCGCCGGAAAATCGGCTTCAGCTCGCCACTTTTCACCAGCACGGTCATGCGCTCATCGAACACTGTGCTCAATGCACGTCCACGCTCGGTATCGGCAAAGCCTACATAGAGCGGCAGGTCGATGAGGTGAGTGAGCCGGAATTTGGCAGGGTCTTGCGCCTGGCTGAGCACCTCGTTGGCTTCGGGGAGGGCATCGATATAGAAGTCGACCCGACCATACTGGAGCATCGGTAAAATGCCATCGCGCCGCTGGATCTGGTTAAAGCGCCGCGCGTTAGGCAAATACGCCTCGTACCGGTAGCCGCGCACCCAGGCCAGTCGGTAATCGCCCAGTGTCGCTGCGCTCGGTATCGGCGAGGTGGCCAACCCAAGGGCGTAGATCTGGTCGGAGTCGAAGTTCCAGCGCGGGTAGAGCACGCCCTTGACCTCATCGCGGTAAGAACCGACCCAACCGTCCACTTCACCACGCTGGGCCAGGCCCACGGCGCGGGTGTAGGGCTCGATACGGGTTTGCAAGGTGATCCCGGCCGGTTCGAATACCCGTCGCAATACATCCCAGGCCAGGCCGCTGCCGTCGGCGCTGGTGTAGCCCTCCCAGGCTTCACTGGCCAGCATGACTTTGCCGGGGAGCGCCGACCGATCCACTGCCCACCCACAGGTCGAAACGACACACAGCAGTATCAACAGCCAGCGGCGCACGTCCATGGGTACGACCTCCTACAAAGCCTTGCATCGCGAATAACGTTATAGAGGGTAGCGCAGCACGCCGATTCAGGGCGTCTCGCGAAAATGTTGATAGCCACGGATAGCCGGAGTGATGTCTTGGCCGCCGGCATCAAGCAGCGTTACACCCAGACCCGTCTCGACTCGACCGATGACATGCACCGGCCAACCGCCAGCCTGTAACGGCGCCAACTCGACGGGCGGTAGCGTGAACGCCAGCACGTAGTCGTCGCCGCCACTCAATGCCGCCACCCGCGCCGCATCGTCCCCCACAAACGCGAGCAAGGCCTTGGACAAGGGCAGGCGGTGACGCTCAACCAACAGGCTGACGCCCGACGCCTTGGCGATATGCCCGCAATCGGCCAACAGCCCGTCGGAGATGTCCATCGCGGCCGTAGCCTTACCCCGAAGGGCCAGGCCCAAGGCCAACTGCGGTTGCGGCGACCAGTAATGCGCCAACAGCGGATCAGCGATGGCCGCCTCGGCGCTGCGCTGGCCCAGCACCAACGGCAAGGCGCCCGCAGCGTTGCCCAACTCGCCGCCGACGCACAACAGGTCGCCCGGTTGCGCACCGCTGCGCGTCAACGCCTGCCGGCCGGTATCCGGCCGAACACGCTGAGGGTCAGGCTGAGCGGCCCGCGCGTCGTGTCGCCGCCCACCAGGCCCACGTCGCAGCGTTGCGCCATGGCGTTCAACCCCTGGGCATAGCGTTGCAGCCAGTCGGCATCGACCGTCGGCGTGGTAAGGGCAAGGGTAAATGCAAGAGGGTTGGCGCCCATGGCGGCCAGGTCGCTCACCGCCACGGCCAACGAGCGCTGGCCGAGCAGGAACGGATCGCAGGGGTCGGCAAAGTGCACGCCGGCCACCAGCGTATCGGTGGAGATCGCCAGCTGCTCCCCAGGCGGGAGCGCCAGCAAGGCGCAGTCGTCGCCGATCCCCAGGGCAATGCCCTCGCCGCCCTGCGCGCACGGCGCGGTGGCGAAGTATTTGTGGATCAGCTCAAACTCGCCCATTCAGCATTCAAGCGCAGGTTAGCGCTTGTACGCCTTCACTTCGGCTTCACGCAGGCGCGGAGCCAGTTTATCGAGCACGCCGTTGACGAACTTGTGACCGTCGGTCGAACCGTAGACTTTCGCCAGCTCGATGCCTTCGTTGATCACTACGCGATACGGCACGTCGACGCGCTTGAGCAGCTCCCAGGTGGACAGGCGCAGTACGGCCAGTTCAACCGGATCCAGCTCTTCGAGGGTCAGGTCCAGGCATGGCGACAATGCAGCGTCGATCTCGCTCAGGTTGGCCGGAACGCCGTGCAGGATGTCGTGGAAGTAGCTCTGGTCGGCAAACGTGAAGTCGTTATCGACGCGAAATTGCGCTTCGATCTCGTTCAGCGAGGTGCCAGCCATATGACGCTGGTAAAGCGCCTGGGTCGCGAGCTGACGAGCCGCACGACGCTTTTCGCTTTTCGAGGGTTTGCCGGCGTCTGCTGGACGCTCGTCACGTGGGTTGAAACGATCGCTCTCGTCGGAAATCACTTGGCCTCCAACTGCGACAGCAGGCTGACCATTTCCAGCGCGGACAGGGCGGCTTCAGCGCCTTTGTTACCGGCCTTGGTGCCGGAGCGCTCGATGGCTTGCTCGATGGAATCCACGGTCAGTACGCCGAACGCGACAGGCACGCCGAATTCCATGGACACCTGGGCCAGGCCCTTGGTGCATTCGCCAGCCACGTATTCGAAGTGCGGAGTCCCGCCACGAATGACCGCGCCCAGGGCGATGATCGCCGCGTATTCACCCTGTTGGGCAACTTTTTGCGCAACCAGTGGAATTTCGAAGGCGCCGGGGGCACGGATGATCGTGATGTCGCTTTCGCTCACACCGTGGCGAACCAGGGCGTCCACGGCACCGCTTACCAGGCTTTCAACCACGAAGCTGTTGAAGCGGCCAACCACCAGGGCATAGCGGCCTTTGGGGGCGATGAAGGTACCTTCGATGGTCTTCAGGGTCATTCGACAAATCTCTTAAAGAGCCGGGACGCGAAAAGTGCGTCCCTCAGTGATGATTTAACCGCGAACAAGGGGCAACAAACGCCAGCCTTTATTCGGAGGGCACGTATTCTACAACTTCCAGATCGAATCCGGATATCGCATTAAATTTCATCGGCGCGCTCATCAGGCGCATTTTGCGCACACCGAGGTCGC
Organism: Pseudomonas lactucae; assembly: GCF_016937615.1. Taxonomy (GTDB): domain Bacteria; phylum Pseudomonadota; class Gammaproteobacteria; order Pseudomonadales; family Pseudomonadaceae; genus Aquipseudomonas; species Aquipseudomonas lactucae. The sequence goes on along the minus strand of NZ_JAFHKI010000216.1, from coordinate 11,192 downwards.
GCAGGATCTGCGAACCGGCACCGACGATGCTGTAGGTGGTCGGCGTTTTCACCTGGGTCTGCTCGGCGGTTTCGCGGATATGCGCCAGCAACACGTCGCCGTCCACCGGGTTACCCAGCAGCAGTACCACGCCACTGCCGGCCTCGGACACCGCAGCCATGGCGGCGCGCAGGCTCCAGCGGCCCGGTTGTTTGACCATCAGCAGGTCGCGCAGCGGGTCCATGTTGTGCACACGCACCAGGGTCGGCTCGTCGGCGCAAATGGTGCCCAGGGTCAGGGCCATGTGCACGTCGCCTTCCACTGAATCACGGTAGGTCACCAAATTGAATTGGCCCAGTTCGCTGTCCAGCGGCTGCTCGGCAATCCGCTGAACGGTACGTTCGTGGATCATGCGGTAGTGAATCAGGTCGGCGATGGTGCCGACCTTGATGTTGTGTTCGGCGGCAAAGGCTTCGAGTTCGGCACGGCGAGCCATGGTGCCGTCGTCGTTCATCACTTCGCAGATCACACCACTGGGCTCGAAACCGGCCATGCGCGCCAGGTCGCAGGCGGCTTCGGTATGGCCAGCACGGGCCAGGGTGCCACCCGGCTGGGCCATCAGCGGGAAAATATGGCCGGGGCTGACGATGTCTTCGGCCTTGGCGTCTTTAGCGGCCGCGGCTTGCACGGTGCGGGCGCGGTCAGCGGCGGAAATGCCGGTGGTGACGCCGGTGGTCGCTTCGATCGACACGGTGAACTTGGTACCAAACCCGGAACCATTGCGCGGCGCCATCAGCGGCAACTTGAGCAGCTCGCAGCGCTCGCGACTCATGGGCATGCAGATCAATCCACGGGCATGTTTGGCCATGAAGTTGATGTGCTCAGGCTTGCAGGCCTCGGCGGCCATGATGATGTCGCCTTCGTTTTCGCGATCTTCATCATCCATCAGGATGACCATCTTGCCTTGGCGGATGTCTTCAACCAGTTCTTCGATGCTATTGAGCGCCACGCGGCACCCCCTTGGTCAGGATTTGAGATAGCCGTTGGCGGCCAGAAAACTTTCAGTGATGTTGCCTGATGCAGGCTCTGCGGCCTTATCGCCCAACAGCAGGCGCTCCAGGTAACGGGCAAGCAAGTCGACTTCCAGGTTCACCCGGCGACCTGGCTGGTACGAGGCCATGATGGTTTCGCTGAGGGTGTGGGGAATGATGGTCAGTTCGAATTCGGCGCCGTTCACGGCGTTCACGGTCAGGCTGGTGCCATCGACGGTGATCGAGCCTTTGTGGGCGATGTATTTGGCCAGCGCTTTGGGGGCGCGGATGCGAAATTCCACGGCGCGCGCATTTTCGCTGCGCGCGACCACTTCGCCGACACCGTCGACGTGGCCGCTGACCAGGTGACCGCCCAGGCGGGTGGTCGGCGTCAGGGCTTTTTCCAGGTTGACCGGGCTGCCGGCCTTGAGGTCGCTCATCGCGGTGCAGTCCAGGGTTTCCCGGCTGACATCGGCGGCAAAGCCATTGCCCGGCAGCTCGACGACGGTCAGGCATACGCCGCTGACGGCGATGCTGTCGCCCAGCTTGACGTCGCCCAGGTCGAGCTTGCCGGTGTCAACCAGCAGGCGCACGTCGCCACCTTTGGGGGTCATGGCGCGGATGCTGCCGATGGATTCGATAATGCCGGTGAACATGGCCTTCTCCTGGAAACGGGTGCGGGCACCTGAGCGCCCGGTCAGAATTATACGCTCGCTGCTGGCATAGGGATGGCAGTGACTCGCCAGTCGTCGCCTACAGCGCGCATCTCAGTGATCTTGAGTTGGGGGGCATCGGCCAGTTTCTCAAGCGGCCAGTCGAGCAACGGCCGCGCAGCGGAGCCGAGGAACTTGCCGGCGACGAATATCACGTATTCGTCCACCAGGCCCTGCTGGGCAAATGCGCCCGCCAGGCTTGGGCCCGCTTCCACCAACACCTCGTTGACGCCGCGCGCCGCGAGAGCGACCAGGGCTGAGCGCAGGTCGACCTGGCCTTCTACGCCGGGCACCACCAGGCACTCGGGACCGCGAGGGAACTGGTTCTCCGCGGTGACACAGGTAATGACCAATGCCGGTCCGGCCTTGAAGAACGGGGCATTGAGCGGCACACGCAGGCGGCCGTCGATCAATACGCGCAACGGCGGACGCGACATGGCCAGGGCTGTGGTTTGGGTATCCAGGCCCAGCTCGGCGGCGCGCACGGTCAAACGAGCGCCGTCGGCCAGGACGGTATCGGCGCCGGTCAGCACCACGCTGGCCTCGGCGCGCAGGCGCTGCACGGCGGCACGGGCGGCGGGGCCGGTAATCCATTGGCTTTCGCCGCTGGCCATGGCGGTGCGACCGTCCAGGCTCATCGCCATTTTGACCCGCACGAACGGCAGGCCGTGCTCCATGCGCTTGAGAAAGCCTCTATTAAGGGCCCGCGCCTCACCTTCCAATACGCCGCTACGCACCTCGATCCCCGCCTGGGCCAAGCGCTGCATACCGCGCCCCGCCACTTCCGGGTTAGGGTCCTGCATCGCCGCGACCACCCGTGCCAGCCCGGCGCTCACCAGCGCATCGGCGCACGGCGGCGTGTGACCGTAGTGGCTGCAAGGCTCAAGGGTGACGTACGCGGTGGCGCCGCGCGCCTTGTCACCGGCGGCGCGCAGGGCATGTACTTCGGCATGGGGTTGGCCGGTACGCTCATGCCAACCTTCGCCGACAATCTGCCCATCGCGCACAATCACGCAACCCACCCGAGGGTTGGGGTGGGTGGTGTACAGACCATTGCGCGCCAACTCCAGCGCGCGGGCCATGTAATGGGCGTCGAGGACGGCCTGTTCAGCAGAAGGAGGGTTCATTGTTTGGCGGGCTCACGGGCCAGGCGGTCGATCTCTTCGCGGAACTCGTTGAGGTCCTGGAAGCGTCGATACACCGAGGCGAAACGGATATAGGCGACTTCGTCGAGCTTTTGCAGCTCGCCCATCACCAATTCTCCCACCACCAGGCTCTTGACCTCGCGCTCGCCGGTCGCGCGCAGCTTGTGCTTGATATGCACCAGCGCCGCTTCCAGGCGCTCGACACTCACCGGGCGTTTTTCCAGGGCACGCTGCATACCGGCGCGCAGTTTTTCTTCGTCGAAAGGCTGGCGGCTGCCGTCGGATTTGATCAGACGCGGCAATACCAGTTCGGCGGTTTCGAAGGTGGTGAAACGTTCACCGCAGCCAGAGGCCAGGCATTCGCGCCGGCGACGCACTTGGTCGCCCTCGGCGACCAGACGCGAGTCAATGACTTTGGTGTCGTTGGCACCGCAGAAGGGACAGTGCATGGTGGCAGGCAACAAAAAAAGGGAGGGCCATGGTAGCGCATCCCCGTGGCAAGACAAGCCATAGCCTTTACGGTATATAGGCTGACGAATATGTTTCTTACATTTAAAGACACGGATTTTGTCCTTTCTGGAGCCGTACATGCAGTTACGACCACTTGTTTTGCTCACCCTGGTCAGTTTTCTGGTCGCCTGCAGCAGCGAAGCCCCCAAGCCGTCCGTACCGCAACCGGTGCCGGCGCAAGAGAAAAAAGTCCCCGGCATTGAAGACCTCGGCCCACTGCCGGCTTACCAGCGTGAAATCAACGGCAGCCTGACCAACGTGCCCGCAGGCGCCGAAGTCGAGATGGCCCTGCTGGTGATCGACGATCGTTCGCGCCCGCAGCAACTGCTCGCCAGCAGCGTGTTGACCGGTAACGGCAAGCCCCTGGCGTTCCGCCTGCGCTTCAACCCCGAGGCCTTCCCGGCCGGTGCGCGGGTCGAACTGCGCGGCCGCGCCAGCCAGTCCGGCCAGTTGATCCTGCACTTGCCGGCCGTGCGCATCACCCAGGCGATCACTCAGACCACCGGCCCGCTGGAGCTCGTCAAGGCACCATGACCCCGCCGTTGGACTTGCAGCGCGCCCTGAGCGAGCTGATCGGCGACGCCCACTTGGTGCCCTGCCCGCTGCCGGGCACCGAGCTGTCGTTGTGGCTGCTGGATGCGGACAACATGGACCGGGCCTTCAGTTCCGAAGAAACCCGGCGCATCCTGCATGAACCGCCCTACTGGAGTTTTTGCTGGGCCAGCGGCCTGGCACTGGCGCGATACCTGGCGGCCAACCCTGAGTGGGTCGCCGGCAAGCGCGTGCTGGATTTTGGTGCCGGTTCCGGCGTGGCCGCGATTGCGGCCGTCAAGGCGGGCGCATTGGAAGTGGTGGCGTGCGACCTGGACCTGCTGGCCTTAGCCGCTTGCCGCGCCAATGCCGCGCTCAATAACGTGGCATTAACCTACTCGGCGGACTTTTTCGCCGAAACCGACCGCTTCGACCTGATCCTGGTGGCCGACGTACTTTACGACCGCGCCAACCTGCCGCTGCTGGACCAGTTCCTTACCCGTGGCCGTGAAGCGCTGGTGGCCGATTCACGCGTGCGGGACTTTCAGCACCCGGCCTATCAGCGCCTGGAGATACTGGACGCATTGACGTTGCCCGACCTGGCCGAGCCTTTGGAGTTTCGCAAGGTGAGCCTGTATCATTCGCGGCGTTAAGTCTTCGCGTTACAAATTTTCGGAAATAGATTGGCTGAGACGGCGAACGGCAGTGCATGGAAAATGCCGATCCTTTCGCACGCGACTTGGACCATCGACCTGCATGTCTTTCCAGACAACTTCGCTTATAGACTGCCACGCAAAGGCCTTGCAAAAATTCGGGTGGCTACCTAACCTTTGCGCCAATACACCCGCCATGCCTCTGGCTGCGTCAGCAACCAAGCACAAATTGTGCGGGTTTTTTATGTCCAGTACTTTTTGGGCATGAGGATATTCAGCAAGCCTGCCATCGACGTACCTGCCCAGTTGGAACTACTCAAGCGGCGCGGCTTGAGTATTCAAAATGAGGCTCGCGCGGAGCATTTCCTGCAGGCAGTCAGCTTCTTCCGGTTAAGCCCCTATATGCGGCCCTTCCAGAGGCAGGAAGACATCGACCATAGATTTCGCGCGGGGAGCCAGTTTCGCCAATTAACCCGCCTGTACAACTTCGATCGACGACTTCGCTTATTGACCATGGACGCTATCGAGAGAGTCGAAGTGGCATCGCGTGCAGCCATCAGCAACCACATGGGGCCTACTCATGGCAGTCACTGGTACATGAACCCGCTGATGTTCCACCCCGCCTATGATCATCAACGCCTGATCACTGCGTTATCCCTAAAACAGTCAACGGCAACCCGCGACTACCAGCGAGAATGTGAGCGCATTGAAAGATCCCAGGCTGGCAACACGAGAAAGGACCAGCTTAAACGTCAAAGGCAGAAAGAAAGCTACGCCCGCCACTACCCAATGACCTACATCCACCCCTCCCTTATGCCTGGCTGGGCGATGCTGGAAGAACTAACCCTGGGTGATTTGTCTCACTTGTATAAAGGCTTAGCGAAGGACTCGGATAAAAAGGCCATTGCTAGACGCCTGAAACTCCCGGCGCCATTGATGCAATCCTGGCTACACACGCTGACCATTATTCGAAACATTTGCGCCCACCATTCGCGGTTGTGGAACCGAGAGCTGGGCATTCGTCCTGAGCTGCCAAAGAAAGCCAACTTTTTATGGCCGGACCATCTCTTTCAGCCAGGACCCCATACACGCATTTTTGCTGCACTCTGCATTCTCAACCACCTGATGCATCAAGTAAGCCCGCACACCCGCTGGGATCGGTGTCTGTACCAACTTATCGACGATTTTCCCGATGTCAGCCTGAAAGCTATGGGTTTTCCTCAGGATTGGTATCAAGACCCTTTTTGGTATGCCTCTCGTGACTGAGCGCCATACAGCTTCCGGTAGTCTGCGCCAGCCCTTATAGTTGCCCCATTCCCGCTTTATTCGAGACGCCCCATGAGTGAGCCCACGCCGTACATCTTCGACGTCACCACCGCCAACTTCGACCAGGCCGTGATCCAGAACTCCTTCGAAAAACCCGTCCTGGTGGATTTCTGGGCCGAGTGGTGCGCGCCGTGCAAGGCGCTGATGCCGATGCTGGCGCAGATTGCCGAGAGTTATCAGGGCGAGTTGCTGCTGGCCAAGGTCGACTGCGAGGCCGAGCAGGACATCGTCGCGCGGTTTGGCATTCAAAGCCTGCCGACCGTGGTGCTGTTCAAGGATGGCCAGCCGGTGGACGGTTTTGCCGGCGCGCAGCCGGAGTCGGCGATACGTGCGTTGCTCGCGCCGCATGTGCAGATGCCGGCGCCGAAAGCGGCTGATCCGCTGGAGCAGGCCCAGGCGCTGTTCGCTGACGGCCGCATCAGCGAGGCCGAGGCCGTGCTGGTCGCGCTGTTGGGCGAGGACAATACCAATGCCGCCGCGCTGATCCTGTATGCGCGCTGCCTGGCCGAACGCGGCGAGTTGGGTGAGGCCCAGACCGTGCTCGACGCCGTCAAAAGCGATGCGCACAAAGCCGCCCTCGCCGGCGCCAAGGCGCAGATCACCTTCCTGCGCCAGGCTGCCGATTTGCCCGACGCCGCCGACTTGAAAAGCCGCCTGGCGCAAAACCCGCAGGACGATGAAGCCGCCTATCAACTGAGCATCCAGCAACTGGCGCGCCAGCAATACGACGCAGCGCTGGAAGGTTTGCTCAAATTGTTTATCCGCAACCGCAGCTACAGCGAAGGCCTGCCGCACAAGACGTTGCTGCAGGTATTCGAACTGCTGGGCAATGACCACCCGCTGGTCAGCGTGTACCGCCGCAAGTTGTTTGCCGCGCTGTACTAATCGCCGATCCAGCTGTACAGCGGCGTGTCTGCGCCGCTGACCACTTTGACCTGGGCGCTGTGGCGCAAGCGCACCAACAGGCGCTTGGCCGCCGCCGCATCGCCGGCCAACCCTTCCAGTTGATCGAGCAGCTCCAGACCGCTGAGTTGCCCGGCCTTGCGCAACAGGTCCTGGGCGCTCTGCCACAGGTCCTCACGCGGTTTGACCGCTGCCGCTGTCGGTGCGCTTGGCGCGGCCACGGGGGCGGCCTGCAATTGCGCGCCCAACCGTGCCCAATCGCCGTCATCCAGCTCCAGCGTCAAGTCCACCGGCAGGTCGCCGACGGTTCCACGAATTCGCAACATCGTCCTTCTCCTGCAGTTTTTTCTGACGGGCATGCTCCCATGCGGCTTGCGCAACGCCAAGCGGACGGTCAAACTCTCGGCTTTATTGTTATAAGATCACATAACAAAACCTTCATCTCCTGGAGCTTACTCATGCGCCGTCTGTTGCTTGCTTTGCCGTTTGCCCTGCTGCCCCTGGCCATTGCCCATGCGGCAGACGAGCATGACCACGATCATGAGCATGGCAGCCTCGGCGCTCACGAACATGGCGTCGGCCGCCTCAACGCCGTGCTCGACGGCCAAGCCCTGGAGCTTGAGTTGGACAGCCCGGCGATGAACCTGGTGGGTTTCGAACACCTCGCCACCAGCGCGGCGGACAAAGCCAAGGTCGCCGCTGTGCACAAACAGCTTGAAAACCCAGCGGCCCTGTTCAACCTGCCCAAGGCCGCCGGTTGCGTGGTCAGCTCCCAGGAGCTGAACAGCCCATTGTTCGGCGACAAGCCCGAAGCGGAGCATGACGATGATGATGACGACCACGACGCCAAAGACGGCGCCCACGAACACCACCATGACCACAGCGAAATCCACGCCCACTACCAGTTCACCTGCGCCACGCCAACCGCGTTGAGCAACCTGGACCTGAACCAGGTATTCAAGACCTTCCCCGCCACTCAGAAAATTCAGGTACAACTGATCGGCCCAAGCGGCCAGCAGGGTGTTGATGCGACGGCCCAGGCAGCCACCCTGAAGTTCTGAGATACCCATGACTCAAGCCTTAATCGAACTGTCTGACCTGGGCTTCAACTGGCCCGGTCAGCCAACGTTGCTGGACATCCCCGCGTTCCGCCTGGAACGCGGGGAAACCCTGTTTCTCAAAGGCCCCAGCGGTAGCGGCAAAACTACGCTGCTGGGTTTGCTCGGCGGCGTGCAGAAGCCCAGCCAGGGCAGCATTCGCCTGCTCGGCCAGGAGTTGACCGAGTTGTCGGCCGGGGCCCGCGACCGCTTTCGCGTCGACCACACCGGCTACATCTTCCAGCAGTTCAACCTGCTGCCGTTTCTGTCGGTGCGCGAGAACGTCGAGTTGCCTTGCCACTTTTCCAAGCTGCGCGCACAACGGGCCAAACAGCGTCACGGCAGCGTCGACCAAGCCGCCGCCGCGTTGCTCGCGCACCTGGGGTTGAAAGATAAAGACCTGCTGGAGCGCCGCGCCGATTCGCTGTCCATCGGCCAGCAGCAACGGGTGGCCGCGGCCCGCGCACTGATCGGCCAACCGGAACTGGTGATCGCCGACGAACCAACCTCGGCCTTGGACTACGACGCCCGCGAAGCTTTCCTGCAACTGCTGTTCGCCGAATGCCGCGACGCCGGCGCCAGCCTGTTGTTTGTCAGCCATGACCAGAGCCTCGCGCCGCTGTTCGACCGCAACCTGTCGCTGGCCGAACTCAATCGCGCCGCCACGCCCGCAGAGGTTTGAGATGTATTTGTTTCGTCTAGCCATGGCCAGCCTGGCTAACCGTCGCTTTACCGCGATTCTCACCGCCTTCGCCATCGCCCTGTCGGTGTGCCTGTTGCTGGCGGTGGAGCGCGTACGCGTGGAGGCACGCAACAGTTTCGCCAGCACCATCAGCGGCACCGACCTGATCGTCGGCGCCCGTTCCGGTTCGGTGAACCTGCTGCTGTATTCGGTGTTTCGCATCGGCAACGCCACCAACAATATTCGCTGGGACAGCTTCGAGCACTTCGCCGCCAACCCCCAGGTGAAATGGGCGATCCCGATTTCCCTCGGTGACTCTCATCGCGGCTACCGCGTGATGGGCACCAACCAATCCTATTTCGAACACTACCAGTACGGGCGCAAGCAAAACCTCGAACTGGCCAGCGGCCGCGTCTTCGCCACCGACCCGTTCGAAGTGGTGCTCGGCGCCGAAGTCGCCGACGCATTGCACTACAAGCTCGGCGATAAACTGGTGCTGGCCCATGGCGTGGCGGTGGTCAGCCTGGTCAAGCACGACGACAAACCCTTCACCGTGGTCGGCATTCTCAAGCGCACCGGCACGCCGGTGGACCGCACGTTGCACATCAGCCTCGGCGGCATGGAAGCGATCCACATCGACTGGCACAACGGCGTGCCGGCCCAGGGCAAAGGTCGCATCAGCGCCGATCAGGCGCGCAACATGGACCTGACCCCGCAGGCCATCACCGCGTTCATGCTGGGCCTGAACAACAAGATTTCCACCTTCGCCCTGCAGCGTGAGATCAATGAGTTTCGCGGCGAGCCGATGCTGGCGATCCTTCCAGGCGTGGCGCTGCAAGAGCTGTGGAGCATGATGGGCACCGCCGAAAAAGCGCTGTTCGTGATCTCGCTGTTCGTGGTGTTGACCGGCCTGATCGGCATGCTCACGGCGATCCTCACCAGCCTCAACGAGCGCCGCCGCGAGATGGCGATTTTACGCTCGGTGGGCGCGCGGCCTTGGCACATTGCTACATTGCTGATCTTCGAAGCGTTCGCCCTGGCCTTGTCCGGCGTGATCGCAGGTGTCGGCTTGCTGTACGTATGCATCGCCGCCTCACGCGGGTATTTGCAGGCCAACTATGGCCTGGACCTGCCGATGGCGTGGCCGAGCGAATATGAATGGACCTTGCTCGCCGGTATCCTCGGCGCCGCGCTGTTGATGGGCAGCGTGCCCGCCTGGCGCGCCTACCGACAGTCTTTGGCCGATGGCCTGTCCATCCGTTTATGAGGAAGGTTTCGATGCGTCGTGCCCTGTTTGCACTGTTATTGCTGGTGGTCGTTCCTGCATGGGCGCAAGAACAACCCAAGGATTTGTCCTGGCAGGAGATGATCCCGCCGGACGCGCCGCCGGAAGTGCCCAACATGAAACCGCTGCACAATTTGTCGAACATGGCCGACGCCTTGTCCGTCGAAGCGGCGCCCGCCGCCAAGCAGGATTTGCCCAACGCACCGGTGGTGCAAAGCCTCGATGGTCAGCACATCCGTTTGCCGGGCTATATCGTGCCGCTGGAGGTCAGCGAAGAAGGTCGCACCACCGAGTTTTTGCTGGTGCCGTATTTCGGCGCGTGCATCCATGTGCCGCCGCCGCCGTCAAATCAGATCGTGCATGTAAAAAGTGAAGTCGGCGTGAAGCTCGACGAGCTCTATCAGCCGTATTGGATTGAAGGCGCAATGCAGGTCAAACCGTCCACCAGCGAGCTGGCCGATGCCGGCTACCAGATGGATGCCGAGAAGATTTATATCTACGAACTGCCGGAATAACGCTGATCGCCCTTTCATTGAGCTGAGTCAACAGACCGAACGGAACGATCTTTACCATTGGACGTACAACTTTTAAACGTCCTTTGGAGCTCCCATGAACAAGTCTCTGCTCGGCGCGTCCCTCTTCGCGCTCGCCCTCGTCGCCCCTGTTGCCCACGCCCACGAAGCCGGCGATATTCTGGTTCGCGCCGGTGCAATCACCGTGAACCCGAAGGCCGACAGCAGCACCGTCAAAGTTGACCAGGGCCCACTGGCCGGCGCCAACCTGGGCGGCAAGGCAACCATGAGCAGCGACACTCAACTGGGCCTCAACTTCGCCTACATGCTTACCAACCACGTCGGTATCGAACTGCTGGCGGCCACGCCGTTCGAGCATGACGTGAAGATCAAGGGCACCGCCCTCGGCGCCGCCAACGGTAAGCTCGGCAGCCTGAAACACCTGCCGCCGACCCTGAGCGTCGTGTACTACCCACTGGACAACAAGTCCGCGTTCCAACCGTATGTAGGCGCCGGTATCAACTACACCTGGATCTACGACGAACACGTCGGCAGCCGCGCCTCCGAAGCCGGTTTCAGTAACTTCAAGGCTGATAACTCCTGGGGTTGGGCCGCGCAGATCGGTGCTGACTACATGATCAACGACAAGTGGATGATCAACGCCCAGGCGCGTTACATCGACATCAGCACCAAGGCCACCGTGGAAAACAACGCCGTGGCGCCGGGTACCCGTGCCAAGGTAAACGTGGATGTGGATCCAATGGTTTACATGGTGGGTATCGGCTACAAGTTTTAACCAACACTACATAACCCATGTGGGAGGGG
>NZ_JAFHKI010000215.1 GCF_016937615.1 Pseudomonas lactucae | reverse complement strand
GATCGCCTGGTCATTACGCTCGTATTTCCAAACCGCCTCCCATGGGCGCATAACCCGTACGAAGCCAATTGTCATGCTCGTAGGATGTTGGTTCGTCGTCCCCCGGAAACACCGCCACTAAACGTCCGGCGTCGTCGTACTGATACGCCGTCACTGCCCCGAGCGGATCCTGCTCGACCGTCAGCCGGCCTTTAGCGTCGTAGGATTTGAAATGCTGAGCACCGTCCGGATCGATGCGCTGCACCAGCCGCGCTCGGTCGTCATGGACATACACTTCCTGGCTACCGTCGACGTTATGCACGACAACACGGCCGTCATCACCCCAGACATACCGCGTATCCATCTGCGAAAAACTGGCCCAGTGCCGGACACAGCGTGCCGCTTTACCGGAGCGTTCCCATTCCCAAAAGAAACTCGCGCCACCGGCCAGTCCACGCTCCAGAATGACGTGCTGCTCGTCGTACCGATAAACCTCGCTTTCGCCTACCGCATTGGTCGCGCAAACGAGTCGGCCCGAGTCGTCATAGGCGTAGGAAACAATGCTCTGCTCCGTCACCCATTCGTAAGGCTCATACCCCTTGGCCCGCTGAACCTGGTAATCCACCGCCACGATGCGGCCCAGTTCATAGCGCAAACACAACGAGCGGCCGACACCGTTATCCAACCGCTCAATACGCCCCATAAAATCCCGGGCAATCCGCAGCCGGTTGTCATACGCGTCACTGATCGAGAACAGCACGCCGTCGCGAAAGTGATAAAACCGCGACGCCTGGGCCAGCACTAACTCATCCGGTGAAGACCCCAAATAGATCGCCGCTTCGGCGAGGCTATTGGTGATCGCGGGGCGCGCCTCAGTCGGCAGCGG
>NZ_JAFHKI010000214.1 GCF_016937615.1 Pseudomonas lactucae | reverse complement strand
GGTCGTAGGCGTAATCGACCTTGTTGCCGTCGGGGAGGGTTTTTCGTACGAGGCGGCCGGCGTGGTCGCGCTGGTAAACGGTAACTAGCTGACGGCCGTCATCACCGTGTTCGGTTTTTTCCTGCAGGTTGCCGTTGAGGTCATAAACGTAGGCGGTGCGTTGGCCGTCGAAGCCGATTTCCTGCTGGATCAGGCCGTTGGGGTGATAGTTGAGTCGGTAGATTTCGCCGATTTCGTTTTCGATTTCGGTCAGCAGCAGTCGAGCGTTGTCGTAGCGGTATTTGACCTGGCTGCCATCGGCGTTGATGCGACGGCTGATCAGGTGCAGGCCGTTGGCGTATTCGTAGCGGGTGATGTGGCCGAGTTCGTCGCGTTCGGCGGTGATTTTTCCGTAGGGGTTGTAGCTGTATTCTCGCGTGGCACCGCCGGGGAGTACGACGCGAATTAGCCGACCAACGCTGTCCCATTGGTAGTGGGTCAGCGCGTCCTGTTCATCCTCGCGGGCAATCTGGCGGCCCAGATCGTCGTAGCGGTAACGCTTGATGCCGCCGTTCGGCAATTGCTCTTCAAGCAACTGGCCGCGTTCGTTCCACACCAGGCGATGACAGCTGTGATCCGGATACCAAACTCCCGTCAGTTGGCCGTATTTGTTGTAGCTGTAGTCTGTGGAAGTACCGTCAGGGTCGGTCTTGCGAATGACATCGCCTTGGTCATTGCGCTCATATTTCCAAACCGCCTCCCCACGCCGCACAACCCGTACGAAGCCATTGTCATGCTCGTAGGACGTCGGTTCATCATCTCCCGGAAACAACGCAACTAAACGTCCGGCTTCGTCGTACTGATACGCCGTCACCGCCCCGAGCGGATCCTGCTCGACCGTCAGCCGGCCTTTAGCGTCGTAGGATTTAAAATGCTGGGCGCCGTCCGGATCAACACGCTGCACCAACCGCGCCCGGTCATCGTGGACGTACACCTCCTGGCTGCCGTCGGCGTTATGCACGACAACACGGCCGTCATCACCCCAGACATACCGCGTATCCATCTGCGAAAAACTGGCCCAGTGCCGGACACAGCGTGCCGCTTTACCGGAGCGTTCCCATTCCCAAAAGAAACTCGCGCCACCGGCCAGTCCACGCTCCAGAATGACGTGCTGCTCGTCGTACCGATAAACCTCGCTTTCGCCTACCGCATTGGTCGCCGAAACGAGTCGGCCCGAGTCGTCATAGGCGTAGGAAACAATGCTCTGCTCCGTCACCCATTCGTAAGGCTCATACCCCTTGGCCCGCTGAACCTGGTAATCCACCGCCACAATGCGGCCCAGCTCATAACGCAAACACAACGAGCGGCCGACACCGTTATCCAGCCGCTCAATACGCCCCATAAAATCCCGGGCAATCCGCAGCCGGTTGTCATACGCATCACTGATCGAGAACAGCACACCGTCGCGAAAGTGATAAAACCGCGACGCCTGGGCCAGCACTAAATCGTCCGGCGAAGATCCCAAGTAAATCGCCGCTTCGGCGAGGCTATTGGTGATCGCGGGGCGCGCCTCAGTCGGCATCGGAAACGAAGTAATGCGATTCTCATGGTCCGTCCACACCACCGAGTCACCGGAAACCATAAGCCGCTGCGCCAGTGAATGGCTCCAACCAAACCCGAGCCCAACATCCACTTCCACCGCGCTGGTGCGATACAACCGTGTCCATTCAAACGGCAAAATCCCCTCCAGCACACCGTCGGTCAG
>NZ_JAFHKI010000213.1 GCF_016937615.1 Pseudomonas lactucae | reverse complement strand
CCATTGTCATGCTCGTAGGACGTCGGCTCATCGTCCCCCGGAAACAACGCCACCAAACGTCCGGCGTCGTCGTATTGATACGCCGTCACCGCGCCCAGCGGATCCTGCTCGACCGTCAGCCGGCCTTTAGCGTCGTAGGATTTAAAATGCTGGGCACCGTCTGGATCAACACGCTGCACCAATCGTGCGCGGTCATCGTGGACATACACTTCCTGGCTGCCATCGGCGTTATGCACGTCCACACGGCCGTCATCACCCCAGACATACCGCGTATCCATCTGCGAAAAACTGGCCCAGTGCCGGACACAGCGTGCCGCTTTACCGGAGCGTTCCCATTCCCAAAAGAAGCTCGCACCACCGGCCAGTCCACGCTCCAGAATGACGTGCTGCTCGTCGTACCGATAAACCTCACTTTCGCCTACCGCATTGGTCGCTGAAACGAGTCGGCCCAAGTCGTCATAGGCGTAGGAAACAACGCTCTGCTCCATCACCCATTCGTAAGGCTCATACCCCTTGGCCCGCTGAACCTGGTAATCCACCGCCACAATGCGGCCCAGCTCATAACGCAAACACAACGAGCGGCCGACGCCGTTATCCAGCCGCTCAATGCGCCCCGTAAAATCCCGGGCAATCCGCAGCCGGTTGTCATACGCATCGCTGATCGAGACCAGCACACCGTCGCGAAAGTGATAAAACCGCGACGCCTGGGCCAGCACTAACTCATCCGGTGAAGACCCCAAATAAATCGCCGCTTCGGCCAGGCT
>NZ_JAFHKI010000212.1 GCF_016937615.1 Pseudomonas lactucae | reverse complement strand
AGATCAAAAGCCAGAGCCAGAGCAACAGCGTAAGAGCAAGCAGTTGTGTAGATACCTATGCAGCGCGGGACAAGCCCGCTCACCACAGGGAGGAGTTTCAGCTTTTAGAAATTGTGTAGATACTTATGCCGCCGATGGGCAAGCCCGCCCCTTAACCACCCGGCACATGGCCTTTAAAGGGATACCGTTTCAATGCGTTGGTTGCTTGCTCTGATCTGCCTGTCGTTCGCTACGCTGTCGCCGGCCTCCACCCTGCAAACCCTGGGCGGCAAACCTGTCGAAAAAGTCCTGGTGCTTAAATCCGCCCACCAATTGCAGTTGATCAATGACGGCAAGCCGTTCAAGACCTACCGTATTTCCCTGGGCAAGAACCCAAAGGGCCACAAGCTGATCGAAGGCGACCGTCGTACCCCGGAAGGTCTCTATTGGATCGACTGGCGCAAGACCAGCGACCGCTTCAACCTTGCCATGCACATCTCCTACCCGAATATCAGCGACGCCGCGCGCGCGCGCCGCGAAGGCGTCAAGCCCGGTAGCATGATCATGATCCACGGCACCCCCGACACCGAAGACTACCCGGAGCAGTGGTTCCACACCCTGGACTGGACCGACGGCTGCATCGGTATGCGCAACGTCGACATGCGCGAAGTCTGGAACCTGGTCAAGGACGGCACCCTGATCGAGATTCGCCCGTAAACCCCGACCGTTCGTAAATTAATTCAAAAATATTTCCTGCCCCCGCCACCTCCCGCCAGTGAATACCAGTTCACCGCGCGAGGCTGCGCCGTTCTGCGCGCCATAAAGACCTCTCTAATACCAGTTGATACCAGGCCCCATTACGGAGCCTTTAAACCCTTGAATGCACCGTTTTGGCTGCATTGACATGGTATTTAAGTGGTATTAATTTTCGGCCATTACCGGGCGACAACACTCCAATAACGCATCGGAAACCTGACAGATGAATCCCATCCTGGCCCTGCGCCCCGACGACAAACAATCCACGCCGTTGTACCTGCAATTGGCGCGCAAACTCGAAGCCGCGATCCATGCCGGCCAGTGGACGTCCGAACAGGCGCTGCCGTCCGAGCGCGCGCTCAGCGAGCAGTTGAGCATTTCCCGGGTGACCGCCCGTAAAGCCCTGGAAGTGTTGTTTACCCAGGGCCTGATCCGCCGCAGCCAGGGCTCCGGCACTTTTATCACGCCACGCCTGGAACAACCGCTGTCGCGTCTGTCGGGGTTCAGCGAAATGTTGCGCCTCAAAGGTTTCGTGCCCGGCTCGCAATGGCTGGAGCGCGACATTACCCCGCCCACCCATGAAGAACTGATCCGCCTTGCCCTGTCCCCGACCGACAAAGTGGCGCGCCTCAAGCGTCTGCGCAAAGCCGACGACACGGTCATGGCCATCGAGATGACCGCCGTGCCCGCCTCGGTGCTGCCACAGCCGCAGGCGCTGGGCAGCTCGCTGTACGAATACTTCGAAAGCATCGGCAAGCCCATCGTCCGAGCCCTGCAGCATGTGCAGGCGGTCAACGCCTCGGACGAGTTCGCCGCCCTGGTGGGCATCGCCCCCGGCACCGCCATGCTGCTGATGACCCGCGTGGGTTACACCGCCGACAACACGCCGATTGAAATCACCGACACCTACTGCCGCAACGACTACTACGACTTTGTCGCAGAGCTGCGCCGGTACGACTTTGCCGCCGAGTTGCGGCCTTAGGGAACTGCCATGTCCGAAGACAATATCCTCACGCCCGACGGCTGGGTCCGCGGCCGCCTGGTGCACGAACGCGGCAAGGTCATCGCCATTGAAGGCACGCCATGCGACCCGGCGGAAAATCAGTTGCCCTACCTGTTGCCCGGCTTTATCGACCTGCATGTACACGGCGGCGGCGGCAAGGACATCATGGAAGGCGCCGACGCCTTCGAGACCATCACCCGCACCCACCTGCGCTTTGGCACCACCTCGCTGCTGGCCACCACCATGACCGCGCCGGTGGATGAAATCTCCCGCGTGCTGGCCCAACTCGGCACCTTCTGCGAGCAACGTCCCGCTGGCAGCGCCCGGGTACTCGGCGTGCATCTGGAAGGGCCCTATATCAATCCCGGCAAACTCGGCGCGCAGCCCAACTTCGCCCACACCGCGTTAATGGAAGAAGTCGAAGCCTACCTGCGCCTGGCGCCGATCCGGGTGATCACCATCGCCCCGGAAATCGCCGGCCACGACGGGCTGATCCGCGCCCTCAGCGAACGCGGCGTGCGCATGCAGATCGGCCACACCCTGGGCAGCTATGAAGAAGGCGTCGCCGCCCTCGCCGCCGGCGCCACCAGCTTTACCCATCTGTACAACGCCATGAGCCCGCTGCATCACCGCGAGCCCGGCATCGTCGGCGCCGCGCTGGCCCACGCCAAGTACGCAGAATTGATCCCGGATTTACTCCACGTACACCCCGGCGCCATGCGCGTGGCCCTGCGCGCGATCCCGTGCCTGTATTGCGTCACCGATTCCACCGCCGCCGCCGGCATGCCCGACGGTGAATACAAGCTGGGCAGCCACACCGTGACCAAATGCCTGGGCGGTGTGCGCCTGGCCGACGGCACCCTGGCCGGCAGCACGCTGACCATGGACCAGGCGCTGCGCAACCTGGTGAAGATCGGCCTGCCCATCAGCGAAGCCTCACAACGCCTGTCGCAATTTCCTGCGGATTACCTGGGTCTGGAAGAACGCGGGCGCCTGCAGCCCGGCAGTTTTGCCGACTGCGTGCGCCTGGACCGCTCCCTGCATCTGACCGACGTAATGGTCGAAGGAGAACGCCTTGACTTCAAAAATGCTTGAAGAGGCCTTGGCCTCGTGTGACGCGGTTGCCGCCCAATTGCAGCACCTGAACCCGCTGCTGGAAGAAATCGCCGGTCGCCTGCGCCGCCAGCCGCCGCAGGTGGCGATGACCATCGCCCGTGGCAGTTCGGACCACGCCGCCAGCTACTTCGCCTACCTGGCCATGCAGCATGTGGGCATTCCAGTGGCGTCGTTGCCGATGTCGGTGGTGACCTTGCTGCAGGCACCGTTGAAGGTCAGCGGCCAAGTCGCATTCGGGTTTTCCCAATCGGGGCAAAGCCCGGACCTGGTCAACAGCCTGCGCCTGCTGCGCAAGCGCGGTGCCTTGAGCATCTCGCTGGTCAACGCCGAAGACTCGCCGCTGGAAGCCGCGTGTGAATTCCATGTGCCGCTGTGCGCCGGGCCGGAGCTCAGCGTGGCCGCGACCAAGAGTTTTATCGCCACCCTTAGCGCCAGCGCCCTGTTGGTCGGGCACTGGAGCCAGCAAGCGGACTTGTTGCACGCCTGCCAGGCGCTGCCCGAGGGCCTGCGCGACGCCGCCAAACAGGATTGGCGCCCAGCCATCGATGCCCTGCGCGACAGCCAGCGCTTGATGGTCATCGGACGTGGCGCCGGGTTTGCCATCGCCCAGGAAGCCGCGCTCAAGCTCAAGGAAACCTCGGCGATCCAAGCCGAAGCCTTCAGCAGCGCCGAAGTGCGTCATGGGCCGATGGCCTTGATCAACGAGCATTACCCGCTGCTGGTGTTTGCCCCGCGCGGCGCCGAGCAAGCCGGTTTGTTGAGCCTGGCCGCCGATATGCGCCAACGCGGCGCCCGTGTATTACTGGCCGCGCCGGACGATATCGCCGAACGCGACCTGACCCTGAGCCGCGCCGAACACCCGAGCCTGGACCCGATCCTGGCGATCCAGAGTTTCTATGTGATGGCTGCCGGCCTGGCGGTCGCCCGTGGCATGGATCCGGACCAGCCGCGTCACCTGAGCAAAGTCACCCGCACCCACTGAGTGGTTTGCCGTGTTTTCCTGATGAGTACCGTGCCCATGTCCAACAACAATAATGTACTGACCCTAAGCGCTCCCCTCAGCGGGCCGGTGCTGGCCCTGGGCAACGTGCCCGATGACGTGTTCGCCAGCGGCGCCATGGGCGACGGCATTGCCATCGATCCACTGAATGATTGCCTGCATGCGCCGTGTGATGGGGTGATCATTCATGTCGCGCGCACCGGGCATGCGCTGACGATCCGTGCCGACAACGGTGCCGAATTGCTGATGCATGTGGGCATCGACACCGTGGAATTGGACGGCGAAGGCTTCGCGTTGCTGGTCGAGGCCGGCGCGCGGGTGAGCCAGGGCCAGGCGCTGCTGCGCATTGATCTGGACCGCATTGCGCGCCAGTGCAAAAGCCTGGTCAGCCCGATCATCCTGACCAACGGCGAGCGCTTTGAGTTGCAGCCTCTGGCGCGCAAGACGGTCAAGGTCGGCGAGCCGCTGATGCGCATACTCGCTCGCTTGAGCACCGGCGATGAAACCGCTGTGGATAACTCAGCCGCCGAAGCCGCCGCCAGCGTACGCGTGACCCATCGGGGCGGTCTGCATGCGCGCCCTGCGGCGTTGATCCGCAAGACCGCGCTGGGGTTCAGCAGCCAGGCGCGCGTGCATTACGGTGATAAATCGGCGCCGTGTGACAGCCTGATCGGCTTGATGGGGTTGGGGATCGGCGAAGGCGACGAGGTATGCGTCAGTTGCCGGGGCAAGGATTGCGAGGCGGCGCTGCAAGCGCTGATTGATGCACTGTCAGCGCCGGCGAAAGACGAACACACGGCACCGGTCGCCGTTACGCCCCGCCGGGCGAGTACCGAAGCCAACGTATTGCAAGGCGTGTGCGCGGCCCCTGGCCTGGTGTGCGGGCCGTTGTTGCGCCTCACCGGCATCGAACTGCCGGCGGACAGCGGCACACATTCGGTCGATGACCAACGGCAACGCCTGGACTCCGCCCTGGAGCAGGTGCGCAGTGAAATCCGTAGCACCCTGGACCACGCTCGCCAGCGCAAACATGTCGAGGAAAAAGAGATCTTCGCCGCCCACCTGGCCTTGCTCGAAGACCCTGCCCTGCTCGATGCCGCCAGCGGCGCCATTGAACACGGCAGCGCCGCCACCCATGCCTGGCGCGATGCAATCCAGGCCCAGTGCGCGGTGTTGCTGGCCTTGGGCAAACCACTGTTTGCCGAACGCGCCAATGACCTGCGCGATCTGCAGCAACGCGTGTTGCGCGCGTTGCTGGGTGAGGCCTGGCACTTCGAGTTACCGCCCGGCTCGATTGTCAGCGCCCATGAATTAACCCCGTCGGACTTGCTGCACCTGAGCGCGCAACAGGCGGTCGGCATCTGCATGGCCGAAGGCGGCGCCACTTCACACGTGGCGATCCTGGCGCGCAGTAAAGGCTTGCCCTGTGTGGTCGCGCTGGGCGCCGACGTGCTCGATGTGCCCCAGGGCCAGCGCGTGGTACTCGACGCCGCCAACGGTCGTCTGGAACTGGCGCCCAGCGAAGCGCGTCACGCCCAAGTGCACCAGATTCGCAACGCGCAAAAACTGCGCCATCAACAGCAACAGGCCCAGGCTCAACTGCCGGCGCACACCACAGACGGTGTAAATATTGAAGTGGCCGCCAATGTGGCCTCCAGCAGCGAGGCCCACACGGCCTTTGAGAACGGCGCCGATGGCGTCGGCCTGCTGCGCACCGAATTCCTGTTCGTCGAGCGCCGCACCGCACCGGATGAACAGGAGCAGCGCCAAGCCTATCAAGCCGTGCTGGATGCCATGGGCGATAAGTCGGTGATCATCCGCACCATCGACGTGGGCGGCGACAAGCAACTCGACTACCTGCCGCTGCCGGTGGAAGCCAACCCGGTGCTGGGCCTGCGCGGTATTCGTCTGGCCCAGGTGCGCCCGCAAGTGCTTGATCAGCAACTGCGTGCGCTGCTGCAGGTCACGCCGCTGGCGCGCTGTCGCATCCTGCTGCCGATGGTCAGCGAAGTGGATGAACTGCTACAGATCCGCCGGCGCCTGGATGAATTGTGTGTGGAGCTTGAGCTGACGCAACGCCCCGAGTTGGGCGTGATGATCGAAGTGCCCGCCGCCGCGCTGATGGCCGAGCAACTGGCCGAGCATGCGGACTTCTTGTCCATCGGCACCAATGATCTGTCCCAGTACACCCTGGCCATGGACCGCGACCACGCGGGCCTTGCCGCCCGCGTGGATGCGCTGCACCCGGCCTTGCTGCGGCTGATCGCCCAGACCTGCGCCGGTGCGGCGAAACATGCGCGATGGGTCGGCGTGTGCGGCGCCTTGGCATCCGACCTGCTGGCCACGCCGGTATTGGTCGGCCTGGGGGTGCGCGAACTGTCGGTGAGCCCGCCGCAGATCGGCGAAATCAAGGACCGCGTCCGCCATCTGGATGCGGCGCAATGCCGGCAACGCAGCCTTGGCCTGCTCGACCTGAGCAGCGCCAAGGCCGTTCGCCAAGCCTGTCAACACCACTGGCCGCTGAGCTGACCACAACAAAAACAGGGAGACACGCCATGTACCAACACCTTATCGAAGGCCTGCAACGCCTGGGCCGGGCGCTGATGCTGCCGATCGCGATCCTGCCGATCGCCGGCCTCTTGCTGCGCCTGGGCGACACCGACCTGCTCAACATCGCAGTGATGCACGATGCCGGGCAGGCGATCTTCGCCAACCTGGCGCTGATCTTCGCTATCGGCATTGCCGTAGGTTTTGCCCGCGACAATAACGGCACCGCGGGGCTGGCCGGCGCGATTGGTTACCTGGTGATGGTCTCCACGCTCAAAGTGATGGACTCGACCATCAACATGGGCATGCTTGCCGGTATCGCCAGCGGCTTGATGGCGGGCGGGCTGTATAACCGTTTCAAGGACATCAAATTGCCGGAGTACCTGGCATTCTTTGGCGGGCGGCGCTTTGTGCCGATCGTCACGGGGTTCAGTGCGGTCGGCCTGGGGGTGATCTTCGGCCTGATCTGGCCACCGGTACAGAGCGGTATCAACAGTTTCGGCGTGCTGTTGATGGAAAGCGGCAGCCTCGGCGCGTTCGTGTTCGGCGTGTTCAACCGCCTGCTGATCGTCACGGGGTTGCACCACATCCTCAACAACATGGCGTGGTTCGTGTTCGGCAGCTTTACCGATCCAGTCACCGGCGCGGTCGTCACCGGCGACCTGACCCGCTACTTCGCCGGCGACCCCAAAGGCGGCCAGTTCATGACCGGCATGTTCCCGGTGATGCTGTTCGGTCTACCCGCTGCGTGCCTGGCGATGTACCGCAATGCACTGCCGGAACGGCGCAAGGTGATGGGCGGGATTTTCCTGTCGATGGCACTGACCTCGTTCTTGACCGGGGTGACCGAGCCGATTGAATTTGCGTTTATGTTCCTGGCGCCATTTCTGTACCTGCTGCATGCACTGCTCACCGGCCTGTCGATGGCCGTGACGAATATGCTGAATATCCATCTAGGCTTCACCTTCTCCGGTGGCTTTATCGACATGGTGCTGGGCTGGGGCAAGTCCACCAATGGCTGGCTGGTGGTGCCGGTGGGCCTGGCCTATTCGTTGATCTACTACACGGTGTTCAGCTACTGCATCCGCCGCTTCAACCTGAAGACCCCGGGGCGGGAAGATATCCAGGTGGTACAGGCTGAAGTGATGAGCGATAAAACGCGTGCCACGGCGTATATCCAGGCGTTGGGCGGTGCGGATAACTTGTTGAGTGTCGGCGCTTGCACCACGCGCCTGCGCTTGGACATGGTGGACCGCAACAAGGCGGTGGATGCAGAGTTGAAAGCGCTGGGAGCGATGGCGGTGGTGCGGCCAGGGAATGGCGGGAGTTTGCAGGTGGTGGTCGGGCCGATGGCCGATAGCATTGCTGATGAGATTCGCCTCGCCATGCCGTCGTTTGTTGCGAGTGCGCCGGTTGCCGTTGCGCCTGTGGATAAATCGGTGACGGTGAACGTCCAGGAGGCCGAGCAATGGCTGGAAGCCCTGGGCGGCCGGGAGAACGTGCGCCAGCTGCAAACGGTGGCGATGACCCGGTTGCGGGTGGAGTTGGGGGATGATTCGGTGGTGTCCGAGGCTCAGCTTACTGCGCTTGGTTGCCAGGGTGTGAGTCAGCTTGAGAGCGGGGTTTGGCACCTGTTGATGGGCGACAAGGCGTCCGGACTGGGTGAGGCATTGGAGCGGTTGGTTACCCGCCCGATCAACGCCTGATCACCCTGTGGCGAGGGAGCTTGCTCCCGCTGGACCGGGCTGGCGCCAGTGCGAAGCGCTCCCAGGATTTTTGGGGCCGCTGCGCAGCCCAGCGGGAGCAAGCTCCCTCGCCACAGAGTGTGGTTTATTCAGTTGCTGATGGGTACTTCCTGTAGATCCAGTACCCGATCCACCATCAACTGAATACCCTCCACCATTCGATGAATCCCCAGCACTGCATCACGGTGCGGGCCGTCGATTTCAAAAGCCAGATTACCCGCCAGTGCCTGCACGGATGCCAGGTCTTGGGAGGCGTTGGCGAGCAGGGTTTCGCTGTTCAGGTTGGTTAGGACGGTGAAGATTTGGTCGTTGGGCTGGGAATCAGATGGGGGATTTGGGCTGTCTTTGATCATGGCAAAATTCCTAACAAAAAGTGGGAGCTACCGACATCACTTGCAGATGATGGGTGGCAGCTGTGTACGGGTCTGCAAGACCGAGTTGTTAGGAACCCCGGCAGACCCGAGGGTCTCCCGCACACAGCCACCATGACTCGAACCACTTTATGAAAGCGGCACGATTATAGGCGTGCTGTTGAGCACTAACAAACTATCGGCGGGCTTGCAGTCCCGGTCACTGAATTGGCAGCGACTGGCGAAGGTTAGTTGTGCGAGTTCCGAGGGACAACCTGAAAGGCTTGTCGGAAATCTCCGAGAGCTGTAGATCCAGCACACAACAAAAACCCGGTCTAAGCCGGGTGCTTTGATCTCATCTACTCAACCCGAGCAAACCGCTCAATAACAGGCTGTTCTCGATGTTCTGCCTGCCACAGGTCATAGCTGCTCTGCATTGAGAGCCACATCTGAGCTTTACTGATGCCAGCACGCTCCAGACGTACGGCCAGATCAGGACTGACCGGCGCGTGTCCGTGAAGAATTCTGGAAAACGTCTCCCTGGCGAAACCCAGGCGTCTTGCCACTTCAGTGATGGTCATTCCGAGCCCCGGAATAACATCCTCAAGCAGTATTTCCCCTGGGTGAGGAGGATTGTGCATACCCATAAACAGACCCCTTCTCAGTGGTAATCCAGATAGTCGACCAGCTCGACTTGATCGTCATACATGCGAAAAATGATGCGCCAGTTACCACTGATGCTCACTGACCAGTAGTCGACAAGATCCCCCTTCAAGCGATGGAAACGCCAACCTGGCAGTTCCAGATCGCTCCAATGAATCGCGCTATCTAAAATCAGCAAGACACGGCGCAAGCGATTCGCGTGGTTGGCATTGATCCCTTTCGTTGAGCCCGTTTCATAAAAGACGCGAAGGCCTTTATGTTTCCAGCTAACGATCATGCCGCGATTGTGATGTGATACATCACGCCCTGCAATAGCCGCATATCAGTTCTCGTCGTCAGACTCATAACATTCCACCACTGAGAAAATGCAAAGCAGGGAGGCTAGGGAGATGGGTTTCGAGGGACAACCTGAAAGGTTTGTAGGAAAGATCTGAGGCACCCGTACCGACGCCATCGGGAGCAAGCCCCCTCCCACATTTTGAATTGCGAATACCGTCAAATGTGGGAGGGG
>NZ_JAFHKI010000211.1 GCF_016937615.1 Pseudomonas lactucae | reverse complement strand
CGCGCCAATCTCGCTGCTCGCGGTGGGCGCGGCGGCGGCCGTCGGCGCGATTGACGGTTTGCGCCACGGCTTGGTGCGTTACCGCGCCGCGTTGTTGATCGCGTTGCTGGGCGGGCTGTTTTCGCCGCTGGGCGTGTTCTTTGCCCACCAATTGCCGGAACCACTGCTGATGGGTTTGTTCAGTGCGCTGATGGTGCTGGTGGCCTGGCGCATGCTGCAGCGCGAAAAGCTCGAGGCCGGGCCGAGCGACCACGGCGCCGCGTCCTGGGGCCAGAAGAACTGCATGCTCAACCAGCAGACCGGGCGCCTGGCCTGGACCGCCAAATGCAGCGCCACCCTGGCCGCGTTGGGCGCCGTGACCGGTGCGGTGTCCGGCCTGCTCGGCGTGGGTGGCGGTTTCCTGATCGTACCGGCGTTCAAGCAGCTCACCGACGTGCAGATGCGCGGCATCGTCGCCACGTCGTTGATGGTCATCAGTCTGATTTCGCTGATCGGCGTGGCGGGTGCGTTCCATGCCGGCGTGCGCATCGAGCCGGTCGGGTGGGTGTTTATCGGCGCGAGCATCGTCGGCATGCTGGTCGGTCGGCGCCTGTGTTCGCTGATCCCCGCGCGTGCCTTGCAGGTGGGGTTTGCCGGGCTGTGTGTGGTGGTTGCAGTCGGCATGCTGGTCAACGCCGTCCTCTGAACCGGAGATACAATTCCCACATTTGGATCTCCATTGTTTTTGAGAAACTCATCCCATCGCATCCCCCCACCCAGTACCCAAGTAGCATAGGTGCCGCCCCCCCGCCCTTCGTACACTCATGCCTCAGAGGGGGAGGTAACGATGCACAACAGTGAAGGCGTAGTCAGTGCCATGTCCCAGGCCGTGGATGCCGGGCAGGCCGCCGAAGAGTTGGCGCGACAGCTGCTGCACCCTTACCTGGGTTTCGTGCTGTTTTTCTGCTCGGCGTCCTACGACCTGAAGGCGCTCGGCGATGCCTTGCAGCAGTGCTTCGGTACGGTGCGCGTGGTGGGTTGCACCAGCGCCGGCGAGATAACGCCCCAGGGCTACGGGCGCAATTGCGTCACGGCGGTGGGCTTCAACCACGCGCATTTCTCCATCGCCACCGAGTTGATCGACCAGGTGGAACACTTCAGCCTGATCGACGCTCAGCACCTGGTCGAGCGCCTGGTCGGCGGTTGTCGCAGCAATACCCTGGCGCCGATCAAGGGCAACACCTTCGCCCTGACCCTGCTCGATGGCCTGTCCAGCCGCGAAGAAATGGTGCTCGCCGCCCTCAGCGCCGCGTTGGGCGATATTCCGCACTTTGGCGGCTCAGCCGGCGATGACAACTTCCTCACCCACACCCACGTCTACTTCAACGGCGCGTTCCACAGCGGCGCGGCAGTGGTGGTGCTGGTCAATACCTGGCTGGATTTCGAGGTGTTCACCACCCACCACATCCTGCCGCGAGCGGAGAAACTGGTGGTGACCGGTGCCGACAGCCCCTCGCGTCGGGTCTATGAGCTCAACGCCGAACCCGCCGCCGAAGAGTATGCGCGGCATATCGGCGTGGCGGTGGCCGACCTCGACCACCGCACCTTCGCCGCCCACCCGCTGGCGGTGCGTATCCATGACCAGTACTACGTGCGCGCCATCCAACAGGTGCACGCAGACCTGAGCCTGAGTTTCTACTGCGCGGTGGAAAACGGCATCGTGCTGACCGTGATGAAACCCGGCCCGATCCTGCCCAACCTGGAAAGCCTGTTCGATGGCCTGCACTCACGCCTTGGCGACCTGCTGCTGACCCTCGGCTGCGACTGCTTCCTGCGCCGCCTGGAGCTGGAAGACGCCGGCGACCTGGAACAGATCGGCAGCTTTCTGCAAGCCAAGCGGGTGATGGGTTTCAACACCTACGGAGAACAGTTCAATGGCATGCATATCAACCAGACCTTCACCGGGGTCGCCATTGCCCGCGGCCGGCGCTGAACTGCTCGCCCAGTTGGCCCAGCTGCAACAGGACAACCACAAGCTGGCGCGGATCAACGCGGCGCTGATCGAGCGCATCGAGTCCGGCATGAGCCAGGGCAATAATCCGTACACCACCTTCCAGCATTCGGTGGTACTGGCCGAGCAGGTGCGTGAACGCACCGACGCGCTGAACCAGGCGATGGCCGAACTCAAGGCCAGCAACCACTTGTTGATCAACGCTCGGCTGCGCGCCGAAACCCTGCGCGGCGAACAGGTGGCGGCGCAGAAAGCCCAGGAAAGCGAACGCTGGATCCGCCTGATCACCGATAACGTGCCGGCATTGATCGGCTACCTGAATGCCGACCTGGTCTACGAGTTCACCAATAAAGTCTATGAAGAATGGTACTGCTGGCCGCGCGGCATGATGCTCGGCCAGAGCCTGCGTCAAGTGCACAGCGAGCAGCACTGCCGGCGCCTGGACGCCTACGTCGCGCGTGCCCTGGCCGGCGAGAGCGTGACCTTCGAGTTCGCCGAGACCAACATCAATAATCAGGAGCGCTACATGCTGCGCTCCTACGTGCCGAATATGCTCGCCGGTGGCGAGGTGGTGGGGATCTTTGTGTTGATCCGCGACATCACCGAACGCCGCCGCACCGCCGAAGCCCTGCACCAGGCCTATCAGCACCTGGAACAGCGCGTGGCCCAGCGTACCTCGGAACTCACCGCGCTCAACGACCAGTTACTCAAGGAGATCGACGAGCGCCGGCGCATGGAAACCCGTCTGCGCGAGGCCAAGCTGGAGGCCGAACAGGCCAACCTGTCAAAAACCAAGTTCCTCGCGGCCGTCAGCCACGACCTGCTGCAACCGCTCAACGCCGCACGCTTGTTCACCAGCGCCTTGCTCGAACGCCCGAGTGAAAAACTGGTGCGCAACGTGAGCAATTCCCTGGAAGACGTGGAAAACCTGCTCGGCACCCTGGTGGATATCTCCAAGCTCGACGCCGGGGTGATCAAGGCTGATATCGCGCCGTTCGCCTTGAGCGAATTGCTCGATAACCTGGCCGCCGAGTACACCGAATTGGCCCGCAGCGAAGGGCTGGAGCTGCACTTTGTCGGTTGCTCGGCGCTGGTGCGCAGCGACATCCAGCTATTGGCGCGGATCCTGCGCAACCTGCTGAGCAACGCGATTCGCTACACCTATCAAGGGCGCATTGTGCTGGGGTGTCGGCGCCAGCATCAGCGCTTGTCGATCCAGGTGTGGGACAGCGGCATGGGCATTGCCGAGGAGCGGCTGGAGGAGATCTTCCAGGAGTTCAAGCGCGGCGATGTGCAGCGCCCGGACCAGGATCGCGGCTTGGGCCTGGGGCTGGCGATAGTAGAAAAAATCGCCGGCATTCTGGGGCACCGCATCACAGTCAAATCCTGGCCGGGCAAGGGCTCGATGTTTGCAGTGGAGGTGCCGTTGAGCGCCACCGCGCCCAAGTCATTGCCCCTGCCGTGCATGAGCGAGGCGTTGCTGGAGCGCTTGCAGGGCGCCCGGATATGGGTGCTGGATAACGACGCGGCGATTTGCGCAGGCATGCGCACCTTGCTCGAAGGTTGGGGCTGCCAGGTCGTGACGGCGTTATCCGAAGAAGACCTGGCGCGGCAGGTGGACAACTACCATGCCGAGGCGGATTTGCTGATCGCCGACTACCACCTCGACGACGACCAGAACGGCGTTGACGCCGTCGCCCGCATCAACGCCCGCCGCGGTCGCGCAATACCTGCGCTGATGATCACCGCCAACTACAGCAACGAATTGAAGCAGCAGATCCGCGAGTTGGGGCACACCTTGATGCACAAGCCGGTGCGGCCGATGAAGCTCAAAACCGCCATGAGCCACCTGTTACACCGGCCCTGACAGACAAGTGGAGATCCAATGTGG
>NZ_JAFHKI010000210.1 GCF_016937615.1 Pseudomonas lactucae | reverse complement strand
CCCCTCCCACATTTGGTTCTGTGTCAGGCTTGGGTGTTGGTGAGTGCTTGGGAAGCGGCAACATAGTCCGCCTGGAACGCTGGCGATTCAATCCACGCGAGCGCCGCCGCTTCATCATCACTGTCCGTGGCCCACTGCCGATACTCGATCAGCGCCGCCAGGATAAAGTCGGTGGCTTCTTCTTCGCCTTCCTGTTCCAGCACCAGCGCCAGCAGCGGGTGGGCCAGGAATGCCGCGCACAACGCCTGTTGGCTGATCTCGCCCGCGGCGCGCATTTTCACGAACAGCTCGGTCAAATCCACCGATTCAAGATCAATGCGGCTGTCATCGCCCGCGAAGGCATCCGGTTTGGGCGCAACGGCGCGTTGGGTGCGGTTCTGTTTGGCCTTGGTCTTGGCCCGTTGGGCACGTTTTTGCTGCTTGTTCGGCGAGGCCATGGGCTTGCGTCCTGGGGTGAAGGATCTGGGTGGGGTATTGAAGCGCAGGTTGGGGCAAATCCCAAGGGTTGCGGGTGTGTTTCGCTACGCGCAGCCCTGTGCTGGTTTTATTTTTAGTAACAGTTAAGCGGTTTGCCAGCACTTGTATGGGCTTTGGCAGGGTTATTAACCTTCGACGCTCGCGCCGCTCGTTTGCCGGACCGTGGATCGTTCCGGCGCACGGCTTTTGGCAAAACCATACATCTGAGAGAAACGACAGCGAACCATGGACAGATTAGACTTGCAGGCATCCATTACGGAGGTCTCTATGAGCATCCCACTTTCTCCTATCGTTTCGGAGTTTGAAACAGAAGAGCAGGCCGCGAGCTACGACCGTTGGTTTCGGGCCAAGGTGCAGGCTTCAATTGATGATCCTCGCCCGAGTATTCCGCATGACGAAGCCATGGCCGAAGTCGAGAGAATGCTGGAAGAGAGGCGTAAGGCTCGCCGTGCTGCTCGTTAAGTGGCGACCCGAGGCCCTTGTAGCCCTGACCGATATCATTGACTACATTGAGCAATACAATCCCAACGCTGCTGCTTCGCTGCATCGAACCATTGTGAAGGCTGCTGAGGGGTTGTCTTCAATGCCTTATGGATTTAAGCGCGGCCGCTTGTCTGGCACTCGGGAAATGGTTGTTCATCCCAATTATTTGGTGATCTATCGAGTGATAGAACAAGTCGAAATACTGGCGGTGCTGCATACTCGTCAGGAATATCCCTCGGATGCTATTGGGTTGCACTAGTCGACCTCGCGCCATTAGGCGCATAGGCTGGCGTCTCTGCAGTTTTCTTGAGTGCACCCATGACCCGCGACACCCTCGAACACCACCAGATCCCCCTCTACTTCGTCACCGTTCTCCTGGCTGCAGTCGTTGGCCTGCTCGCGCCTTTATCGGCTCACGCTCTGAGCGCATGCATCACGCCCTCCATCGCGATACTGATGTATGCGATGTTCCTGCAAATCCCCTTTCTGGACCTGCGTGCAGGCTTGAGCAACAAGCGCTTCCTGTCGGCGTTGTTGCTGGCCAATTTCATTTTGGTGCCGCTGCTGGTATGGGGATTGACCCGTGGCCTGGTAGAGCGCCCGGCGTTGTTGGTGGGGGCCTTGCTGGTGTTGTTGACGCCATGCATCGATTACGTGGTGGTGTTCACTCATATCGGCAAGGGCGATTCGCGATTGATGCTGGCGGCCACGCCGTTGCTGTTGTTGCTGCAGTTGGCGCTGTTGCCGGTGTACCTGGGTTTGATGCTGGGGACACAGTCGCAGGTAGTGGTGCAGGCGGGGCCGTTTATCGAGGCATTCGTGGCGCTGATTTTGCTGCCGATGGTGCTTGCGGTGCTGACCACTGCTCTGGCACGACGCTCGAGGGTTATCAATGCCTGGAATGACGTATGGGCCTGGTTGCCCGTGCCCGCGATGGCGCTGGTTCTGTTCGTGGTGATCGGCTCGCAAATCACCTCGGTGGTGCGTGATATCGACTTACTGATGCCGGTGATCCCGATTTATGTGGCCTTTGTGCTGCTGGCGCCGTTGATGGGGATGCTGGCTGCGCGGCTGTTTGCGTTGCCGGCGCCCACGGCGCGTGCGGTGACGTTCAGTGCATCGACACGCAACTCGCTGGTGGTGTTGCCCTTGGCCCTGGCGCTGCCCGAAGACGTGCGCGGGCTGGCGGCGACGGCGGTGATCCTGCAAACCCTGGTCGAGCTGGTGGCCGAATTGATCTACGTCCGCCTGATCCCGGTAGTGGTGTGGCCCTTAAAACGCTGAACCGGTAAATGTTCAAGCCTGTTCAGGCGCTGTTCAGGGACGTGGTCGGCAACATACGTCGGCTTTCTCCACCTGGCAGGTCAATCGATGGATCACCACAACCGCTTTCGCCTCGAATCCCTGGGCATTTTCCTGTTTGCCTTGTTGCTTTTTACCTTGGGCATCTGGAATCAGCAGCCCCAGGGATTTGATGGGCGCTGGGCGCTGTTCATGCAGGAAATGTTTCGCCATGGCGCGAGTCTTTTCCCCACCACCTATGGGCAGCCTTACGCGGACTACCCTGGCACCGCGACCTTCCTCAGTTTTATATGTGCCCGCTTGTTCGGTGCGCCCAACCATCTGGCGAACGTGCTGCCCACCGCCCTGGCGTCCGCCGGGGTCGTCGCATTGATGTATCGCCTGCTGGTCCCGTCAAGTCGGCAGTGGGCGCTGCTCACCGTGTTGCTGACCCTGCTCACCACTCAACTGCTGGAAAAATCGCGTTCGGTATGCCTGGACCAGATGGTGGCGTTGCTGTGTGTCGGCAGTTTCTACCTGCTGCACAGTGGCGAGCGCCTGGGTTCGCGGCTCCGGCGGTTGGCGGTGTTCCCGCTGTTTATCCTCGGCTTTGCGATACGCGGGCCGTTGGGGTTGATCGAGGTCTGCGGCGTGGTGTGCGTGTATTGGGCGCTGGGCAAGCCGGGGGAGCGAGTCAAGCAGGTGCTGATCCACGGTGTCGTCGGCCTGGTGTTGCTGGCGGCCTGTTGGTGGTTGCTGGTGAAGCTGGCGCGCATCAGCGGTGGCGAGGCGTTTGCCGATGAGGTGTTCAGGATGCAGGTCGGCGGGCGCCTGGATGAAAGCGGCGAGCCGTTCTACTTTTACTTTCAGTTGAGTCTGTATCGCTATTTCCCCGTGGTGCCCCTGGCGCTGGCCACGCTGGTTGCCTTGCGCCATCGCTGGTCCGTGCGACACAGCGATGCCGATGTGCAACGGGTGGTCAGGCTTGGCGCCTGCGGCTTGATGATCCTGCTCGGTCTGTCGGTGCCAAACTTCAAGCGCGCTTATTACATCCTGCCGATGGTGCCGCTGTTTGCCGCTGTCGCCGCCTATGGGCTGCTGCAAGCGCAAGGCTGGCTCGTGGGCGTGCGTCGCTGCTACGAGGGCCTTGTCGCGGCGCTGCCGGCGTTGTGCGTGGTTGTGGTGTTTGTGTGTCGGCACGGGTGGCAAAAGCACGGTTACTGGCCGGACGTTTCGCTGCCGTTGCTGATTGGTGTGCTGGTGGTGTTGCAAGTGTTGGCGTTGATTGCCTGGCGCCGGGCAGGGCGGCTGGTGTGGCTCAGCTTGATCGCATTGGTGGCACAATGGTTGCTGCTGGTGAGCGTGGTCGAGCCGGCCAAGGATCTACAGTTCGACACCCGCACCTTTGTCAGCCAGGTAGAGACGTTGCGCCAGGCACAGCCGGGGCCCCTGGTGTTTATCAACCTCGGTCGCGATACCTGGGCAGTGCGCTACATGATGAACCTGGACCACGATGAGCAGCCGGTGTTTATCGGCGGCAATCAGCTTGAGCGATTGGACGCTGTGCCGCGACCGGCCTGGGTAATTGTGGCGCGCAAGGAGACTGCGCTGCTGAAGGGCACGCCCGTTGAGCATCTGGTGCCAAGCTTTGAAGGGCGGTTGAACGACAATCCGCTGATGGTGTTTTTGCTTGAGTAAGCGATGAGTATCTCTAACTGCGCAGAGCGTCATCTCAAAAAGCCTATGCCGCAGCCCTTGCGGCATAAGGTTCGAGGGGATGGGAAGTGAATTCATTATCTCAAAATCGCCGCTTGGATAAGTCAAATCCCAGACAACAAAAAACCCGCACTAGGCGGGTTTCTTGTGTGCTTTCAGGTGTGCTTGGCATCACCTGAAAACGAAAGGTGGTGCCCAGAGACGGAATCGAACCGCCGACACGGGGATTTTCAATCCCCTGCTCTACCGACTGAGCTATCTGGGCAACGGGGCGCATTAAACGGGTTTTTCAGGGGGTCGTCAAGCAAGTTTTCAAAAAATATTTAATTATTACCGTCGCTTACGTGCCGACCCCGGTTTTTGATCAATTATTGAGCAGGTGGCACGTAACCTTCGGCTTGGGCGTATTCCTCGCCGGAAAAGAACTTGTCCATCTCGCCCGCCAGGTATTTACGGTCTTCGGCGTTCATCATGTTCAGGCGTTTTTCGTTGATCAGCAGGGTCTGGTGTTTCAGCCAGTCGCCCCAGGCTTTGGCCGAGACGTGCTCGTAAATGTCCTGGCCCTTGGCGCCCGGATACGGAGGGCGCTCCAGAGCTGGCAGTTCTTCTTTGTACTTGCGGCACATTACGGTGCGGGTCATGACGACTCTCCTGCATTCAATACGTCGGCCGCGCGCTTCAGCAGTTTCTTGACCGGGGCGGCAAGGCCCAGGCGCGGCGGGGTGGCGAGGTTATACCAGAGCCAGTCGGCCTCGGCCACGTGAAGGGCGGTTTCCTCGACCCGCACCAGCCAGGGTTCGATGGCCAGTTGGAAGTGGCTGAAGGTATGGACCAGCCCCGGCAGTTCCTGGTGCTTGCCCAGTTCGAGCGCGTGCTGGTTGGCGAGGTGGTCGAGGTCCGCCAGGTCGTCCAGTTCGGGCAGGCTCCACAAACCGCCCCACAGCCCCGTGGACGGGCGCCGATAAAGCAGGATCTCGCCCTCGGCATTGGCCAGCATCGGCATCAGCGTGCGTTTCTGCGGGATGGTCTTGCGCGGCTTGGGGATCGGGTAGCGCGTCTCCAGGCCGAGCATGTGGGCTTCACAGCCTTTTTCCAGCGGGCACAGCAGGCAGCTGGGTTTGCTGCGGGTGCAGAGCGTGGCGCCCATGTCCATCATCGCCTGGGTGTAGGCGTTGACCCGATCATGGGGCGTGAAGCGTTCTGCGGTGGCCCACAGCTGTTTGGCCACCTTGGGCTCGCCTGGGTAGCCTTCTTGCGCGGTAAAGCGCGCCAGTACGCGCTTGACGTTGCCGTCGAGGATCGGCGCGCGCAGGCCCATGCTCAGGCTGGCGATCGCGCCGGCGGTGGACAGGCCGATGCCGGGCAATTCGGTGAGCTTTTCCACATCACGGGGAAACTCTCCGCCGTACTCGGTCACGATGATCCTGGCGGTCTTTTGCAGGTTGCGCGCCCGGGTGTAGTAGCCCAGGCCGGTCCACAGGTGCAGCACTTCGTCTTCCGGCGCGGCGGCCAGGGCTTCGACCGTTGGCAGCGAGGCCATGAAGCGGTCGAAATAATTGAGCACGGTGCTGACCTGAGTCTGTTGCAGCATGATCTCCGACACCCACACCCGATAAGGCGTGATGCCCTGTTGCCAAGGCAGATCGTGGCGGCCATGGCGATCGTACCAGTCCAGCACCGCCGTTGAAAACTGCTCGTTTCTCATCGTTTGAACAGGCCTTTCAAAGCATCTTTGAGCTGTGGGTTGACCTTGTCGAGCTTCTCTTCCAGCTTGTCGCTGAGCTTGTTGCCGGCGGCCTTGAGCGCCACCTGGCTCAAGCCGTCCTTATCCAGGCGGCAGGCCTTGGCGCCCAGCTCCAGCGGGCCACGGCAGCGCAGCGGTACTTCGATGTCGCGGAAGTTGGCGCCCACTTCACAGGCCGGGTCCGGCACTTCGCGCTGGTCGCCTTCGACGATGATGCCGACGCGGTAGTCCATGCCCAGCACGCGCAGGTCGACGTCACCGTTGCCATTGACCGCCAGCCCTGGGATGCGCACTTTCAGGTCAGGGTTGTTGGCCACGCCGTTGCGCAACGTCAGGTTGCCCTTCAGCTCCTGGAATGGCGTGTCTTTGCCGCGCTGTTCGCCGCTCAAGGTCTTGCGGTTGAGCATGGCGATGCCAGTGCACAGTTGCTGCTCAAGGTTGGCGTTGAGCAGCACGCCGTTGTTGATCGCAAAACTGGCGGTGCCGCTGAGGCTGTCGATCAGGGCCTTTTGGCTGTTGCCACGGCCGGTCAGGTTGCTGTCGAGCGTGACCTGGCCTTTGACCGGCGGCGTTTGCCCCTGGGCTTGCAGGATGCGCTCGATCGGTACTTGCCTGATGCGGCTTTGCAGCGCCAGTACCGGTACGTCCTGGCGTACATCGAGCGTGCCGTTGGCCTGGAACGTACCGTCGTAGAGCCCGCCGCTGAGCGCGTCGAGCTTGAGCTGACCATTGATACCGGAGGCTTTGAGCACGGCATTCTGGATCGGCAGTTTGCTCAGCGTCAGTTGGCCGAAGGCCAGATCGGCGTCTACGTCCAGCTTGCGCAGGTGCGCCAGCGGTAGCAGCTTGTCGGTGCTCCAGGCGCTTTTGGTCGGTGCATCCGGCAGCGGTGTGGTGCCGCCGGCCGCCATGGCGCCGGCTTCGCTGTTCTGCACTTCGGCCTGGCGCGCAGCGGTTGCGCCCTTGGCGGATTCGGATTTCGCCGGCAGGTAGTTGTCGGCGTTGAACGTGTCGCCCTTGAGCCGCACGCGCAATGACTGCTTGGCAAAATCGTCCACGGCCACGCGGCCGGTGAAGGTGCTGCCGTCGAGTTTCAGGTTGAGGTCTTCCAGGGCCACGCTGGTCGGCGTGCCCTTGAGGCGGCTGACCAGTTCGACCTTGCTCAGGCTGCCCTCGGCCATCGGCGGCAATGGCCTGCCGATGCTGTCGAGGAACTTGGCCAGGTCGAGCTGGGCGATGGACAGGGCGCCGCTGAGCTGCGGGGTCTTGTCCAGGTCGTTGACCTTCAGTTCGCCCAGTGCGCGCAGTTGGTTGGCCGAGAGCTTCAGGTTGGTCCATTCGGCGATATTGGCCGCCTGGTCCACCAGCAACTGGCCCTGGGTGGAGAAGGTTACAGTCTTGCCTTGCAGCGGCTCGCCGGTGGCTTCACCGCTGATGCGCATGTCTTCGAACTGGTAACGCTTGAGGGCACGCTGGATGCGCAGGTTGCCGTTGAGCTCGGTCTTGACGCGCATGACCGGCTGGTTGCTGCCGAAGAAGGCGGTGAGTTTCACCGGGATGCTCGCGCCTTCATGCACGGCACCGGCGCTCAGCTGGATGCTTTCGGCGCTGAACTGCTTGCCGGTTTGCTCGTCGTTGTATTCGATGCGGGCGTTGTTGACCGTCAGGCTGTCGATATCCAGGCGGATCGGTTTTGGCGGCTTTTCCGGTTCCTGCTCGGCAGGCTGCTCCACGGGGGCGGGGGTTGCGCTACTTGTCACCGGCGCGTTCTTGCCGATGTCTTCCCAGTTGCCATGGCCCTGCTTGTCGCGGGTGAGGCGCAGGTTCAGGCCTTCGACGCGCACGTCGCTCATCTGCACTTCGCGGCGCAGCAGTGGCAGCACGCGCACGGAAAGGCCGAGCATTTGCAGGTCTGCAAAAGGTTGGGTCGGGGCGGTCAGGGTGGCCACGCTGGCTTCATGCAGCTCGAGGCCGAGCCAGGGGAACAGGCTCCAGCCGATGTCGCCATTGAGCGTCAGCTCGATGTGGGCCTTGTCGCGGGCAATCTGGCGAATCTCTTCTTTGTAGTCGTTGGGATCGAACAGGTGGGTCAGGGCAAAGCCGAGAGCCACGATGATCAGCAACAGCCCGAGAAGTACCAGACCCAGGATTTTGCCGAACGCTTTCATGGGCGAGTCCTTGTATGTCGATTTCAAAATTTAGCCGCAGAGTATAACGCCCGACGGCCTTCGTCAGTTCACCGATCGTTACATTGTATCCGCGCCAGGCGGAACGGGAATTTGACGTCAATAAAACAAAAAAATCCGGGAAAGTGATGGCATTTTGGTTTTTTTGGCGTTCTCAAATGCTAATCTTTGCGCGTTCGTCCGCCTTCTGCGACCTATCGTCGCGCCAAAATGGAGTTTCACTCAAAAAAACGGCCACGCTTTGCGTGCAAGGCCGAGGGAGAGAGCGCCTGACGAACAACGACTAATAACTGGGGGAAACATCAATGAGCACCAGCACTGCGGCGGGTCACACCGCCGAGCAGCCTGCGTTCCTGTCCAAGGAGCGCATTATCGCCAAGCCAGGGTTCAACCGCTGGCTGGTTCCACCGGCCGCCCTGGCCATCCATCTGTGCATCGGCATGGCCTACGGTTTCTCGGTGTTCTGGTTGCCGCTGTCCAAGGCACTGGGGATCACCGCGCCCGTGGCCTGCGCGCCGGACATGAGTTTTATCGCGCAGGTTTTTTCGTCCCAATGCGACTGGCCCATCTCCATGCTGGGCTGGATCTACACCCTGTTCTTCATCTTCCTGGGCTGCTCGGCAGCGATCTGGGGCGGCTGGCTGGAACACGCCGGGCCACGCAAGGCCGGTGTTGTGTCGGCGCTTTGCTGGTGCGGCGGCCTGCTGATCTCGGCGTTGGGGATCTATACCCACCAGATCTGGCTGATGTGGATCGGCTCCGGCGTGATCGGCGGTATCGGCCTGGGCCTGGGCTATATCTCGCCGGTGTCGACCCTGATCAAGTGGTTCCCGGACAAGCGCGGCATGGCCACCGGCATGGCGATCATGGGCTTCGGCGGCGGCGCAATGGTAGGCGCGCCCCTGGCTGCGGCGCTGATGGGGCACTTCGCTTCGCCGACCAGCGTGGGCGTATGGCAGAGCTTCCTGGTGATGGCGGCGATCTACTTCGTGTTCATGATCGGCGGCGCGCTGTCCTACCGCGTGCCACCGACCGGCTGGAAGCCTGAGGGTTGGACTGCGCCGGCGAAAAAAGCCAGCAACGCGATGATCACTCACCGTCACGTGCACGTGAACGTGGCCTGGAAAACCCCGCAGTTCCGCCTGGTTTGGCTGGTGTTGTGTCTGAACGTGTCGGCCGGTATCGGTATCCTCGGCATGGCTTCGCCGCTGCTGCAGGAAGTGTTCGGCGGCAAGCTGCTGGGTGTGGATGTGCCGTTCGGCCAACTGGACGCCGGGCAGCTTGCATCCATTGCTGCCATCGCGGCGGGTTTCACCGGTCTGTTGAGCCTGTTCAACATCGGTGGCCGGTTCTTCTGGGCGTCGTTCTCCGACTATCTGGGGCGTAAAAACACCTACTTCGTGTTCTTCGCCCTGGGCTTTGCCCTGTACGCGCTGATCCCGAACCTCGGTCACCTGGGCAACGTAGCGCTGTTCGTGGCGGCGTTCTGCATCATCCTGTCGATGTACGGCGGTGGTTTTGCGACCGTCCCGGCCTACCTGGCCGACCTGTTCGGTACCCAGATGGTGGGCGCGATCCACGGCCGCCTGCTGACCGCATGGGCCGCGGCGGGTGTGCTGGGCCCGGTGCTGGTGAACTACCTGCGTGAATATCAATTGAGCATCGGCGTCGAACGCGCCGCGGCCTATGACATCACCTTGTACATTCTCGCCGGCCTGCTGGTGCTGGGGTTCATCTGCAACCTGCTGGTGCGCCCGGTGGCCGACAAGTACTTCATGACCGACGCGGAACTCGCCGCCGAGCAAGCGCTGGGCCATGACAAAGGGGCTGACGCCACTACCGTGCTGGAGTGGAAAGCCTCTGCCGGCAGCAAGCCGTTGGCGATTGCCGCCTGGCTGGTGGTGGGTATTCCGTTGGCGTGGGGTGTGTGGGTGACCCTGCAGAAGACCGCGGTACTGTTCCACTGACATCAAGAGTGGGAGGGGCTTGCCCCCCTCCCACCTTGGATGTGTGGAGTTTTCATCAGTCGGTCCCACCTGTATGCACATGTCTATCCCCGACACTCCATCAGTCTTATCCCCTTCGATGTTTCTGTTTAGCGCCCGCGCCCCTATAATGGCTGCCTTTTTCGCCCAATGATTTTGCGGAGCTGGTGATGGCCGAACGTAAGGCGTCCGTCGAGCGCGACACTCTGGAAACCCAGATCAAAGCCTCGATCAACCTGGATGGCACCGGAAAGGCCCGATTTGATATCGGTGTTCCTTTTCTTGAGCACATGCTGGACCAGATCGCCCGTCACGGGCTGATCGACCTGGATATCGTCAGCAAAGGCGACCTGCACATCGACGACCACCACACGGTGGAAGACGTGGGCATCACCCTCGGCCAGGCATTTGCCAAGGCCATCGGCGACAAAAAAGGCATCCGTCGCTACGGCCACGCCTATGTCCCGCTGGACGAAGCGCTGTCGCGTGTGGTCATCGACTTCTCCGGCCGTCCAGGCCTGCAGATGCACGTGCCCTACACCCGCGCCACCGTGGGCGGCTTCGACGTCGACCTGTTCCAGGAATTCTTCCAGGGTTTCGTCAACCACGCACTCGTCAGCCTGCACATCGACAACCTGCGCGGTACCAACACCCACCACCAGATCGAAACCGTGTTCAAGGCTTTCGGCCGCGCCCTGCGCATGGCCGTGGAGCTGGATGAGCGCATGGCCGGGCAAATGCCCTCGACCAAGGGCGTTCTGTAATGCAGACGGTCGCGGTTATCGATTACGGCATGGGTAACCTGCACTCGGTGGCCAAGGCCCTCGAGCACGTAGGTGCCGGCAAGGTGCTGATCACCAGCGATGCCAAGGTGATTCGCGAAGCCGACCGCGTGGTATTCCCTGGCGTTGGCGCGATTCGCGATTGCATGGCCGAGATCCGCCGCCTGGGCTTTGACAGTCTGGTGCGCGAAGTCAGCCAGGACCGTCCGTTCCTCGGCATCTGCGTCGGCATGCAAGCCTTGCTCGACAGCAGTGAAGAGAACGCCGGCGTCGACTGCATCGGCCTGTTTCCGGGCCAGGTGAAGTTTTTCGGCAAGGACCTGCATGAAGACGGCGAACACCTGAAAGTCCCGCACATGGGCTGGAACGAGGTCAGCCAGACAGTGGACCATCCGCTGTGGCACGATATTCCGAACCTGGCGCGCTTCTATTTCGTACACAGCTACTACATCGCCGCCGGTAACCCGCGCCAGGTGGTGGGTGGCGGGCACTACGGCGTCGACTTTGCCGCGGCGCTGGCCGACGGTTCGCGGTTTGCCGTGCAGTTCCACCCGGAGAAGAGCCATACCCATGGCCTGCAATTACTGCAGAACTTCGCCGCCTGGGATGGTCGCTGGTAAATGGCCCGCAAGCCGAAGCAGCCGATCTTGCGCCTCACCCCCGAACAGGAGAGTGAGGCTACCCTCAAGATCAAGCGTTTCATGGAAGACCGCTTCGAACTCAAGTTGGGCTCGTTCGAGGTCGCGGAGATTCTCGACCTGTTCACCCACGAAGTGGCGCCGCATTATTACAACAGGGCGATTTTCGACACGCAGACGCTCCTTAAAGAAAGGTTCGAAAGCATCGAAAGCGACTTGTGGTCGCTTGAGAAACCCTGATTTCCCAAGCATTGCTGAATATCGAATAAGGTTTGCCAGATGCTGATTATCCCCGCTATCGATCTCAAGGACGGCGCCTGCGTACGCCTGCGCCAGGGCCGCATGGAAGATTCCACGGTGTTCTCCGATGACCCGGTGAGCATGGCCGCCAAATGGGTGGAAGGGGGCTGCCGTCGCCTGCATCTGGTGGACCTGAACGGCGCCTTCGAAGGCCAGCCGGTCAATGGCGAAGTGGTCACCGCGATTGCCAAGCGCTACCCGAACCTGCCGATCCAGATCGGCGGCGGTATCCGCTCCCTGGAAACCATCGAGCATTACGTCAAGGCGGGCGTGAGCTACGTGATCATCGGCACCAAGGCGGTGAAAGACCCGGCCTTCGTCGCCGAGGCCTGCCGTGCATTCCCGGGCAAAGTGATTGTCGGCCTGGACGCCAAAGACGGTTTCGTCGCCACCGACGGTTGGGCGCAAATCAGCACCGTGCAGGTCATCGACCTGGCCAGGCAGTTCGAAGCCGACGGCGTGTCCGCCATCGTTTATACCGACATCGCCAAAGACGGCATGATGCAGGGCTGCAACGTACCGTTCACCGCGGCACTGGCGGCGGCGACGAAGATTCCGGTGATCGCGTCCGGCGGCATCCACAACCTGGGCGACATCAAGTCGCTGCTGGACGCCAAGGCACCCGGCATCATCGGCGCCATCACCGGCCGTGCGATCTACGAAGGTACCCTGGACGTCGCCGAAGCCCAGGCTTACTGCGATGCCTACAACGGCTGAGGACTGACCATGGCGCTGGCCAAACGCATCATCCCTTGCCTGGACGTCGACAACGGTCGCGTGGTCAAGGGCGTCAAGTTCGAGAACATCCGTGACGCCGGCGACCCGGTGGAAATCGCCCGTCGCTACGATGAGCAAGGCGCCGATGAGATTACCTTTCTCGACATTACCGCCAGCGTCGACGGCCGCGATACCACGTTGCATACCGTCGAGCGCATGGCCAGCCAGGTGTTTATCCCGCTGACCGTAGGCGGTGGCGTGCGCACCGTGCAAGACATCCGCAACCTGCTCAATGCCGGTGCGGACAAGGTCTCGATCAACACCGCCGCTGTATTCAACCCCGAGTTTGTCGGCGAAGCCGCGCAGCACTTCGGCTCGCAGTGCATCGTGGTGGCCATCGACGCCAAGAAAGTCTCGGGTCCGGGGGAAACCCCGCGCTGGGAGATCTTCACCCACGGCGGGCGCAAACCCACCGGCCTGGACGCGGTGGAGTGGGCGATGAAGATGGAAGGCCTGGGCGCCGGTGAAATCCTGCTGACCAGCATGGACCAGGACGGCATGAAAAACGGCTTCGACCTGGGCGTGACCCGCGCTATCAGCGATGCGCTGGGCATTCCGGTGATTGCCTCCGGGGGCGTCGGTAACCTGCAGCACCTCGCCGATGGCGTCATCGAAGGCCACGCCAGCGCGGTGCTGGCGGCGAGTATTTTCCACTTTGGCGAATACACCGTTCCCGAGGCAAAAGCCTACATGGCGGCGCGCGGTATCGTCGTGCGCTAAACGCCGCTGGACAGCATGGCAAGTGCGCGGCACTCTCTGCGCTTGCCATGGATTCCGGTAACTTTTCATGTTCAAACAGCTGCTGCTCGCCCTCGCCAGTACCTCCGTGCTCATGGCCGGTACTGCCCACGCCGAAGAACCGTCTGACACCACCCTGGTGTTGCTGACGGAAAATTTCCCGCCCTACAACATGGCAAAAAACGGCAAGAATTTCGCCAAGGACGAGAATATCGAAGGCATCGCCGTGGACATCGTGCGCGAGACCTTCAAGCGTGCCGGCATTTCCTACAACCTCACCCTGCGTTTCCCCTGGGAGCGAATCTACAAGCTCGCCCTGGAGAAACCCGGCTATGGCGTATTCGTGATGGCGCGTCTGCCGGACCGCGAAGCGCTGTTCAAGTGGGTCGGCCCCATCGGTCCGGATGACTGGGTGCTGCTGGCCAAGGCCGACAGCACGCTCAAGCTCGATGACCTGGAGCACGCGCGGGGCTACAGGATCGGCGCCTACAAGGGCGATGCCATCGCCGAGAGCCTGGAGAAGCAGGGCCTCAACCCGGTAGTGGTGTTGCGCGACCAGGACAACGCGCAAAAGCTGCTGGATGGCCAGATCGACTTGTGGGCCACCGGCGATCCTGCTGGGCGCTATTTGGCGCGGCAGGTGGGTGTGACGGGGCTCAGGACGGTGTTGCGGTTCAACAGTGCGCAGCTTTATCTTGCGTTGAACAAGGAGGTGCCGGACGAATTGGTAACCAAGCTCCAGGCTGCGCTGGATGAGTTACGCAAGGACGGGCGGGTAGACGAGATCATGGCCAACTACCTGTAAACGCGAACTCACTGTGGTGAGGGAGCTTGCTCCCGCTGGAGTGCGCAGCGCTCCCAACATTCTTGGGGCCGCTACGCAGCCCAGCGGGAGCAAGCTCCCTCGCCACAGTGGTCGGTCAGCGATACGCGCCATTTTTACCGTGTGCGGTCATGGCCTGATTGCTGCGCACACTGATCATCAACTTGATATCGATCCAGTCGATGCCCTGGGCCTTGAGCTTGGGCAGTTCGCGCTCCAGCACCGCCAGCGTCTGCGGATAAGGGTGGCCGATCATCACGGCTGAGCCCTGCTTGTGGGCCAGCTTGATCGCTGTCTGCAGCTGCGTGGTGATTGCCGCTTCGGTACGTTCGTCGTCCAGAAACACATCCCGCGAGACACTGGCCAGGCCGATCTTCTGCGCCTCGGCGGCGGCTACCGTCTGTGCGCTGGTACGGCTGTCGACGAAGAACTTGTTGCGTCGTTGCAGCTCGGCCATCAACCAGGCCATGGCAGCCGGTTGTGCCGTCATGCGGCTGCCCATGTGGTTGTTGATGCCGGCGGTGTAGGGTACCGCGGTGAAGGCGGCGTCCAGGCGTTTGCCCAGTTCTTCGATAGACAGCTCGGGGTGCCAGGCGAACGGCCCGGTGGCCGGGTCCATGGGCATGTGCAGGATCACGATCTTGCCGGCCTTGTGGGCTTCGCGGGCGAATTCGGCGGCGTGGGGTGTGTCGGGCATGATCGCGGTGGTGACAGGCCCGGGCAGGGCCAGCACGCGCCGGTCCCGTGGCAGGTTTTGCCCAAGGTCGTCGATGATCAAGGTGAGGTAGGCTTTGCGCGGCTCGCCGCCGGGGTCGCGTGAGCGACTCCGGCCAGGCTGCACAGCACAGCGATGATCAGGGCAACGCGCATATCAACGGCTGCGCGTGATGCTCAGGCCCTTGAGCAGGCTCAGCGCCTGGGCCAACTGATAGTCATCGTCCTGCGGCATCGGCTTGGCTTTCGCGCTGCTGCCGGTCGGCTGGTCGGCACCGCCGTTGCCATTGCCCAGGTGACCCTGCAGGTCCGCCTCTTTGTAGTATTCGCTGTCGATCTCGTTGGTGATCTTGGCTTTGCGTACTTCGATGTCCGGCACGATGCCCTGGGCCTGGATCGAGCGGCCATTCGGCGTGTAGTACAAGGCGGTGGTGATCTTCAGCGCACGATCGTTGTTCAGCGGCAACACGGTTTGCACCGAGCCTTTGCCGAAGCTGGTGGTGCCCATCAGCACGCCGCGTTTTTGATCCTGCAGGGCGCCGGCGACGATTTCCGAGGCTGAGGCGCTGCCGCCGTTGATCAGCACCGCCAGTGGCACGTTTTCGCTGAGGTCGTTGCCGGTGGCCGAGAAGCGCAGCTCGGAGTTGGCGATACGGCCCTTGGTGTAGACGATCAGGCCTTTGGTGATGAAATGGTCAACCACTTCCACCGCCGATTGCAGTACGCCGCCTGGGTTGTTACGCAGGTCGAGCACCAAGCCGCTGAGTTTCTTGCCGTTGTCCTTGCGCAGCTTGGCCAGGGCCTTGGCCACTTCGTCGCCGGTCTTGACCTGGAACTGGGTGATGCGGATGTAGCCGTAGCCCGACTCCAGCAACTGGCTCTTCACGCTCTTGACCACGATGGTCGCGCGGGTCAGCGTCACGTCAAACGGGTTGCCGCCGTCGCGCACCAGGGTCAGGGTGATTTTCTGGCCGATCTTGCCGCGCATCTTGTCGACGGCTTCGGTCATGGTCTGGCCGCGGGTCGGCTGGCCGTTGATCTTGACGATAAAGTCACCGGCCTGGATGCCGGCCTTCGACGCCGGGGTATCGTCGATCGGCGACACAACATTGATGTTGCCGTCTTCGGCGCCAACTTCGATGCCCAGGCCGCCGAATTCACCGCTGGTGCTTTCCTGCAGCTCGGCGAAGTCTTCCGG
Source organism: Pseudomonas lactucae (assembly GCF_016937615.1). Taxonomy (GTDB): domain Bacteria; phylum Pseudomonadota; class Gammaproteobacteria; order Pseudomonadales; family Pseudomonadaceae; genus Aquipseudomonas; species Aquipseudomonas lactucae. The sequence continues at coordinate 1,750 of NZ_JAFHKI010000210.1, read as the reverse complement.
GCCCAGGTAGGCGGAATGCGGGTCGAGGTTGCTGAGCATGCCCTTGATGGCATTTTCCAGCAGGGTCTTGTCGTCTACGGGTTCGACATAAGCTGCCTTGATCCGGTCCATGACCTCGGCGAAGGTGCGCAGCTCGTCCAGCGGCAACGGCGCCTTGGTGGTCGCGGCAGAGGCGGCTGCAGCGGGGGCGGCCTGATCGGCAAAAGCCAGCGGCGCGCCGATCACCAGGGCGATCGTCAGGGCCAGCGAAGTGAGGCGGGACAAATGCAGCATGTCGAACGAACTCCTAATGTAGATGAGACCCTATCCTTGGGATCTGCACCATTGTGCAGGGTCGCTCGGGCGGCCCTGCTGACGAATAGCGAAGTACAGCGCCGGGGTGTCCTGGCCACCACTGTTACCGACAGTGGAGATGGATTCACCGGCTTTTACAACATCACCTGCCGACTTGAGCAATGTCTGATTGTGGCCATAAAGGCTCAAATAGCCATTTCCGTGGTCGAGAATCACCAACAAACCGGCGCCCCGCAGCCAATCGGCAAATACCACGCGCCCACCGTGGACGGCATGCACCTGGCTACCGGCGGAGGCGCTGATCATCACCCCGTCCCACTTGGCACGGGTGTCATCGCCACGGGTTTCTCCAAAGCGTGCCAGCAATCGACCATCAACCGGCCATGGAAGTTTGCCGCGGGCTGAAGCAAATGGGCCGCCGAAGGACTCGCCTGCGCTGGAAACCAACGGGCCAGGGGCTGAATGCGCCGGTTTACGCGGTGCCGGAGCATCCGTGGTGGCTGCCAGTTCGGCCTCACGCTGGCGCTTTTTTTCGGCTTCCTGCTGGGCGATCAGCGCTTTTTGTCGCGCTTCTTCTGCCTCACGTGCCTGGCGCGCCAGGGTTTCTTCGATGGTCTTGAGCACTTTGGCCAGGTCGGCCTGGTCCTGCTCGCGAGCCTGCAGCTTGGCGTCGCGGGCCTTTACGTCGTCATTGAGCTTGGCCAAGGCCAGCTGACGTTCCTTGCGGACCTTGTCGAGTTCGTCGCGCTGGGTGTCGAGGGCGCTTTTCTGGTCCTGCAACTGCGATTGCTGGTTGGCGATCTCCTGCTCGACATTGACCAACTGGCGCAGCGTCTCGTTGAAGCTTTTGAGTTGCTCCAGACGAGCCTTGCTCAGGTAGTCGTAGTAGGTCAGGGTGCGCGCGAATTTTTCGGGGTTCTGCTGGTTGAGCAGCAGCTTGAGGTATTCCTGGCGGCCGCTCTGGTAGGCGGCGCGGGCCTGGATCGCGATCAGGCGTTGCTGTTCAACGCGTGCGCTCTGGAGTTTTTTTTTCTCAGCGTCGAGTCGCTCCAGTTCCGACTCGCTCTTCTTTAGTTCTTTTTGCAGCTCCTGGACCTGCTTCTCCAGCTTGCCCATTTCGGTTTCCGTGCCGCGCAGGTCTTTCTGCACTCCGGATTTTTCTTCCTGGAGCTTGCCGAGCAGTTTTTTCAGCTCGGTAATGTCCTGACGCGTAGCGTCCAACTGTTGTTGGGTTTGTGCGCGCTCATCGGCAAACGCCGGTTGGAGCAGGCAGACAAGAGCAAGGGTAATCAAGGCGCGAAGCATAGAGGCGGGCGACACCAGGGAAAGGGACGGCCTAGTATGCCCGCCAAGCGCGGCAAAAAAAACGCCCAATTGGGGCTGGCGGGCAAGTTAGGTGCCGAGTGGCGCAGGTATGGCAAAAAGACATCTATCAAACACGGGAACTCCAATGTGG
>NZ_JAFHKI010000021.1 GCF_016937615.1 Pseudomonas lactucae | reverse complement strand
CCCTCCCACACTTGATCTCGATGACCAGATCTAAGGCCCCAGTCACAAATTTTGCGCAATCCTCGCTAATCGTGCTGCCTACTGCATAGAACTGGACAGTCATAAAGGCTTTGCGGCATAGTCGCCGGGTTATGCCGTACTCCCACCAATAACAAGGAACAGCCGATGGCGACCTTACTGGTTCTTCACGGACCCAACCTGAACCTGCTCGGCACCCGTGAACCGGGCGTCTACGGGGCAGTGACCCTGGATCAGATCAACCTCGATCTGGAACGACGGGCGCGTGAAGCCGGCCACCATCTGCTCTACCTGCAAAGCAACGCCGAGTACGAATTGATTGATCGCATCCATGCCGCGCGCGGCGAAGGCGTGGACTTTATCCTGATCAATCCCGCCGCTTTTACGCACACAAGCGTTGCATTACGTGACGCGCTGCTGGCGGTGAGCATCCCATTCATCGAAGTGCATTTATCGAACGTGCACAAACGCGAACCTTTCCGCCATCACTCTTACTTCTCCGACGTAGCGGTAGGAGTGATCTGCGGCCTTGGCGCCAGCGGTTACCGGCTGGCCCTGGAGGCCGCCCTGGAACAGCTTGAAGAACAGGCTAAACGCCCCTGACCGACCCTTGGGAGTTGATGATTCATGGATATCCGTAAAGTTAAGAAATTGATCGAACTGCTGGAAGAATCCGGTATCGACGAGCTGGAAATCAAGGAAGGCGAAGAGTCCGTGCGGATCAGCCGCCACAGCAAGACTCCGGCCCAACAGTTCTACGCACCGCAGATGCAAGCACCGGCTCCAGCCCCTGCCGCGCCTGCCGCCGCCGCTCCAGCTGCCGCAGCGCCCGCCGCTCCGGCAGCGCCTGTGCTGAACGGTACCGTGGTCAAGTCGCCAATGGTCGGTACCTTCTACCGCACTCCGGCGCCAGGCTCGCCCGCCTTCGTTGAAGTCGGCAAGACCGTGAAAGTGGGCGACACCATCTGCATCGTTGAAGCGATGAAGATGATGAACCACATCACCGCCGAAACCGCCGGTGTGATCGAATCCATCCTGGTAGAAAACGGTCAGCCGGTTGAGTACGACCAGCCGCTGTTCACCATCGTTTGAACCGCGGAGCGCCTTCGATGTTGAAACCTGCGAAGAAACTGCAAAAAGTCCTGATCGCCAACCGCGGCGAGATCGCGCTGCGTATCCTGCGCGCCTGTAAGGAAGAGGGCATCAAGACCGTCGCTGTTTACTCGACGGCCGATACCGAATTGATGCACGTGAAACTGGCGGACGAGAGCATCTGCATCGGCCCGCCACTGGCCTCGAACTCGTACCTGAACATCCCGAACATCATCGCCGCGGCAGAAGTGACCGGCGCCGATGGCATCCACCCAGGCTACGGCTTCCTCGCGGAAAACGCCGATTTCGCCGAACAGGTGGAAAAATCCGGGTTCGCCTTCATCGGCCCGAAAGCCGAAACCATTCGCCTGATGGGCGACAAGGTGTCGGCCAAGGACGCCATGATCGCGGCCGGCGTGCCAACCGTTCCAGGTTCCGACGGCCCACTGCCTGAAGATGAGGAAACCGCCCTGCGCATCGGTCGCGAAGTCGGTTACCCGGTGATCATCAAGGCCGCCGGTGGCGGTGGTGGTCGTGGCATGCGCGTGGTGCACAAGGAAGAAGACCTGATCGAATCGGCCAAGCAGACCCGTGCGGAAGCGGGCGCCTGGTTCGGCAACCCGATGGTCTACCTGGAAAAATACCTGACCAACCCACGCCACGTGGAAGTGCAGGTATTGTCCGACGGCCAGGGCCATGCCATCCACCTGGGCGACCGCGATTGCTCGCTGCAACGCCGTCACCAGAAGGTGTTGGAAGAAGCGCCGGCACCGGGCCTGGATGAAACCGCTCGCCAGGAAGTCCTCGCTCGCTGCGTCAAGGCGTGCATCGACATCAGCTACCGTGGCGCCGGCACCTTCGAGTTCCTCTACGAGAACGGTCGTTTCTACTTCATCGAGATGAACACTCGTGTGCAGGTAGAGCATCCGGTGTCGGAGATGGTCACCGGTATCGACATCGTCAAGGAGATGCTCAGCATCGCCGCCGGCAACGTGCTGTCCTTCACCCAGGACGACGTGAAGATTCACGGCCACTCCCTGGAGTGCCGGATCAACGCCGAAGACCCGAAAACCTTTATGCCGAGCCCAGGCCTGGTCAAGCATTTCCATGCACCGGGCGGCAACGGCGTTCGCGTCGATTCGCACCTGTACAGCGGCTACAAGGTACCGTCCAACTACGACTCGCTGATCGGCAAGCTGATCACCTGGGGCGCCACTCGCGACGAGGCCATGGCCCGTATGCGTAACGCCCTGGACGAAATCGTGGTCGACGGCATCAAGACCAACGTCCCGCTGCACAGGGACCTGGTTCGTGATGAAGGCTTCTGCGAAGGTGGTGTGAACATTCACTACCTGGAACACAAGCTGGCCAACCAGTAAGTGCTCCACCCAACAAAGCCGCCTTCGGGCGGTTTTGTTGTTTGTGGGCCCTCTACTTTTTTGAAGATGTACACCGTCAAAATGTGGGAGGGGGCAAGTCCCCTCCCACATTTGACCGGCGTGCAGTCAGTAGTGTCGTCTTCTGCCCGCCGCTCGCGTAAACTTGCGCCCTTTCGCAGCCCCTACCCCGCTGCAGACTTATTCATTTCAAAGGTGCCCGCCATGCCTTGGCTGCAAGTCCGTCTCGCCATCAGCCCAGAACAAGCCGAAACCTACGAAGACGCGCTCCTCGAAGTGGGCGCTGTTTCAGTGACCTTCATGGACGCCGAAGACCAGCCGATTTTCGAACCCGAACTCAATACCACCCCGCTGTGGTCCCACACCCACCTGTTGGCCCTGTTCGAAGACGGCACCGACGCCGCCGCCGTGCTGGCCCATATGGAACTGCTCACTGGCGGCCCGCTGCCCGAGCATCACAGCGAAGTGATCGAAGACCAGGACTGGGAACGCAGCTGGATGGACAACTTCCAACCGATGCGTTTCGGCCAGCGCCTGTGGATCGTGCCGAGCTGGCACGCTGCCCCCGAGCCAAACGCAGTCAACCTGCTGCTCGACCCGGGCCTGGCGTTCGGCACCGGCACCCACCCCACCACCGCACTGTGCCTGGAATGGCTGGACGGCCAGGACCTGACCGACAGCCACGTGCTGGATTTCGGCTGCGGCTCGGGGATCCTGGCGATTGCCGCGCTGTTGCTGGGCGCCAAGCAAGCCGTGGGCACCGATATCGACGTGCAAGCGCTGGAAGCCTCCCGCGACAACGCCGGGCGCAACCACATCGCCGAAGGAAAATTCCCACTCTACCTGCCTGAGGACCTGCCCCAGGTACAGGCTGATGTGCTGGTGGCCAATATCCTCGCCGGGCCGCTGGTCTCCCTGGCGCCGCAGCTGTCGAGCCTGGTCAAGCCGGGAGGCCGTCTGGCGCTATCGGGCATTCTCGCCGAGCAAGGTGACGAGGTTGCCGCCGCCTATGCCAGCGATTTCGAGCTGGACCCGATCGCCAACCGCGATGGCTGGGTACGCATCAGCGGTCGTCGGCGCTAGAATGAGCGCTTGCCTGAATCGGATGGCCGCATGACCGACAGTTTCGTCACCCAGTGCCCGCATTGCCAAGCCCGTTTCCGCGTCAACCATGCCCAGTTGAGCGTGGCCCGCGGCGTGGTGCGTTGCGGCTCGTGCCTGCAAGTGTTCAATGCCGCTCGCCAGTTGCTGGAGCAGCGCGCCCACGCGCCTGCACCAGAGCAGCCGGCGGCGGCTGAACCTGCGCCCGAGACGGCGCCCCAGGCACAGCGGGCGATCAGCCAGAAACAGTGGACTGCCGAAGAACTGGACCTGGACAACCTGGACCTGGACGTAGAACTTGCCAAGCTGGAGCGCCGCGAGATCCAGCATACGCAGCCGGCCGGCACAGAGCGTCGCCAAGCGGGTTCCGACCGCAGGCAGAAGGAAGATACCCTCAGCGCCAGCCGCGATACGGTCAAGGCCGAAGAGGAAAAATGGGCCGCCAGCCTGTTCAGCGAACCGCCTGAAGAACGCACCCACGTCGCCGAAGGCGATCCGGAACCGACCAAGGCCCCTGCGACACGGCAGCGCACCGAACCGTCCATGTCGCTTCACGCCGACGATATCGACGACGAACCGCCGATGCGGGCAACCCTTGACGACGAGCCCGTCGACCCGCCCGTCACCCCCGTGGCTGTAGAAACCGACGACGCGCATCCCGAAGAACACCCACAGCAGCGCCGCAAGCGATTGCGCGCGCCCGCCAGCGAACACGATGACCTGCTGCAGGACCTGGAAGACGATCCGCTGCACCTGTACGCGCAAAAACGCCCGTCGGGCTGGGGTCGCCGCCTGATCTGGCTATTGCTGGTACTGATCGCCGCCACTGGCCTGGCTGGCCAGTACATTGCCTATCAATTCGACGACCTGGCTCGCCAGGACGCTTATCGCCCGTGGTTCCAGCAGCTGTGCCCCACGCTGGGCTGCACCGTGCCATCGCGAGTCGATATTGCCCACATAAAGAGCAGTAACCTGGTGGTGCGCAGCCACCCGGAATTTGCCGGGGCGCTGGTGGTGGACGCGATCATCTATAACCGCGCGACGTTCTCCCAGCCCTTCCCGTTGCTGGAGCTGCGTTTTGCCGACATGAACGGCGGGCTGATCGCCAGTCGTCGCTTCAAGCCGGCCGAATATCTCAGCGGCGAGCTGGCCGGCGTCAGCGAAATGCCATCACAAACGCCGATCCATATCTCCCTGGACATCCTCGACCCTGGCAATAAAGCCGTGAATTACAGCCTGACCTTCCACTCGCCCGAGTGAATCGGCTTATGTACAAGAGTTTGGCGGCAGATTGTTGACTGCACGCGGCGCAACCAAACCAGCGGCGATAAAGAAATAACTGTTCAGATTTTATCCAATTCAGCCTTTAACCAGTCATCGAGAGCGGGTATCATGCCAACCCTTTTTCGAACTCTAATGATCCGGCCCCACAACAGGGAAGTCCTATGTCGGCGGTACGCATCGGCCCATACACATTGCAGAACGGCTTGATTCTCGCCCCGATGGCGGGCGTCACCGACCAGCCCTTTCGTCAGCTGTGCAAACGTTTGGGCGCGGGTCTTGTAGTCTCGGAAATGGTCACCAGCGACATGAGCTTGTGGAACACCCGCAAATCGCGGATGCGCATGATCCACGAAGGTGATCCCGAGCCCCGCTCGGTACAGATCGCCGGCGGTGATGCGCAGATGCTGGCGGATGCGGCCCGAGCCAACGTGGCGTTGGGCGCGCAGATTATCGACATCAACATGGGCTGCCCGGCCAAGAAGGTCTGCAACAAGGCCGCCGGTTCCGCCCTGTTGAAGGATGAGCAATTGGTTGCCGAGATCCTGCAGGCCGTTGTCGCTGCAGTGGATGTGCCGGTCACCCTGAAGATTCGTACCGGCTGGGACCGGGACAACAAGAATGGCCTGACAGTGGCGAAGATCGCCGAACAGGCAGGCATTGCAGCGCTGGCAGTGCATGGCCGCACCCGCGCCGATCTTTACACCGGTGAAGCCGAATACGACACCATTGCCGCCATCAAGCAGGCCGTGTCGATGCCGGTATTTGCCAATGGCGACATCGATTCAGCCGAAAAAGCCCGGCGCGTCCTGTACGCCACCGGTGCCGATGGCCTGTTGATCGGCCGGGCCGCCCAGGGGCGGCCCTGGATTTTTCGTGAAATCGAGCACTTTCTGCGTACTGGTGAAACCCTGCCGGCACCGGAGCTGATCGAGGTGGAACGTATTCTGCTTGAGCATCTGGCTGCCCTTCACACTTTCTACGGAGACGTGATGGGCGTGCGCATTGCTCGCAAGCATGTGGGTTGGTATCTCGCAACCCTGCCGGGCGCCAGGGAGTTTCGCGCCGGGTTCAATCGTTTGGATGAAACGCAAGCACAGGTCACCGCCGTTCGAGAGTTCTTTGCCGAACGAGACAAGAGCCTGAGAGCAGGGGACGGACAAGGGGTGGCCGCATGACGATGATGACCGAGACTTTAGTGAGTGGAACGACACCCGTGAGCGACAACGTCAATTTGAAACAGCACCTGAACACGCCGAGCGAAGAAGGCCAGACCCTTCGCGGGAGTGTCGAGAAGGCGCTGCACAATTATTTCGCCCACCTTGAGGGCGCTTCCGTCACGGACGTGTACAACCTGGTGCTCTCCGAAGTCGAGGCGCCCTTGCTCGAAAGCGTGATGAACTACGTCAAGGGCAACCAGACCAAAGCCAGTGAGCTGCTGGGCCTCAACCGTGGCACGTTGCGCAAAAAGCTCAAGCAATACGATTTGCTGTAAGCATTCAATCAAACCAGAAAGGCGCCCGCGTAAAACCGGTCGCCTTTTTTGCTGACTCCTTTGCTTTTGATGGAAATTGAAATGACCGACCAGACTACCCGCCTGCCGATCCGCCGCGCCTTGATCAGCGTTTCCGACAAGACCGGCATCCTCGAATTTGCCCGGGAGCTGGAAGCCCTGGGCGTGGAAATCCTCTCCACGGGCGGGACCTTCAAACTGCTGCAGGACAACGGCGTGGCCGCAGTAGAAGTCGCGGACTACACCGGTTTCGCAGAAATGATGGACGGTCGGGTCAAGACCTTGCACCCGAAAATCCACGGCGGCATCCTCGGTCGTCGCGGTATCGACGACGCCATCATGAACGAGCACGGCATCAAGCCGATCGACCTGGTGGCCGTCAACCTGTACCCGTTCGAAGCCACCATCAACAAGCCAGGCTGTGACCTGCCGACCGCCATCGAAAACATCGATATCGGCGGCCCGACCATGGTTCGCTCGGCAGCCAAGAACCACAAAGACGTGGCCATCGTGGTCAACGCCAGCGACTACACCCAAGTGCTCGAAAGCCTGAAAGCCGGCGGCCTGACCTACGCCCAGCGCTTCGACCTGATGCTCAAGGCGTTCGAACACACTGCCGCCTACGACGGCATGATCGCCAACTACATGGGCACCGTGAACCAGGCCGCCGAGACCCTGAGCACGGAAGGCCGCAGCCAGTTCCCGCGCACCTTCAACAGCCAGTTCATCAAGGCCCAGGAAATGCGCTACGGCGAGAACCCGCACCAGAGCGCGGCGTTCTACGTGGAGGCAAAACCGGCCGAAGTCGGCATCGCCACCGCGACCCAACTGCAAGGCAAGGAACTGTCCTACAACAACGTAGCCGACACCGACGCCGCACTGGAATGCGTGAAGAGCTTCGTCAAGCCGGCCTGCGTGATCGTCAAGCACGCCAACCCGTGTGGCGTGGCCGTGAGCCCGGACGCTGAAGGCGGCATTCGCCAGGCCTACGAACTGGCCTACGCCACCGATACCGAATCGGCCTTCGGCGGCATCATTGCCTTCAACCGTGAGCTGGACGCCGAAACCGCCAAGGCCATCGTCGACCGTCAATTCGTCGAAGTGATCATCGCACCGAGCGTGAGTGAAGAAGCCCGCGCCATCGTTGCCGCAAAAGCCAACGTGCGCCTGCTGGCCTGCGGCGAATGGTCGGCTGACCGCGCCGCCGCCTGGGACTACAAGCGCGTCAATGGCGGCTTGCTGGTACAGAGCCGCGACATCGGCATGATCGGCAGTGAAGACCTGAAAGTCGTGACCAAACGCGCCCCGACCGAGCAAGAGATCCACGACCTGATCTTCGCCTGGAAAGTGGCCAAATACGTCAAATCCAACGCCATCGTCTACGCCAAGAACCGCCAGACCATCGGTGTCGGCGCCGGCCAGATGAGCCGCGTGAACTCGGCGCGTATCGCTGCGATCAAGGCCGAGCACGCCGGTTTGCAGGTCGTGGGTTCGGTGATGGCGTCCGACGCCTTCTTCCCGTTCCGTGATGGCCTGGACAACGCCGCCAAGGCCGGCGTGACTGCCGTGATCCAACCGGGCGGCTCGATGCGCGATGCTGAAGTGATTGCCGCTGCAGATGAAGCCGGCATCGCCATGGTCTTCACCGGCATGCGCCACTTCCGCCACTGATCCGACGCAATAGAAATGTGGGACCCGGTTTTTGTGGCGAGGGAGCTTGCTCCCGCTGGGGTGCGAAGCGCCCCCAAAAGCTGGCGACCGCTACGCGGTCGAACGGGAGCAAGCTCCCTCGCCACAGCAAGCCCCCTCCCATATAAAGCGCCCTAGCAGCGCCTACAGAATTTGAGGTTTTTGAAATGAATGTTTTGATTATTGGCAGCGGTGGCCGTGAACACGCCCTGGCCTGGAAAGTTGCCCAGGACCCACGCGTCCAAAAGGTTTTCGTCGCCCCCGGTAACGCTGGTACCGCGATTGAAGCCAAGTGCGAAAACGTCGCCATCGACGTGCTGGCCCTTGAGCAGCTTGCGGATTTTGCCGAGAAAAACGTTTCCCTGACCATTGTCGGTCCGGAAGTGCCGCTGGTGGCCGGCGTCGTGGACCTGTTCCGCAGCCGCGGCCTGGACTGCTTCGGCCCAACCGCCGGTGCCGCGCAGTTGGAAGGCTCCAAAGCGTTCACCAAGGACTTCCTGGCACGCCACAAGATCCCGACCGCCGACTACCAGAACTTCACCGAGATCGAGCCGGCCCTGGCTTACCTGCGTGAAAAAGGTGCGCCAATCGTGATCAAGGCCGATGGCCTGGCCGCCGGTAAAGGCGTGATCGTGGCGATGACCTTGCAGGAAGCCGAAGACGCCGTGCGCGACATGCTCGCCGGCAATGCCTTTGGCGATGCCGGTTCGCGCGTGGTGATCGAGGAATTCCTCGACGGCGAAGAAGCCAGCTTTATCGTGATGGTCGACGGCAAGAACGTCCTGCCGATGGCCACCAGCCAGGACCACAAGCGCGTCGGCAACGGCGACAGCGGCCCCAACACCGGCGGCATGGGCGCCTACTCCCCTGCCCCCGTGGTCACCAGCGAAGTGCATCAGCGCGTGATGGACCTGGTGATCTGGCCAACCGTGCGCGGCATGGCCGATGAAGGCAATGTGTACACCGGCTTCCTTTACGCTGGCCTGATGATCGACAAGGCCGGTAACCCGAAGGTCATCGAGTTCAACTGCCGCTTTGGCGACCCGGAAACCCAACCGGTGATGCTGCGGCTGCAATCGAGCCTGGTGCTGCTGGTGGAAGCCGCCCTGGCCCAGGCCCTGGACAAGGTCGAAGCGCAGTGGGACCCGCGTCCGAGCGTTGGCATCGTGCTGGCGGCCGGCGGTTACCCTGCCGACTACGCCAAGGGCGATGTGATTGAAGGCCTGGATGCGGCGGCGTCGCTGGAAGGCAAAGTGTTCCATGCGGGCACCGCGCTCAAGGATGGTAAGGTCGTGACCGCTGGTGGCCGTGTGCTGTGCGCCACCGCCATGGGCGCCAGTGTCGACGCTGCGCAACAACAGGCGTACGCACTGGCCGCGAAAATCGATTGGAAAGGCTGCTTCTATCGCACCGACATCGGCTACCGCGCCATTGCCCGTGAACGTGGCGAGAACCAGTAACCTGCTATCCGTTCGGTCAGGCAAGGGCCTGTGGCCCTTGCCGTACACCGGCTACCCCGCGCATAGTTAACCCGTGCATCAACCTACGAAGGGATTTCGCCGTGCGCTGGCTCAGGATCGCCATAGGTTTCACTGTCAGTCTGCTGACGCTGCTCTGCCTGTTCCCGGCCCAGGCCGCCGCGCAAGGCAGTGGCTGGGCAGTATTGCTTGATGAGCAGGCCGACCTGCAACTGAGCGATATTCGCTCCTCGCGCTACACCAACCAATTCAGCCCCATCGAACTGGACCGTATCACGCGCACCGCCGGACGGTGCGTTGTGGGTACGTTTCAAACTGCAACCGGGCAAGCACGAGCAAGTGCTGCGGGTATTCGCCCCGGACCTGTCGCACCTGAGCCTGTACGTCCTGGACGGCGACACGCTGGTGGAGCAAACAAGCACCGGCGCCCGGCAGCCACAGGAACAACGTCCGCTGCCCAGCAGTGATTTCATGCTACCGATGCCCCAGAGCCAGCAGCCCCTCGAGGTCTATCTGCGCCTGGTGTCGGAACACGAGCTGCGCCCCTATATCACCCTTGAGCCGGCCGTACTGGCCGCCGCCGACCAGACCCAGACACTGATCTACGGCCTGCTGTTCGGCTGCCTGCTGATGCTGATCCTGCACAACGTTTCACGCTTTGCCTACCATCGCTCACGCAGCAGCCTGTGGCTGGCGGCGTGCGAAATCCTATTGCTGCTCAGCCTGGCGCTGCTGCTCAACCTGCCAGGTCCCTGGTTGCCGAACTGGCATGCGCTGCAAACACCGGGCGCCTACCTGGCCTTGCTGCTGACCGCGCCGTGCGGACTGATGTTTGCCTATCGATTCTTCATGCCGTTAGGCCCGCACCCGCTTAACAAGCTGTTGATGGCCGACATCCTGTTTATCGTGCTGTGCGGCCTGCTGCTGTTGTTCGTCAACACACTGCCGCTGAACATCATTACCTACGCCCTGGTGGCCCTCGCCGGCCTGAGCATGCTGTTTGTCTCGGCGTATCACTGGCAGAAGGGCTACCGGCCGGCGCGGTTGTTCGTGGCGGGCATGGTGGTGTTCAACATCGGCACGCTGATCATCCTGCCGGCGTTGCTGGGCCTGACGATGGTGTCGCCGCAGGGGTTGATCGTCACCCTGCTGGCGTTCATCTGCCTCAGTGGCCTGTTGATGAGCCTGGCCCTGGGCGAGCGCCAGCGTGCAATTGTCGAGGCGCGCTTCAGCCTCAGCCGCGACCTGGCCGCCAGCAATGCCGAAATCGCCGCCAAGGCCGAGTTCCTGGCCAAGATCAGCCACGAAATCCGCACCCCCATGAACGGCGTACTGGGCATGACCGAACTGCTGCTGGGCACACCGCTGTCGGTGAAGCAGCGCGATTACGTGCAGACCATCCACAGCGCCGGCAACGAACTGCTGACGCTGATCAACGAGATCCTCGACATCTCCAAGCTCGAATCCGGGCAGATCGAGCTGGACGACGTGCAGTTCGACCTCAACGCACTGCTCGAAGACTGCCTGAGCATCTTCCGCGCCAAGGCCGAGCAGCAGAACGTCGAGTTGATCAGCTTTATCCAGCCCCAGGTGCCACGCGTCATCAGCGGTGACCCGACCCGCCTGCGCCAGGCACTGCTGAGTCTGCTGGAAAACGCCCTGCACAAGACCGATGAAGGCGAAGTGCTGATCGTCGTCGCCCTGGACGACCGCAGCACCAAGCCGCGCCTGCGCATCGCCGTGCAAGACAGCGGCCTGCCGATGGAAGCCGTCGAGCGCGAGGCCCTGTTGCACAGCGAACTGCACAGCAAGAACTTCCTCTCGGCCACGCGCTTGAGCGGCCACCTGGGCCTGGTCATCGCCCGCCAGTTGATCCTGTTGATGAACGGCGAGTTCGGCATCAAGAGCGGCAGCCATCAAGGCAGTACCCTGTGGCTGACGCTGCCGCTGGACCCGGAACGCCTGGAGCACCCGACCTCCGACCTGGACGGCCCGCTCAAGGACGCACGGGTGCTGGTGGTGGACGACAACGACACCTGCCGCAAAGTGCTGGTGCAGCAATGCACGGCCTGGGGCCTGAACGTCAGCGCCGTCCCCTCCGGCAAGGAAGCCCTGGCGTTGCTGCGCACCAAGGCGCACCTGCGCGACTACTTCGATGTGGTGTTGCTGGACCAGAACATGCCCGGCATGACCGGCATGCAACTGGCGGCGAAGATCAAGGAAGACCCGAGCCTGAACCACGACATCCTGCTGATCATGCTCACCGGCATCAGCAACGCGCCGAGCAAGATCATTGCGCGCAACTGCGGGATCAAGCGCATCCTCGCCAAGCCGGTGGCCGGTTATACCCTCAAGACCACCCTGGCCGACGAACTGACCCAGCGCAACAAAGGCGGTCTGCCGTCTCGCCCGGCGCTCAGCGCACCACCCGCGGTGACGGTGCCCGGTGACTTCAAGATCCTGGTGGCCGAAGACAACAGCATTTCCACCAAAGTGATTCGCGGCATGCTCGGCAAACTCAACCTCGACCCGGACACCGCCAGCAACGGCGAAGAAGCGCTGGAGGCGATGAAAGCCCAGCGCTACGACCTGGTGTTGATGGACTGTGAAATGCCGATTCTCGATGGCTTCTCCGCCACCCAGCAACTGCGTGCATGGGAAGTCAGCCACCAACGCATCCGCACGCCGGTGGTGGCGCTGACGGCGCATATCCTGTCGGAACACAAGGAACGCGCGCGCCAGGCCGGCATGGACGGGCACATGGCCAAGCCGGTGGAGTTGTCGCAGTTGCGCGAGCTGGTGGAGTTCTGGGTGGCGCAGCGTCAACAGCGGCCCGAACACGAACCCTCCTGACCTGAAATACATTTCCAATGTGGAAGGGGACTTGCCCCCCTCCCACATTTGATCTCTATCGCCTGATAGACTCTGCACACGTTCCCCTCCCGCGAGCCGCCCCCATGCTCCACGTGTTGTTCAGCGTTTACCTGAAGATGCTCGTGCTCTACAGCCCGTTCTTCGTGCTGTCCTGCTTTATCAGCCTGACCCGTGGCTACTCCAGCAAAGAACGGCGGCGCCTGGCCTGGAAAGTGGCGCTGGCGACCCTGGTGTCGAGCGTGCTGCTCTACCTGTTCGGCCGCGTCATTTTCAGCGTGTTCGGCATCACCGTGGATGCGTTCCGCATCGGCGCCGGCAGTGTGCTGTTTATCTCGGCGCTGGGCATGGCACAGGGCAAGTCGGCGGTGCAGACCGACAACGTGCAGCAGGACGTGACCATCGTGCCGCTGACCATCCCCCTCACCGTCGGCCCCGGCACCATCGGTGCGCTGCTGGTGATGGGGGTCAGCCAGCCGCATTGGGATGACAAGCTCACCGCCATCCTCAGCATCGCCCTGGCCAGCCTCACGGTGGGCGTGGTGCTGTACCTGTCCAACCGTATCGAACGCATTCTCGGTGACCAGGGCCTGCAAATTGTCAGCCGGCTGATGGGCCTGTTCGTGTGCGCCCTCGCCGCGCAAATCATCTTTACCGGCGTGCGCGGTTATCTGGCGCCTTAGATACGGTACTTGGCGATCGCCAGCTGCACCTTGTCACCCGCGCTTTCGCGCATCAGCTGGACGGTTTTTTCGTTGACCAGCGAGGTATTCAGCACCAGGCAGGTCTGCCCGCTGAAGGCCTCGACCGAGGCGCTGTCCCATTCCAGAAACGGCAACCCCACCTGTTTGTTCACACCCTGGGTGCTGTAGGTCACCAGCACCATCATCAATTCCCCGTCCGCTTCGACGCAGGACGCCAGGCCAAAATCACCGCCCTGGTGCAGCGTCGTGTTGCGCTTGAACAGCGCCAGTGACGCTGGCTGCTGTTTCAACGCCTCCAGCGCATCGGCCGCCAGTTTGGGCAACGCATTGACCAGCGGCCCGGCCCATGAGGTCGACGCCAACAGCGCCGCGATGATGTTCAATGCCGCCACCTGTACCGTCAGGCCCTTGTCCGAACGTGAGACCCGCTCGAAACGGCTGCGCAGCGGCAGCCAACCCAGGCTGAGCATCACGTCGATAAACGCGTCGTACCAGGCCTCGGTACCGCGGTGAATATTCAACACATCGCTGACATAGCTGCTGGCCAGCAAATAGCTTTTGCGAATGTATTCGCGGTTCAGGCCCGACACCCCCTCGGCAAACGACATGACGCTGTTGTTGACCACCGCCGCATTGCTGTCGTCGGTGTCAGCCGGCACAGCAGCCGGCGCACCCGGCGGCTTGTGCGCGGCAATCAGTTTTCGCCTTTTCGTGTTGTTGATCCTTCTGTGACGTCGCTCCATTTTCAGTTCTCCACAAACACCCCACATGGGGCTGCTTTCCACACTAGTCCACCGGCAGTCGAGCTTTCCAGGCGACAAACATGCCTTGGCCGACCACGCCGGATCGCGCCCTCCAGCAATTACGCGGGGTCGCTGCAAGCGTTCGGTTTTTCATCGCGCAAAAAAGAAAAAGCCCCGAACACGCGCAGCACAATCACTGCGTCATTCGGAGCTTTCCAGCGGTCACCGGGGCGTATTCAGGACACGGGCTTTTCGCCGTACCAGCGCGGCGTGTACACCCACTCACCGCCACCGGCACGCGGGAACGTGCAGGTGGTGGACGAGCCGATCAGCACCATGGTGCGCATGTCCACCTGTTCCGGGGTCAGTTGCCCCAGCGTGGTGACGCGCAGGGTCTGGCCCGGGCGACCGATATCGCGGCCCAGCACCACCGGTGTCTCGGGCGTGCGATGCAGCGCGACGATTTCCAGGGCGCGCCCCAATTGCCAAGGTCGCGCGCGTGAGATCGGGTTGTAGAACGCCAGGGCCAGGTCGGCCTGGGAGGCGAGATCCAGGCGTTTTTCGATGATTGACCAGGGCTTGAGGTTGTCCGACAGCGACATCACGCAGAAGTCATGCCCCAACGGCGCACCCGCCTGGGCAGCAGTGGCCAGGGAGGCCGAGACGCCCGGCAGGATTTGCAGATCGACCTGATGCCAGGCCGGATCGCTGGACTCGTGAAGCGCCTCGATCACCGCCGCCGCCATGGCGAACACGCCAGGGTCACCGGACGACACCACCACCACCGAACGGCCCGTGACGGCCAGTTCGAAGGCATGGCGCGCGCGCTGCATTTCTTCGCGGTTATCGGTGCAGTGCTGCACTTGATCGTCACGGAACGGCCCGGCCATGCGCACGTAGGTCTCATAGCCCAGCACATCGGTGCAGCGCGCCAGTTCGGCCTTGACCGCCGGCACCATCAATTCCGCCGCGCCAGGCCCCAGGCCGATCACGGCGAGGCGGCCACGTGGGCGCCCTACCTGGGACAGGTCCAGCGGTTGCTCGGCAACCTGAATCACGATGTCGGCGTCTTGGCTGATGCGGGCAAAACGCAGCGGCACCGCCAAGGCAGATGCCGCTTCATGCAGCGACGCCTCGGCCATTTGCGTGTCACTGGCAAGCAGGCACGCCAGGGATTGCACAGCGATGCCCGCGTCATGCAGCGCCGCCCGCACACGCTCGGCCACATCCACGCCCGGTTTGCAGGTCACGCTGACGTTCTTCGGGTAGATCAGCAACTCATTGGCCACCGGCACGCGCTCGGCGCTGCCCACATGAATCGCTAACCGTGCGTGCCGGTCCTGCGGCAGATTCGCTTGCTCCAACCACGGCGCCGCGCCTTCGATGCGCACGCTTTCGCCGGCCAGCAAGTCGGAAACGAAACGCTTGCCCAGCTCCAGGTCGGCCAGCGCATAGCCCGTGGGAGGGTTGAGCAGGCAGGTGCCAAAACGCAGCTCGCCGCTGGTGGTGATCGCAGCGGATACATTCAGCGCAGCACCGATTTCCCGCGCCATCCGGTTAACGCCACCCAGGCCACCGAGCAGCGGCACCACGGCGCTGCCGTCTTCGGCCACGGCCAGCACGGCGGGCTCTTCACCTTTTTCCAGCAGCAACGGCGCCAGGGTGCGGATCACGATGCCAGCGGCGCACAAGGCAATCAGCGGCGTGCCTTGTTGATACAACTGGCGCAGGGTAGCGCCGAATTCGTTGTAGGCCTGGTCCGCACCTTCAACTCGCCCGGCCAAACCGTAAATCACTGCACCGGCATACACCTGCTGGATTTCGCGCGCCGTCGCCAGGCTGCCCTGGCCCAGGATGACAATCGCAGGAGTCATCACCCTTGCCACCGTTCACCGGGCACGATGATCAGCGAGAAATACGGCGACGACATCGGCTCCACCTGATCCAGCGGCACGATCTTCTGGTTGGACATGGTGGCGCGCTCCACATACAGCGCCCGCTCGGCCAGGCCGAGTTCTTCCAGCACCTGACGCACTTTGGGGAAGTTGCGGCCCAGTTTCATGATCACCGCGGCGTCGGCATCCGCCAGGCGGCGCTTGAGGTCGTCATGGGTCAATACGCCCGACAACACCGACAGGCTCTGGTTGCGATACACCAACGGCGCGCCGAGCACCGACGCGCCACCCAGCATCGAACACACGCCGGGGATGACCTGGGCTTCGTAACGCTCGGCCAGACGGTCATGCAGGTACATGTAGGAGCCGTAGAAGAACGGGTCGCCTTCGCAGATCACCGCCACATCGCGGCCGGCGTCCAGATGCGCGGCCACGTCGACGCTGGCGGTGTCGTAGAAATCGCTGATCACCTGCTCGTACGACAGCGGCGCCGGCAGCGCTTCGGTGGTCACCGGGTACACCAGCGGCATCAGGGTCTGTTGCGGCACCAGGTGATCTTCGATGATGCCGAACGCATTGCCCTTCTTGCCCTTGGCCACGAAGTACGCCACCACCGGCGACTCGCGCAGCAGGCGCAGGGCCTTGAGGGTGATCAGTTCCGGGTCGCCGGGGCCCACGCCCAGGCCGATCAAACGTCCGCGTGCAGGCATTATTCGACCTCCGTGGCGAGTGCATTGACTGCAGCCGCGGCCATGGCGCTGCCGCCCAGGCGGCCTTGCATGATCACGAACGGCACGCCACGGCTATCGGCCGCCAGCATCGCCTTGGATTCGGCGGCGCCAACAAAACCCACCGGGAAGCCAAGGATCAACGCCGGTTTCGGCGCACCGGCGTCGAGCATTTCCAGCAGGTAAAACAACGCGGTCGGCGCATTGCCGATCACCACCACGCTACCGGCCAGATGCGGACGCCACAACTCCAGGGCGGCAGCGGAGCGGGTGTTGCCCAACTCCCGCGCCAACTCAGGCACGCTGTCGTCGCGCAGGGTGCAGATCACCGGGTTATTGGCCGGCAGGCGCGCACGGGTCACGCCTTCGGAGACCATCCGCGCATCACACAGGATCGGCGCGCCCGCCGCCAAAGCATCGCGTCCGGCCTTGCCGGCGCCTTCGGAGAACTGCAGGCCGTCGATGGCATCCACCATGCCGCATGCGTGAATCACCCGCACCGCGAGTTTTTCCAGGTCGGCCGGAATACGCTCCAACCTGGCTTCCGCGCGAATAATGGCGAAGGAGTTGCGATAGATCTCCTGACCGTCGCGGATGTAATCAATCATCGGTGTTGCTCCGTGGACGAGCGCGCAACAGGGCGCCCGCCGCTTCAATGGAAAGGTTGCGCGCGTGCAGCCGGCCGAAACCCGGCTGGGCTGCCTCGCGAAAATAGAGGTCGTAGTGACCAGGGCTCACCGCCAGCAAGGTGACCGGCGCGGTGTGCGCGGCGGCGCAGGAGCGTGGGCAGCCGGACAGGTGGACGTCGAAGCCCGTGTGCAACGCGGCCAGTTGCACCGCATCGGCCTTGGTATCGGCCAGCGCTTTGGCGCAGCCGCTCGAACCGGTGCAGGCGGTCATGCGCGCCAGGGGTTGGTCGATTGAACAGAGAAAGCCCAGTTGCGCCAGGCGTTCGGTCACGCCGTGGGGTTTTTCGACGTTGGGCAGCAGCACGCCTTGCCAAGGGGTGAAGCGCAAGGTGCCGTCACCGTAATCGCTGGCAAGCTGTGCGGCGCCCTTGAGCATCAACGAATCCAGGCGGCCCAAGGGGGCGACGGCGGCGACGTAGAATTGATTTTTTTGTTCCTGCGGATAAGTGCCGAGGTGAAGCAAAGCGCCACTGGGCGGGCGTTTGAAACCTTCGATCGGCAGCAGCGGCAGGCTCAGGCGGCCCAGCACGTTATCCACAGGTAAATGCCGCATGCGGGTTTGCTCTGGGGTGGCGAGTTCAAGGAACGCGTCGAGGACAGCCACCACCAACGCGTGCCCCTGCTCCCATCGCACGGCGGCCAATGGCGCATCCAGGCCCGGACAACCTGCCAGGCCAAACGCGAGCAACGTCTGGCCATTGCGCACGAATGCCGACAGCCACAGGTCATGATGATGTTCGAGCATCGCCAGGGCCTCGCCGCCATCCAGTTGCACGGCGAACTTGGCCGACAACGCGTGAAAGCGCGGATGATTTTCCAGCGTGGCGAGGATCTGCCCGGCCAATGGACGGGTGTCGAACAGCATCTGCGGGTCGATACCGGCGCTGGGGCTGAGCATCAGGTTGCGCACGTCGTCACCGGCGGCGTTGTTCGGGCCCAGGCCCGCGGCGAGCAACATCGCGATCAGGGCGTCCTGCTCGGCGCCGATCCCACGGATCTGCAGGTTGGCGCGGTTGGTCGCCTCGATCACACCGCCGGCATAGGCTTGGGCTGCATCGGCCACGGCGTTCGCCTGCGCGGCGCTGATCGAACCACCGGCCAGTTTGATCCGGCAGATGCCGCCATCCAACGCCTGGACGATACGCAGCAACCCCGGACAAGCCGAGGGGCGCAAGGTATTCAGAGCGGGCGTTGGGTTCACGGGGCTACCGGTTGACGGGTAAAGGCGCGGTATTATGCCTGCTTTGTCCGGCGGCATGAAAAGCCTGCCCGTCGGATGTCGCTCAAGGAATTGCTATGTCGCCCTGGCTGACGGTTGTAGGCATCGGTGAAGACGGCTTCAAGGGGCTGGGCAGGAACGCCCGGCACGCCCTGTTGCGCGCCACGCGGATTATAGGTGCTCAGCGCCAGTTGGACCTGTTGCCGGTGTGTATTCGTGGCGAACGCCAGCTGTGGCCGAGCCCGTTTTCCCTGGAACCGGTGCTGGCAACGCGTGGCGAACCGGTGTGTGTGCTGGCCAGTGGCGACCCGATGCTCTACGGCGTGGGCGCCAGCTTGGCGCGACAGATCGCGGCTGAAGAGTTGCTGATCTTGCCGGCGCCGTCGTCGGTGTCCCTGGCCGCCGCGCGTTTGGGCTGGCCGTTACAGGACGTGGTGACATTATCCGTGGTCGCGCGGCCCTTCGCGGCAATCAATGCGCATCTGGCCAGCGGTGTGCGCTTGTTAGTGCTGAGCAATGACGGTGGCAGCCCCGCGTTGATTGCCGCGTTATTGACAGAGACGGGGTTCGGGCCCAGCCGATTGACGGTGTTTGAACATTTGGGCGGCGCGCACGAGCGGCGCCTCGACGGCCTGGCCGCCGACTGGCAACACCTGAGCACGGCCGATCTGAACCTGGTCGCCATCGACTGCCTGGCCTCCAGCGACACCCCACGTCTGTCGCGTCTGGCCGGCCTGCCGGACTCCGCCTTCCGGCACGACGGCCAACTGACCAAACGCGATGTGCGCGCGATGACCCTCGCCCGCCTCGCGCCGATGCCGGGCGAACTGCTGTGGGACGTGGGCGCGGGCAGCGGCTCCATCGGTATCGAGTGGATGCGCACGCATCCCAGTTGCCGAGCGCTGGCGATTGAGGCCGATGAAGGCCGCCAAGGCCTGATCGAACACAACCGCGACGCCCTCGGCGTGCCCGGCCTGCATCTGGTTCGCGGCACAGCCCCGGATGCGTTGCACGGGCTGCCGACACCCGACGCCATCTTCATCGGCGGCGGCGTCACCCGCGACGGCGTGCTCGACGCCTGCTGGCAACAATTGCGGCCCGGTGGACGGTTGGTCGCCAATGCCGTGACCCTGCAAAGCGAAATGACCTTGATGAACTGGCGCGCTCAACATGGCGGCGAACTGACCCGCATCCACGTGGCCCAGGCGCAGCCATTGGGGGAGTTTGATACGTGGCGCCAGGCGTTGCCGATTACCCTGCTGGACGTGGTCAAGCCGGTATGAAACGGATTCTGTTGCTGGGCGGCGTGACTGAAGCGCTGGCCATCGCACGGACCTTGGGGCCCGAACATATCTACAGCCTGGCGGGCGTGGGCCGCGTGCCTACCGATCTCGCCTGCCAGGTGCGTGTCGGTGGTTATGGCGGTGCTGAAGGGCTGGCGCAGTTTGTTCATGATGAAGGCATCAGCCTGATCCTCGATGCGACCCATCCGTATGCCGCGCGGATCAGCCGCAATGCGGCCCAGGCGGCGAGGTTGTGTGGAGTTGCCTGCTGGGCGATGCGGCGTCCGGCGTGGCAACCGCAGCCTGGAGACGATTGGCGAGAGGTCGCTGATTGGGCTGAGCTGACCGAAGCGCTGAAACCCTTCAAGCGGCCATTGTTCACCTTGGGCCGCGAACCGTTGCAGCACCTCGATGAAATCCCCGCAGACCAGTTCTGGACGCTGCGAGCACTGGATGTTTATCCGGGAAATGAACGGTGTGAAGTGATCGGAGCGCGTGGGCCGTTTCTGATTGAGGACGAACGGGCGTTGTTTGAACGACGAAAGATTGATGTGTTGATCAGCAAGAACAGCGGCAGCACGGCTACCGAGCCGAAGCTGGAAGTGGCGCGAGAACGTGGGGTGCCGGTGTTGGTGTTGAAGCGGCCGGTGTTGGCAAGCGTAGACCGGGAGTTCCCAACGGTCGCGTCGGCATTACAGGCAATCACCCTTCTTTAAACACCACCGATCCAATGTGGGGGGGGGCTTGCTCCCGATAGCGGTGTGTCAGTCACTGATTGACTGACTTCACACCGCCATCGGGAGCAAGCCCCCTCCCACATTTAAAACTGCGTCATCCAGCTACTGCTGCCGTCTGCACGCGATCCGCCAACAACTGCGCCAGCTCAATCAACTGCGCAACGCCGAGCAATTCCTCTCGTTTCGGGCCTTCCAAATCAAACGCCAGGTCACAGCTCAGCGCATTGGCCGATGCAAGTGTTTCGCTAAGGTTGACCAGCAGGTCTTCCGTACTGAATCCGTCAGCCACGGTAAACAGCCGGATGGGGGGATTGGGGGTGGGTTTAATCATTGTGAAGTTCCATTGGTAAGTGGAGCTGCCACTGATCGCCGCGACGCGATAGAGGGTGGCAGCTGTACGCAGGTTCGCGGACCGGTTACCAATGAACCCGGCATACCCGAAGGTATCCCGCGCACAGCCACCATATAGCCGCACAGTAGACGATAAAAAAGCGCCAACTGAAAGCGGACAATGGCGCATAGGCGCATTGGTAAACCGGGCCGCGACGCCCGACCGCTGCGTTTGCAGCGGTGTACGGAGACTAGAGATCGAGTGTCCTAGGGACAACCTCAAAACCTTGTCGGAAATTTCTGTTTATACGAATAACCAGCCGAACGGCCGGCTCTCAGGCTTGACCGTAGAAAGCCGAATACCCCTACAAACACTTCCGAACAAGCTGGCTGGCTCAGTCAAAAGCTTCCGCCCTAACCTCCCCTCTCGCGGTTTTGCTCCGGCGCCCGCGATGGGGATGCACTGCTTTTGCAGTGCGTCACAACTTGCCAATATGTATCCCAAGGAATACGATCCTAGATGATTCACTTCAAGAGATCTGATGAGTTTCAGGAATGGCTTTATTCGCTACGCAGTAAACCCGCCCATGGACGCGTGCTGACAAGATTGGATAACGCAAGAATGGGCAATTTTGGAGACTGCGTAAACGTCGGAAATGGCGTATCCGAAATGCGCATCCACTACGGCCCTGGATACCGGGTGTACTTCAAGCGTATAGGTGAGGTGGTTTACCTACTGTTGATAGGTGGCGATAAATCAACGCAAAAACGCGACATCGAGCGCGCTAAAGAAATTGCCGATGAATTTGAGAAAAAGGAGTGACCCATGACTCAATTTAAAGATTTCGATATAGCCGAGCATCTGACGACCCCTGAGGACATGGCGGAGTATCTCGAAGCTTCTTTCGAGGAGGACGCCGGTGACGGATTGCTGATTCGCTCAGCGCTCAACAATATCGCCCGCGCCCAAGGCATGACCCAAATAGCCCGCGACGCCGGCCTTGGACGAGAAAGTCTGTACAAAGCCCTCTCCAGCACTGGCAATCCCGAGTTCGCGACTATCATGAAAGTCATGAAGGCGCTGGGCCTCAAGCTTCACGCCAAGGCGGTCTGAGCCACTGCGACACCAAACCACACCGCCCCTTTTTACTTATCCCCTGCGATCAGGCTAAATACGCGCCTGCTCCTTTAACCCTACGGATTGTCCGCCATGGCCCGTCAACGCTTTGCAATTGCCTGGATCGCCTGCCTCGCAGTGCTGTTCAACGCCTTTGCCATGCCGCTGGCCAATGCGATGCGGCAGACGGACGACCCGGTCAAGCAATTGATGTGGGGCGGGTTCTGTTCTTCCAATGGCGCAAGCCTGAAGACGATTGCCCTGGGCAAACTGGAAATTCCGGCGCCGCAACAGGACGATCATTCCACCATGCAGCATTGCTGGTGTTGCTCCGGCGGGGCGCCGTTGGTGGCGTTGCCGGGGCATGTGCCGCAGTTGTACGTCACGCGGTTCGAGGCGGTCGAGAGCCTGCCGCCACCGTCGACAGCACCGCCAACCCCGCGCCAGCAATGGCCGAGCCTCAACCCCCGCGCCTCTCCAACGGTCTGATCTTCTTCGCAAGCGAACTGCGTTTAGAACCGTTCTGGAGAACAGCCATGCTTAAATCTTCCCTGCTTCTGGCCGCATTGCTGCTGCCGGTGTTCAGTGCCGCCAATGCCGAAGACTACAAGGCCGGCGACCTGCTGGTCAGCGACCCCTGGTCTCAGGAGTTGCCGCCCAATGCACCCACCGTCGCGGCGTACTTTGTGATTCATAACACCGGCGCCACCCCGGATCGCTTGCTCAGTGCCGACACTTCCCTGGCGGAAAAAGCAGAGCTGCATGAGCATGTGATGCAGGGCGACCTGATGAAAATGCAACAGGTGCCGAATGTCGCCGTACCGGCCAAAGGCGAGTTGACCTTCGCGCCCATGGCTTACCACGTGATGTTGCTGGGTATCAAAGACCGCAGCCTGTTGGCCGACGGCAAACAATTCCCCCTGACCCTGACCTTCGAAAAAGCCGGCAAGGTCGAGGTGCAAGTCTCGGTACAAAAGATGCCGCCGATGACCACTCACGAGCATAAGCACGCTCAATAGGCCAACACCCAATGGGCGCCCCTCGCGCCAGGCTCTCTCCACACCACCGCGTGAAGCGCGGCGGTTGGATCAGCCTGTTCGCCATGCTGATGATCTTTATCGGTCCGCTGATTTCCCAAGCGATGCCGATGGACCATCACGCCGGTATGTCGATGCCGATGAGCATGTCCATGGACATGCCGGGCGAACATGGCGAATCCCATCACCCTAAAGCCCCGGCCGAACACCACGCCCTGTGGGCCAAGTGCGGTTATTGCGACCTGCTGTTCAGTTGCCCCGCCCTGCCCGGCAGCTTGTCATTCGTGGCCCTCGGTACACCGCCGCCGGCCAATGCCCTCACCCCCGCCACGCGCCTGGGCCATGCCCGGCGGAGCATCTTCCCCGGCGCCCGCAGCCGCGCGCCGCCCATCGCCGCGTAAGCCTCTTACACCGTTACTTCACCCCGGCCGACTTTAGACAGACAGCCGCAGGCTGCTGGCCGTGTTGTTTACGATTTGATTGATGGAATTTGTCATGTCCAGGTTTTCTGCCGACACCCGATTGGGATGTACCCCCGTGCTCGCCGTTTTATGCGGTGCATTGCTGACGCCCCAGGCCCATGCCGAAGAGCATGAGCATGAACTGAGCCCCACCGTGATCACCGCCATCGCCCCCAGCTCACCGCTGACCGTGGTCACCAACCCCAAGGACCCGCGTCAACCCGTGCCCGCCAGCGATGGCGGCGACTACCTCAAGACCATCCCCGGCTTCGCCCTGGTGCGCAACGGCGGCACGAATGGCGACCCGGTGCTGCGCGGCATGTTCGGTTCGCGCCTGAATATCCTTACCAACGGCAGCATGATGCTCGGCGCCTGCCCCGGCCGCATGGATGCGCCCACCTCGTACATTTCGCCGGAAACCTACGACACCCTCACCGTGATCAAAGGCCCGCAAACCGTGCTCTGGGGCCCCGGCGCCTCGGCCGGCACGATCCTGTTCGAGCGTGAGCCGGAACACTTTGGTGAGCTGGGGACACGGCTGAATGCGAGTGTGCTGGCCGCCTCCAACGGACGTTTCGACAAGGTCATCGATGCCGCCGCCGGCGGACCGTTGGGCTATGTGCGGGTAATCGGCAACCAGGCCCACGCCGACGACTACAAGGACGGCAACAACGACACCGTGGCTTCGCGCTACGACAAGTGGAACGGCGACGTGGCCGTGGGGTTCACCCCGGACGCCGACACCCTGCTGGAACTCACCGCCGGCCGTGGCGACGGCGAGGCACGCTACGCCGGGCGCGGTATGGACGGCTCGCAATTCCTGCGCGAAAGCCTGGGCCTGCGCTTCGAAAAATCCAATCTCGGCGAGGTGCTGGACAAGGTCGAGGCCCAGGTCTACTACAACTACGCCGACCATGTGATGGATAACTACAGCCTGCGCACGCCCTCGGGCACCGGGATGATGGCGGGGCCGATGGCCTCCAACGTCGACCGTCGCACCCTCGGTGCGCGGGTCAAAGCCACCTGGCGCTGGGCCGACCTGCAATTGATCGGCGGCCTGGATGCACAGACCAACGAACACCGCGCACGCAGCAGCATGGGCATCGACACCTACAAGGACCTGCCGCGCGCCAAGGACGCCAACTTCCACAACTACGGCGTGTTCGGCGAACTGACCTGGTACGCCGCCGACCGCGACCGCCTGATCAGCGGCGCGCGCCTGGACCGCGCCTCGGCCAAGGATTTTCGTCAACGCACGGGCTCGGGAATGATGTCCCGTCCCAATCCGACCGCCGACGACACCCGCGCCGACACCCTGCCGTCGGGCTTCATGCGCTACGAGCACGACCTGGCCGACAGCCCCACCACCCTCTACGCCGGCCTGGGCCACGCCGAACGTTTCCCGGACTACTGGGAGCTGTTTTCTCCCAACACCGGCGCCGCCGGTTCCGTGAATGCCTTCGACGGCGTGAAGCCGGAGAAGACCACCCAACTGGACTTCGGTGCGCAGTACAAAACCGACAACCTCCAAGCCTGGGCCTCGGGCTACATAGGCCAGGTGCGCGATTTCATCCTGTTCGACTACCGACCTGGAATGATGGGCACCACCTCCCAGGCACGCAATGTCGACGCACGCATCATGGGCGGCGAACTCGGCGCAGCGTACACGCTGACCCGCCACTGGAAAGCCGACGCCACCCTCGCCTACGCCTGGGGCAAGAACAGCAGCGACGGTAAACCCCTGCCGCAAATGCCGCCGCTGGATGCACGCCTGGGCCTCACCTACAGCGAAGACGACTGGAGCGCCGGTGCCCTGTGGCGCGTGGTGGCCGCGCAACACCGTATCGACCCGAACAAGGGCAACGTGGTCGGCAAGGACTACGACAAGAGCGGCGGTTTTGGCGTGTTCTCGCTGAACGCGGCGTACCGTATCAACAAAAACTTCAAGGTCAGCACCGGCGTCGACAACCTGTTCGGCAAAGCCTACGCCGAGCATCTGAACCTGGCGGGCAATGCCGGGTTCGGCTATCCGGCGAGTGATCCGCAGGCCATCAAGGAGCCCGGTCGAACCCTTTGGACCAAGGTCGACATGAGCTTCTAAAAGCATCGCAGGCAAGCCAGCTCCCACATTGGAATACCTCCCAAATGTGGGAGGGGGCTTGCCCCCGATGGCGGTGTACCTGACACAAAAAACCCAAAGCCTTGCGGAGCCCGATGATGAACAAGCAAAAAATTTCCTTCTACAACCTGGCCTGGCGCTGGCACTTCTACGCCGGCCTCTTCGTCGCCCCCTTCATGGTGCTGCTGGCAATCACCGGCATCATCTACCTGTTCAAACCCCAGCTCGACCCCTTGATGTACGGCCACCTGCTGACCGTCCCCGCCGCCGAACACGCACTGAGCGCCGACGAACAACTGCAACGCGCCAAGGCGGCCTACCCCCAAGGCGCAATCAGCAAATACCTGCCCCCCGCCGACGCCACCAGCAGCGCGCAATTTGTGCTGCACAACGGCGGACGCGAAATCACGGTGTTCGTCGACCCGTACCGCGGCACCGTGCTCGGCGAGCAGGACGCGAAATACAACCTGCAAGCCATCGCCCGCGCACTGCACGGCGAGCTGATGATTGGCACCCTCGGCGACCGGCTGGTGGAACTCGCCGCCGGTTGGGGCGTGATGCTGGTGGTGTCGGGCCTGTACCTGTGGTGGCCGCGCGGCAAGTCTTCGGCGGGGGTGTTGTGGCCACGCTTTAGCAGCCGTGGACGGCTGTTCTGGCGCGATATGCATGCCGTCGCCGGCTTCTGGGGCGCAGCGTTCTTGCTGGTGATGCTGCTCAGCGGCATGACTTGGACCGGCTTCTGGGGCAAGCAATACGCCGACCTGTGGAACCGCTTCCCCGCCGCCATGTGGAACGACGTGCCGCAGTCCGATCAGCAGGCCCGCGTCCTCAACACCGCAACGCAACAGACCGTGCCTTGGGCCATGGAAAACACGCCGATGCCGATGTCCGGCGACCATGCCGAACACATGAACCACGGCGCCCTGCACTCGGCCCCCGCCGCGCCGACCATTCGCCTGCAACAGGTGGTGGACCTGGCCACCGCCCGCAAGGTCGAGCCCGGCTACAGCATCACCTTCCCCACCACCGCCGACGGCGTATTCACCATTGCCGTGTTCGCCGACGACCCGCGCTTTGATGCCACCCTGCACGTGGACCAGTACACCGGCAAAGTCCTGGCCGACGTGCGCTGGGAACACTACAACCTCGTCGCCCGCGCCACCGAAACCGGCGTGATGCTGCACGAGGGCAAGATGTTCGGCTGGGTCAACCAACTGATCGTGCTGGTGGTGTGCCTGATGATTCTGCTCAGCGCGGTCAGTGGCGTGGTGATCTGGTGGAAACGCCGGCCCCAGGGCGGCCTGGGGGTTCCGCCGTTGCGCCATGACTTGCCGAAGTGGAAAACCGCGATGGTCATCATGCTGGGCTTGGCGATTATGTTCCCTCTGGTCGGCGCTTCATTGATCCTGATCTGGGTTCTGGACCGCCTGGTATTGGCGCGGTTGTTCAGCCAAAGGGATAGCACGCCTGCTTAGAGTTCATCCTTGGGTCGCACATACCAGAAATCGCCGACCTCCGGTTGCGCTTGCTCCACCGCCTTGAGCTTCCACTCCTCGCCCAGTACGCCCCGGTGGGTCCAGAAGGCATCGGGTTCCAGTACCGACAAGTGCCCAAGGGCGCGCAACCGGCTGACCAACCTGCTGGGCGTCGGCCATGTGTCGGTGCTCAGCAGTTGGGTTTCGGCG
Source organism: Pseudomonas lactucae (assembly GCF_016937615.1). Classification (GTDB taxonomy): domain Bacteria; phylum Pseudomonadota; class Gammaproteobacteria; order Pseudomonadales; family Pseudomonadaceae; genus Aquipseudomonas; species Aquipseudomonas lactucae. The sequence continues at coordinate 7,301 of NZ_JAFHKI010000021.1, read as the reverse complement.
TCATTCAAGGCTGGTACATACTTGAGCAGCGCACCGCCCCGGCAAGAAAAGTAGCAACCCGTGGCCTGCGGCAAATTACGCTGGACCACCGCGATGTAGTCGCGCAAATCATCCTTGGGTACGAAGTTATTCAACAAGCGCTGGTCCAGTGGTTCGCGACTTTGTGTGGTCGTTATTGCCTGGAAGAAGGCCTGCACCGCCGCGACCTTGTAAGTGCTCAGCTCATGATCGTCGGGGACGTCGAGCCCGGGACTGCCTGCCCGGAACAACCGCGACTGCGTTTTCCAGTTCCCCATCCTCCGATCTTCCACGGGGTCGAGCGAGACAAAACCCACCGTATCCTTGGGTGCCAGTACCGCGCCCAGATACTGTTTTTCACGGGTTGGCTGGAGCCGATGATGGGCAAAACGCGCCGCATCATCGGCGTAAAAATACAGCGGCCCACAGAACGAATGAAAATACGGATCGTCGATAAACGCGTGGGGCGCTCTGCGTGGCACCCAGCCATACGTGACCTGCTCCTTGCGCCCCCATATCGAACTGGTCACACGAATGGTCAACTCACCGTTACCAGCCAGGTTCTGAACGTAATCAAGCACCTTGAGCGAGCCTTCGAGCAGCTGCATACGCTGACGGTGCGCCTCGTTAGTCAGCGCCAGCAATGAAGCATGCTTTGAAAATACATACTGCAACAGCGCCCCATCGTTGCACACCAGGTACAACGGCCATCCGTTGCCATTACGTGAACGCAGGAAGCCCAACGCGCTGACGATGTGTTGAGGTGCAAAAAAATGCCTGGCCATCTCATCCCCTGACGCGGCTATCGCCTCATCCGACGCGCACAAATACATGCCTGTCAATTGATAACCCTGGGGCAACAGGCCATCGACGAACACGCGTCGCAGGTCAGTAAACGTCTCGCGCACAAGCGGCAAGGTCGTCATGTACAGCGGCTTGTTCACCGCCTTGAGCACGTAGCCGAAAGCGACCGCGGCCTGCCGCGTCGCCACGCGCTGGGCATAACGCACCGCATCGAACGCCCGGCTGAAGATCGGGCTGCAGGGCACATCGGCGAATACCTGGCGCACTTGCACAGGCTCAGGGATAACGGCATGGGGTACAAACCCCAAGGTGATTCGCCTGGCGATCCCCCATAGCGCATGATCTTGCACCACCCGCAACTCACCGGCCTTCGCCACCTGCATGACAAAGTCCTGAGGCGACAGCGCGCCACTGCGAAACTGTTGTTCTACCGCATTGTCCGCAAGGTCGCCTCTGGCCTGATTCAGCGCCTTGAGACGCTCTTTAAGCCGCGCCTCTTCAGCGGAGCCCGACAGCTGATAGCTGAGAATCGACCCCATGGGCCCGAACAGGTATTCACACTTGATATGCGGCTCGCGGTGCAGCAGATTGGCCAGTACCGCACTGGGGATCATGGTTTTGTAGAGGTCGCGCTGCGTCGGCGATAACAGCAGCGGCACTTCCTGGTCCAGCACGGACCGATAACGGGCAACCGTGGTAGCGCCTGCGGGGTAGAGCCCGTTTTCAACGGACTGATCGGGGTAAATCCACTGCCATGAGAACCCCGAAAGCGGCACGGCCACAGGTTCAGTCGCCGCATACAGGCCATTGACCAGCCTGAGCACCACCCCACCGAGAGGACGACGACGTCCGCCTCCCACTAACCCGGCCGCGTGCCGAACAGCATCATCGGCAGTGGCGAATGCCGGCCCCAATCGCCGCCGGCTCATGGCCTGGAAACCGCTCCAGGTATTACTCACCAGCCCGCTCACGTCCCAGCACTGGCTGGTGCGCACCACCTCAAGCAGGCCTTTTTCCGTCCAATCGCGGATAAATTGCAGGGGCGATTTCTGGCCGGAGTACAGCTGGGTCGCCTCCTCGATCAACAGCTTGTCCGCCACGCCGCCCGAACCGACATCGATGGGTGAAGGCACATAGCGCAGCAGCGCACCGTCCAGGGTCGAAAAGTACAGCGGCCGGCTTTGCGCCGTGTCTCGGTGGGTTTCAAACAGCGCGTTGTACAGCACCGGGGGCGTGACGAAATACGCCGTCAACCAGGCCATCGCCGGACTGAGCCCCTGCCTGGCCCATTGCTGCGAACGAAACAGCGCATGCAAGCCGAAGCCTTCGGGAAACACATAATCGTTCAAGCCTTTTGCGACAAACAAGCTACGCAGATCAAACAGCTTGTGCGCATTGATGCTGACCACTTCGGTCGCGATATATTGCTGACGGTCCTTGTGTTTGAGGATGAATGCAAAACAGGAGGGGTCAGCAAGATTGCGATCATGCACGCGCAAGTGAAGGTCACGCGCGGCATCATCGGCGCGGGTAAACACCGCGCGTAGGTGACATAAGCGAGCGGGCCAGTGCTGGAGGCGTAGACGAAGTCCGGCGTCCAATCACTGAATACCGCCGATCGCGGCCCCCACAACGAGTTGCCCAGAATAATTCCGAGGTCCCCGGCCTGGGCCAATCGCGTAACCCAGTCCGCCGGCCGGATACGCCCTTGGTCAAGCCTGTGCTGCAGGCGGTCGTTGCCGGCCTGCGCGTCGATATTGGCCATCAGCACCTGTTGCGCCGGGGACTCGGTCGGGGTGTACTCCAACAGGCAATCGTCGGCCCCCGATAAATACGCCGTACGCCCCGTCGAGATGATTGAACCGATCTCGGCCGTGGAAAACATCTGCAAGTTGATCAACGCCTCTTCACGCGTCCAACCGCGTTGCGCGACCCATTCGGGCGAGACCCTCGATAATGCCTCGTGCGAGCCATAGCGAGCGTGCACCTCATAATGCTCCGGTGGGATCAGCGGGCCTTGACTGTCGAGGGGCGTGAACAGCCGGTAAATAAACGGATTTGCGCTGCTCGGCATTGGCTCGGTGATCACGAAAAAACCGTCCTGTCCCTTGAGGACGTAGCCGCCAAAACAGTGCGCCCGGCGGGGGCCGATCAGTTCATGGGCATGCACCGCAGCATCGCGCGCCGATAAAAACGCACGGCTCAAGGGCGCCCGGTCGTAGCGGCGCAGCAGCACGTCGCGACTGTCCACCAGGCCCTCCGTTCGCCACAGCTCTCCGCGCTTGAGCACCCACAGGTCAGAGGCCGTCATCAGCCTGCGCACGTAGTTGCGAGGGCTCAACGTGCCGGCGACGAGGGCCGCTTGAGCGCCGTTGTCGTCCAACTCCCCGGAGGCCTTGAGCTTGACCAGGTGACTGGTGAGCGTGGCCTCGGGCACTTTGATTTTGAGTAAGGCGGTATCCACAGCGTACAGGTACAGCGACAACCCTCGGTCGGCGTCCTGAATGGCGCGGGTCGCGCGCGCCTGGCGCGTTGCGGCCAGCACCTGCGCCGGGGTAAAGAAGGCCGCAGCCAGCCAGGCTTCCCGCGCCGCTGCGTAGTCCGGCTCTTTCCCTGCGCTGAGGTAAACCGCCTCCAGTCGATACTGTGAAGGTAAGCGCGCCTGGCCGTCGGGCCGCGTGGGAAACAGTTGATCCAGGGCAAACAAGGGTTCACTGCCGAGGGTGGACAAGGTCGCGACGAAGATTTCTTCACGGGTGTGCTTGAGTACAAAACCTGTACTGACTTCCCCCCCCACCGCACCGGCGTTAGCCAACCCCAACAGCACCGCGTCGGCCGGGGTTTCGCGGGCCTCGGTGTAAAACGGTTGCAGCGCCACGCCGTTATCGCGGCTCACAGGGGTTCTGATTCGCCACCCCCGAGTGACTCGCCCACGCACGCCGCCCCACACTGCGTCGGCGATCAGCACCCACAGTTCGCCGGCCTCGGCCAACGCCCAGACCGTGCTTTCAAAATCGCTGGAGACGGGGAGCGTACCGTCTCGCAGTTGCTGGTACAGGTTTTTCTCAGCCGCAGAATCACTGCTTACGTACTTGAGCAGCACCGTATCGGGCCCGGAAAAATAGTGGGTGGTGGCGAATATTCGATTCTGGATGCTGAACAGTTGGCCGGCCACGGAGAAGAAATTATTGCGCAGGGTCAGTTGGTCCGCCGTGAAGCCCGGAACGTCGGCTTGCGCCGGATGCGCGTGATAGAAGGCCTCGACCAGACCATTGCCGGGAAAAACGAAGTGCCCCTCGCTGTCCTTGGCCAGCAACACGCCATGTTCAAAGCTGTTGCGTAGCGGCGCGGTCGCGTAGTAACGCACACCGAGCCGCAGGACGACGCCACCGAAGGGTTCACCCCGCCGGCTGCCGATCTGCTCATGCGCCCAGCGCGCCGCGTCGTCGGCGCTGATAAAGGCCGGGCTCAGTTGCGGTTCGGGCAGGCTTGAAAAAGGCCGCCAAGTTCTATCGACCACGCCGATTTTGTCCCACAGCGCGCTGGTCTTGACCACGCTCAACTCGGCGGCGTCAGCCACGCGCAACACAAAGGCACGGGGCATGAGTTGGCCTGCGTCCAACTGCGCCTGGATCCCGCCATCGTTGACCGCGCCGGCCTCGTCCTCGATGAACAATTGCGACTCCGCAGGCGAAGCGGAAAACCGGTAGCGCAAAATCGCCTCATCGCGCAGTCGTACGTAAAGCGAGGCGTTGAGGGTCGCCTGGGGCGAGCGTGCGTAGTGACGGAACTGGGCAATCTGCGTGGCCAACTCCGCCGGCGCGATGAAGGTTTGATACAGCCAGGCCTGGGCGCCGGTGTAGGGTCCCGGCAAGACCTTGGAGTGAATATGGATACCCTCCAGATGACAGCCCTCGGGAAATACCGGCAAGCTTTGCCGATCAACCGAACCCAACGCCGCAGCCTGTTGCGGCTGCGAAGCCAGGTACTGCTCAATCTGCCCTCGCTTGAATATGAACGCCCGTTGCCGTTGGCTCGGCTCACGGTTGAAACGTCGCTGCGCGTACGCCAGGGCCTTTTCCAACTCGGTAAATACCGGCCCGCACGCCACGGGCAGAGAGGGGGCGTCGAAGGGCTGGTACGGCACCCAACCGCGCGGCACAGCCCCCACCGAGCCGCCCCAGGCGGGGCTTGATTGTAAAAAAGTCAGCCGCCCGACAGAAGCCAGCTTTTTGTAGAGGCCTTCCAACGTGCCGTCATGGGCGTGGGGCGACTCCCATGGGCCCGAGGTGTTAAGCCAATGAACAAAACCGGTCTCGGCCGCCGAACCGCTGGGCCGGTACTTGAGCAACGCTCCGTCTGGGCCTGAGAGATACGCCACGGTAAAGCGTCTGCGCTCCTGGTAGTTGAAGTCGATATCCAGCGTTGAGTAGAAACTCATGAAAGTCTTGACCTGTTGCGGCGTCCACTTCGGATTGAGCCGCTGTGTCGAATCCAGGGTATCCGGGTGCGAATGCAGGCTGGCGACGATGCGCAGCCCCGCAGGATGAACGAACTCGCCCGAAGCGCTTTCGCGGTCGAGCAACAGGGTGAAGTTGAATGTCGTAGCCTTGCTGGAGATGGGCTCGCTGGCGACGAACAGTTGGTCCGACAGACGCTGGAAAATCACGCTGCCATATTCGACGGTCCGCTTTGCGCCGATTTTTTCATGCACATAGCAGGCTGCATCGTCCATGTTGATAAACGCGGGGCTGAGCGGGACAGGCTTGGGATTGGCTTGAGGTGTTAACGCCCGTTTGTCGCGAGGTGAAAGGTCGTCCATGGAGCACCTGAATATCTGTTGAGCACGGCCCGGCGCAACGCGCGGGCTTTGATGCCCATCCATCCTGCGCATCTGAAAACCCCACAGGCGGTAGATAATTCAAGCGCCGCGCCCTCCACGCACCGTGACGGTGCACCCACGCACCGCCGTACATTTACGGCGCCATTTCGGTGCTTGCTCGCGTGTCACCAGGCGCTCAAAGCGGCGCCGCACACGCCCGCCACGAAGCAGGCACAACCCTTGCAAACGTCCTGATCAACCTTCTGCAGCTCAACAACAACACCGGGTTCACGGAGAACACACCAATGAAGCGTCGCAGCTTGATCAAGGCTTTCACCCTGTCGGCATCCATCGTCGCCATGGGCATGACCTGGACCGTACAGGCCGCCGAGACCATCAAGGTCGGCATCCTGCACTCGCTGTCCGGGACCATGGCCATCTCCGAAACGTCTCTCAAGGACATGGCGTTGATGACCATCGACGAGATCAACGCCAAGGGCGGGGTGAACGGCAAGATGCTTGAACCGGTGGTGGTCGACCCGGCGTCCAACTGGCCGCTGTTCGCTGAAAAAGGCCGGCAGTTGCTGACCCAGGACAAGGTCGCCGTGGTGTTCGGCTGCTGGACCTCGGTATCGCGCAAATCCGTGTTGCCGGTGTTCGAAGAACTCAATGGCCTGCTGTTCTACCCGGTGCAATACGAGGGCGAAGAGATGTCGCCGAACGTGTTTTACACCGGTGCGGCGCCGAACCAGCAGGCGATCCCGGCGGTGGAATACCTGATGAGCGAAGAAGGCGGCGGCGCCAAGCGCTTCTTCCTGTTGGGCACCGACTATGTGTACCCACGCACCACCAACAAGATCCTGCGTTCGTTCCTGCATTCCAAAGGCGTGGCGGACAAAGACATCGAAGAGGTCTACACCCCGTTCGGCCACGCCGATTACCAGACCATCGTCGCCAACATCAAAAAGTTTTCCGCCGGCGGCAAGACCGCGGTGATCTCCACCGTGAACGGCGACTCCAACGTGCCGTTCTACAAAGAGTTGGCCAACCAGGGTCTGAAGGCCACCGACGTACCGGTGGTGGCGTTCTCCGTGGGCGAAGAAGAACTGCGCGGCATCGACACCAAACCACTGGTGGGCAACCTCGCCGCGTGGAACTACTTCCAGTCGGTGGAGAACCCGGTGAACAAGAAATTTGTCGCCGACTGGAAAGCGTACGCCAAGCAACACAACCTGCCGGGCGCCGACAAAGCGGTGACCAACGACCCGATGGAAGCCACCTACGTGGGTATCCATATGTGGGCGCAGGCGGCGGAAAAAGCCAAGTCCACCGACGTCGACAAAGTGCGTGAAGCGCTGGCCGGCCAGACCTTCGCCGCGCCGTCGGGCTTCACCCTGACCATGGACAAGACCAATCACCACCTGCACAAGCCGGTGATGATCGGTGAGATCCAGGCCGACGGGCAGTTCTCGGTGGTGTGGCAGACCCAGGAGCCGATCCGCGCGCAGCCGTGGAGCCCGTACATTCCTGGCAATGACAAGAAGCCGGACTATGCGGTGAAGAGCAACTAAGCCCCACCACAGGCCAAATGTGGGAGGGGGCTTGCCCCCGATAGCTGAGTGTCAGGCACTGCATGTGCTGACTGATACACCGCCAT